>CAZDHC010000052.1:0-21694 GCA_964505225.1 uncultured Bdellovibrio sp. | reverse complement strand
TCCAAACCGCGTGCTCGGTGTAAAAGCCCTCGTGGCCAGATTTTGGAAATTGTTGATATCGGATTAAATTTCCAAGTTGAGCGATCTCTTCTTGAAAGGTCTCAACAGGAACGAAAACATCTTTTTCGCCTGCATACAAAAAGAATGGCAAATTTGGATTTTCGGTCAACGTTGTCTTCAATTGTTCGGGAGTCATGGTGCGATGAGTGTGGACGGTCTTTAAAACATCAGCCCATTGATTGTTTTGCATACCCGACAATAGGCGACACTCGTTGATCAACCATTCTTGAGGATTTTCGCCTTCGGCTGCTAATTTTTGATTAGCCAGCACGCACGAGTCCGCATCGTTGGAACCCTCGTTCGACATTTCCACTTGGCTGATCACGCTTCCGGCCAAGCCATTGTTGTTGTAAACCCCAAAAACATAATTGCGGACAAAGTCATGCAAAGCCGAAATGTCTAATTTTTCGTTTTGGTTTGAACTTGGAAGAATGCTTTCTAAGGTTTGATTTAAATATTTCCAATAGTTTGAAAAGCCCAAGTAAATCGTCAAGGCGTCCATAACTTTTGGTCCGCACACCTTAGTTTCACCGTCATTGAAACATAAAGTTTCTGAAATCAATGAGCGAATTTTTAGAAGTTTTGCTTCATCATTTGGGTATTCTTTTAAATACATCGCAAAGACGCGTTTTTGTGACTTAACCCTTAACTTAAGCCACTCATTTTGATCTTTCATGACACTAAAGCCATGGGCGAAAGCGCCTTTGATCGATTGCGGAGCGACCATTGAGTAGCGGTGAACGATCAATCCGCCGTAACTTTGGCCAAAAACTTTCCATTGGGAGCCTGGCCCCAAAAGTTTTTCGCGAATCACTTCTGAATCTTTTACGATTTCCAAAGAAGTGTAATGGGTTAGTCGTTCGACATTTTCAACTGTGGCTGGTGATTGAGGAAATTGAGCCGAACAGCCAGTCCCACGCTGGTCGATGTAGATAAAGGACTGTTGTTGAGCTTGTGGTAGTCTTTCCAAAAGCCTTGAGCTTCCATGGCTGTCAGAGGCTGGGCCGCCATTGTAAAAGGCAACGGGTGCTTTGTTTTTTTCTAATCGGCCGTAATAGAAAACTTGGATTTTTCGACCTTCAGGTTGGTCATAATTTTCTGGGACGGTGACAAAGCCCTGAATGAAATAAGAGGGCAATGTGCTTTGAAAGTTTTTGCAAGCATCATCACTTGATTCAACTGAATCGAGCTTTCCCAAAATTGGGTGACCCGCTTGCAGTTGAAATAGAATTTTTTGGGTTTCGGCCTGTGTGACCGGTTCAATTTTGATTTCGGTACTTTGTGACCGAAAAGGATGGCAGGCGCTTAAGATTGCGACAACAGATAAGAGAAATACAAGTTTAGTCATCGGAAATCCCCCTCAAATGACTGCGAAATCGAAATGGGCCCATAAATGAGCCGACATCAGTAAAGGCGAAGACAAATAAAAAAGAGAAAGCAGGTGCTTTCTCTTTTTCTAAAATTTCTAATTAGAATTACTTAGCAGTAGCTTGGTTAACTCTAGAAGACAAACGGCCGATTTTTCGAGAAACAGTTTCTTTTCTCAAAACGCCTTTTGTAACCGCTTGCATAGCTTTGCTAGTGTATGCAGCAAGTAAAGCTGGAACTTCTTTAGATTTAGCTTCAATGCCTTTAGTTAAATGCTTTTCGAAAGTTTTAACAGCGGCTTTAACTTGAGAGTTACGAGCGTTTCTTTTAACAGATTGACGAGCTCTCTTCTCTGACGACTTATGATTTGCCAAGGGATAACCTCCACAGTAATCTTATTTAACGAAGGATGGTGATAGCACAGGCCGTCCGGAAACTGCAAGCACGGACTATAAAAGAATGAGACTTTTTAGAGCTGTGGGCTGTTTTTATTGGTAGTTGCCAACTTTTGAGTTTGAGAAAGGTATTGAACGAAATGGATTTAGGCTCAAAATTGGACTCGGGAAAAGACCTAAATACTCAAAATAACAAAGAAAAATCAAAATCCAGCAAAAATATAGGCGGCGCCGGTTTGGTCGCAGCTGGAATTATGCTCAGCCGAGTGATGGGGTTGGCTCGCCAAAAGATATTCGCGTTCTATTTCGGAAACTCGGATTTGGGTGATGCCTTTTATGCAGCATTAAAAATACCCAACTTTCTGCAAAATCTTTTGGGGGATGGGGTGCTTTCGGCCTCGATGATCCCGGTTTATGCCAATTTAAGAGCTCAAGGCAAAAATAAAGAGGCGGACGAGGTTGCGGCCATCGTCGGCAGTCTTTTGGCGATTTTGAATGCGGTGGTGGTGGCCATCGGGGTTTTAGTCACTCCCTTTTTAATTGATTTAATTGCTCCAGGGTTTGTTGGCGAAAAACGAGATCTGACCATTTTGTTGGTGCAGATTTTATTTCCGGGCACGGGCCTTTTAGTTATGTCAGCTTGGTGTTTAGGGGTTCTAAACAGTCACCGAAGATTTTTTCTTTCCTATGCAGCGCCAGTCCTTTGGAATTTAGCCATCATCGGCACCTTGGTTGTTTTTGGTTCGGACTATTTTGGTCTGAAAGTGGATGCTAAGGTTTTGGTGATTTACACCTCGTGGGGCGTGTTCGTTGGTTCGGCCTTGCAATTTTTAATTCAAATTCCGACTGTGTTAAAAGTCGCTCCGGATTTGAAATGGAGTCTGGACATCAAACGGGGCCCAGTTAAAACAATTCTTAAAAACTTCACTCCAGTGGTGACCTCTAAGGGAGTGGTGCAGTTAAGTGCTTATATCGATAATATCTTGGCAAGTTTTTTACCATCGGGAGCTGTTTCTGCTTTAGCCTATGCGCAGTCTTTGTACATGTTGCCGATTTCTTTGTTCGGAATGTCCGTTTCAGCAGCCGAACTGCCAACCATGTCGGGAGCGACGGGGACAGATGACGAAATCGCAAGCTATCTAAGAAAACGAATGACGGCAGGTCTTCAGCAGATTGCTTTTTTTGTGGTGCCATCAGTAATTGGTTTTTGGACCGTTGGTGATGTGATTGTCAGAGCCCTATACCGAGGTGGCGAGTTCGGCGAAGACGGCGTGTTCATGGTTTGGATTGTCTTGATCGGTTACAGCATGGGACTGGTGTCTTCAACTATGGGAAGACTTTTTTCTTCGGCATTTTACTCGTTGAAAGATACCAAGACGCCTTTGAAATTCGCACTTTTCAGAGTCATTTTTGCCACAGGATTTGGATATTTTGCCGGACTGATATTGCCAGGCCTATTGGGTATCGAGGCCAAGTGGGGGACTGCAGGACTGACAATGGCGGGTGGTTTGTCAGGTTGGATCGAGTTCTTACTTTTACGGCGAGCGCTGTTTGCCAAAGTCGGAGAGATTCATTTTCCTAAGGGGTTTATCGTAAAGCTTTGGGGACCCGCGATTTTAAGTGGTGCCATCGTTTGGTGGGTAAAAGGTTTTTACAGCGAACATGTTTACGCCAACTTACTTTTAGTGCTTTTGGTATTTGGAGTTTTCTATTTTGGCATGACTGCGTTAATGGGTATTGAGCATTCTAGAAGATATTTAAAAAAAATTGGCCTGTTCAAATAAATATTTAAAGACCTTCATATTTGGGTTATAGATTTTTAAGATGCAAAATTTTGAAGATCCTATCGAAAAAGAAATTATAAAGAAAATTACAGAGGAACTGAAAAATCAGTTTAGACCTTTGCGTTTATTCCTTTATGGGTCTCGCGCTAATGGTAAAGCTCGACCTGATTCCGATTATGATTTTGTGATGGTTTTGCCTGAATTTGATGACAAAAAGAGACTAGATTTTCAATTTGAGCTTTCTGAAAAATTCGCTAAATCTTTGGGGGTTGAGGTTCAAGTTTGGACTTATTCACTAACTGCATTTAACGAAAGAAAAGATGATTTTAGTTCAATCCCTGAAACCGCAATAAATACAGGTAGAGAAATTGAACTTGGCTGAAATCGATAAAACTTCAAAACTTTGGATGGACAAGGCTTCTAAAGATATCCGGGTTGCTAGGCATCTCATTGATGTCGGGAATGATGATTTTCTTGAAAACGCGATTTTTCTTTGCCAGCAGGCTGTCGAGAAAGCGATCAAAGGCTTTTTAGCAAAAAATAAAATCCGCTTTGATAAAACTCATAATATAAAAGTTTTGTTGTCTTTAGTGTTACCCGTAAATGAAAAACTTGCTGAAGGTCTAAAACCTTGCGAAATATTGACTAAATATGCAGTTGCGATTCGGTATCCAGAAGAAACTGGTGAACAGTTTTTAATTGATCGTACTCTGGCCTTAAATACCTACAAACTAGCGAATTGGGCATTTGAAGAATTAAAGAATGCTGGCGTAAACCAGTAATTTAGAATTTCATATTTTTTAATAAATGATTTGTAGAGTTTTTGATGATGGGTTGTCGAGTGTCATTTGAACGATTTGGAAACAAGTTAAAGCCATTGAAAAAGTAAAGTGGTGTCCATGCCCAAGTTGTGGACAGGTCTTTGATAATTTGTGTGTCGATTAGTTTCCCAGATTTATCATATAGTTTTGCACTGAAGTTCACTTTGTTGTCCCAGTAAATAGGGAAAAATCCAAGTGTAAGGCCGTGTAATAAGCCTAAATACATATATCCGTGGGTGCCATAGTAGGTTTCGGTACTTTCTATATCTAAAAAGTAGTCGGTCTCAACTGGAAATTTTATATTTAGCGCTATTTCTTTTTCTGCGGAGATGTCTTTGCCTAACAAAGAAAAACTATCAAATTGAAGCTTTTGAACTTTCACCAATGAAAAGTAACCGGATTCATTCAAGCTATTTTCGAGGTCCTGCTGTAGATTGGTTTTTGATTTCAAGAAAAGGCCCGTTTCTGCATTTAGATCCGAATCAGCGTGTAGATTAGAGTAAACACGGAGAGTAATGGATGCTTTGGCATGAGTTGTTTTTTCTAGGTTAATTTCTGGAAGCTGTCCCTTTGAGGTGATTGCCGCGCATCCTAAATTTAGCAGTAAAAGTAGGTATGAGCATTTATTTTTCACGTGCATTGAAAACCTTCTGGCTAAGCGCTTTATTGAGAAGAATTCTAACATTATTTAAAAAGACCGGCTCCAAAGTTTTCTCGGGTTCCTTCATTGCATGAACACTTGGCAAAAGTATCAATGGCGTCCAAATCCAAATATTGGCGGCATCTTCGGAAGTTAAGGAAGTAATTAATCTCCCTTGTCGATCGTAAATACTCATCACAACCTGTATTTCATTCGAACGATAGGTCGGTAAAAGGCCGAGTGAAACAACGGTCAAAACGGTCGCAAAATTTCCAATTTTAAATTCGGAGAAGTCTCTTTGTCTTAAGGTATATACATCTATAAAATAGTCTGAATCAAGATCGGCAGGTGGGACGGCAAGTAGCTTTTCGCTGAAAGCAGAAGATTCCTCGGTTATGTTGATTTGGTTGGAAGAAAAAGTCTTAACCTGGATTGATTGAAAATTTTTAGAAGTTTCAAGAATGCTTTTAACGCCAGCAATAAGGTCCGGTGAATTTAAAATAGTTGTTCTTATCTTTTTGGTGTTGTCAAATTTTTGTCTTATCAGACTATACGCTCTGAAAGTCACTTTCGCTTTTTCATTGGGAAAAAAACTAGAAACTTCAGTGATTTTGTTTGCGCCATTAGTGCTGATGGACGCGCAGTTATTTAAAAAAGTAAAAGCCACAACAGAAACAAACACTCGTAGCAGTTTAGAAATAAATCGCTTTGAAAGTGGAGTCATCGGCAAAAATATTTTGCTGATTATTTCGCCAGTGCTTTGAACTCGTCATTTAACTTTTGTTGGCGTTCCACTTCTTTTTGCCATCTTGAAATCTCGCCAGCATAGCCTTTTTGTTTGTTCTTCCAATCAGACTCTTGCTGAGCCAAGGCTTTAGAGCGGCTTTCAATGCTTTGTAGGTTTTTAGAAATTTCATCGCCGCGCAACTTCCACTGCGAGCGATCACCATCCAAGGCTTTTAGCTGCTCTTGGTAAGAAGTGATATTTTGTTGATGCTGAGCTTGGTTGGCTTTTAGTTGATTGATCATTTTGGTCAAATCTTGAATTTTCTGTTCTTCGCTTTGGATTTCTTTTTGTTCGCTTAGCACCAGCTTATTGAGGTCGGCTTCGGTTTTATCAAAAGCTTTTACTTTGGTTGTGTTGTCGGCCAAAGATTTGCTGACTTGATTTTTTTGCCCATCAACCTGAGATTTAATTTTTGCAACCTCACTGATGTTGCCTTCAACAATTTTTAGATTCTTTTTGTAGTCATCTAAGTTGGCTTTACTGTTGTCTAAATTTTCTTTTACTTTGTTCAATCCGTCTTGAGCTGAAGTCTGCGCATAGGCCATTGGTGCTATGAAAAGCACAATCGCCGAGACTAGCATCAAATTCATAAATGGTTTTTTCATACGGATCTCCTTATTTGTCCTCTGGAGCGCAAACGTTCTGCAATCCAGATCTAAAATGTCCAATTTCATCTTCCCAAATCTCGCCACTAAATTCCCAATTGATCGCTTTATCACTGTCAGCTTTCAATTCGGGGCGAGCCTTTTTGTTCACATCTCCGCCAGCCAATTGATAACGTAAGTGCTCACCGGCGCCAGAATAAAGCTCGTATTGAAGCACTTCGCTTTGATCAAGGGCATCAGTGAGTTTAGTGAGCATTTGGTTGTATCTTGTTTTAATCGCAAGGCCTGCGTGATCCCGATCAGTGGCTTTCTCTTTATCCAGTCTTGCCAACATTTCTAAACGAACGGGCTTAAGAGCATTTCGAGCCTTATTGCTTAAGGGAAGTTGCAATTTGTAGTAGGCAATTTTGGCCTCGAGATCTGCAATCTGTCCCTTGGCGATATTTTTTTGACCTTCATCAGGAGTGTTATGAATTCGCTCTTTTAGTTTGGCGATTTCTGCTGCAGCTTCAGATTGAGAGCTGATAATCTTTCGTTCATATTGCGCCAGCTCAACTCCGACTTGGTTGATCTTATCGATTTGGTCTTCCAGCGAGTTCAAGTTCTTTTGTTCGTCTATAAAAGACGGGTGTCGGGTCAATGCAAAAATAAATTCGCGAGGAAGGCCATCCACCACTTTTTGCTCGGGGCTTTTGATCCAAGACTTAATGGTGTCGTAATACGCGATATTTTCTTTTGTTTTGGCCTTGTAGTCCTGCATTCGCTTCAAAGCCGGAGCATATTTTCGCTTAAAATCATGGACGACTTTGGCGCCGTCACCGAATTGGCAAAGATTCAAATATCCCACTGTCCGAACGACGTAACTTTCTGGTTGGAAAGCCTTCTTGAAAAAATCCGTGTGTAGGGAAAACATATTTCCGGCAGCGCCTTCATAGTCTTGAGACATAATTTGGGTCCAAGCTTGTTCAATCATCGCCTGCAGCCACTCGGGATTGCTTTTATCCACTTTCAAGTAGGTTTTAAAGGCATCTTTGTATTGTCCCATTTGAAATTGCAAGCGAGCCATGGTCAAAGCCACAATGGATCTTAGCTCTGAATCCGGTCGTTGTGACTGAAGATCATTTAGAACTTTCTCTTGAACAGAAAGAGCCTCTTGAAATTGGCCGCCACGATAAAGAACCAGTGACTTCAAAAAGCCAGCTTCAATTGCAAGATTCGATTCGGGGGCAATTTCGTCTAAGGCCGAAAAAGCTTTGGTGAGATCTTCTTTGTTTTTGCTGGATTCGTTTTTTTCGGTTTTGCGATGCAGATAATATTTAGCTCGGTTGATTTGATATTGATCTGCTTTGGTGAGTTCAATTTTCATGGATTCAATTTTTGGATCCAGCTGTGATACTAATTCTTCGTCGCCTTCGGCAGCATTGGCCGCTAGGTTAATCGCAGCTCGCTTTTGCCATTCGCGGTCTTTGTCATTTAGAATTTGCAACATTCTAACTCGGTACTCGGAATATAAATTCAAAGCCTTGGCGGTCAATGCCAACTGATAGTTCGCGTCTGTTTTGACTCCTTCGGATTTTAGAAGGTCCGCAAAAAGTCCAAGAGCAATGGGATATTCTTTCTTAGACTCCAATAGGATGAGAGCATTTAAAAGTTCAATTTGCGGCTTAGTGAGATCTTCAATTTTTTTCTGGGAAAGTGAGGATTCGCTATAGGTGGGTTCTTTAAATTCTGGAACCGCTGGAACTTCGGGAAGTTTTTTATCTGAATTGACTTCGATCAGTGGCTTGCTGTTGGCTAATGGCTTCACGGGCGTGGTCATCGCTTTGTCTAAAACGATTTTTTTAACGGGTTTGCCTTCGATCACTTTTGCTGGTTTTAAATTCATATCAGCAGGTAGAACTAGAGGGGTGATGTCTTCCGCTTTCAGTTGATCTTCTTCACCGATGTTCAAACGGGGAATCGATTTGACTTTATTCAGATCGGTTTTGCCTCGTACGGTCTTTTTTTCCACTAATGAATAGGTCGGGACCTTCGAGCTTTTTAAATTCATCTCGGCACCAGGGGCTTTCCCTTTTACCGTTACAGTTAGATCTGCTGAGAACACATTTCTTGCGAAGAAAAGTGTCGTCAGCAAAATTACCACTCTAAGTGTAAAGTCGGTGTTCATAATGACTTCCTCTAGTAACTTTTAATTGCTTTTTCAAATTTCAAACTGCATTAGTAAAAAATGGTAAATCCCAGAAGGACCGTGGTGTCCTGTTGGCTCGTTTTGCCAAGATCTCGAGATTGACCACTGCTAATATAGTAACGCTTTTTGTCTTGAGTGGTCCATTTATTCTTAATGTCAAATCGAACAGCGAAGTTTTCCGCAAAGAAAAGTTGCTGAGTAATGTCGAAGTTGTAGCCAATGGTGGTGTTGGTTTCAGAACTGTCCGTTCCTTTTACCAAGGGAGGATTTGCGCCATCCACTTTGACGATTTGATATTTCATTTGTCCAATGCCGGCTGCAAACTGAATATCGAAATACATAATTTTAGAATCCCAGAAACTCATCTTGGCATAAAACGGAACGACAATCATGTTCACTGATGTGTAATCCTTGAAACGATTGTAGTCGGGTGCGAAGTTATTTCGATTGATGAAAGCATCAGTCGAGTCACTGTCGCGGATTAAACCGGTTTCGTAGGCCATTTCAACGCCAACACGCTCTGAAAAATAGTAACCACCAGCCACGTTGGTCATTCGCCCATAAGAGTAGGCGTCATTGACCATTGGTCCATAGCCAAGGCTGACGAAAAACTTTTTCGCTTTTGCGTAAGTACGATTTTGCACCACGGACATGTCGGTGTCTTTGGCTGACCAGTATTTGTTTTCTAGACTTTTTAAATCGAGTTTGTCAGAGCCGCGATCTTCTTTCGCTGCAGTGTCTTTTGCTGCCGGTGTTCCGGCCTGAGCCCAGCTCTTAGAGCTAAATGCACTGGTAAATAATACGGTTGCGATGGCCGCAACAAATAGATTCTTCATCTTAACCGCCTCCTGTTAAAGAAAAGTAATCATCACTTTTCTTGACGAATGTATTCTAAAAAATGTGTCCTCGCCATTGCAGACGAAGCTACTAGTTTGTGCTCTTAAAGAGGAAAGGATAAGTGACAACCACTTTCGTCCCACCCTCTGGTGTCGGAAATTTCCATTTTGCAACTCTTTGCAGTATACATCCCTCGACGGTTGCATTCTTTAAAGTCGTGTCGCTAATTCTTTGAGTCTCCACGCCACCATCTCCTGTAATGGTGAATTTAATAGAAACTTTTCCATATAAATCCGGACTTGCTGAAAGTTGGCGCTCGTAACAATAAAGTATTTGCCCCAACTGTGACTTAATATATTGAGAAATCACTTCTCGATCCAAGCCGCCAGTGATTTCGCCTTCTTCTTCTAAAAGACCGACTCCACCTTGACCGGTTTTACCAGTGGCTAATGCGCCTAAGCCAGAAGTTCCTTGTCCACCAGCTTTTCCATTTGTTGAAATGGTCACGCCAGTGCCTTTTCCTTCGGAAGACCAATCTTTTCCTGATTTACCAATGGCGCCGATAGCAGCCAAAGCTCGACCAGTCGGAGCACTGCCAGCGGCGACACCTGAAGTGACCACCACATTTGCTGATCTCGCCGCAGAGGAAGAAATTTTTCCAACCAATTGCGTGATTCGACCTGAAGCTAAATTTTTGATCATGCTGGCGGCTTTTGAAGCGCCATTTTGGGTTTGTTGTTTCGGAGCTGCGGCTGCCACAGGCTGTTCGGTGGGCTCAGGTTTTGGAGTGGATTTCGCGGACTTCTTTTTAGGCATTTCGATTTTCACTTCTCGCGCAGTTTGAGGAAGTGGAGAAATGACATCATCCAAAGCATTGTTCTTAGGAGCTGCAATAAAAAGCAAAGCCAAAAGCAAGGCGCCTGCCAAGGTGAAAGTTAATGATTTTTTAGCATCTTCATCAATCAACTGTTTGGCAGTGATATGCTTTAGCGCCTGAACATCATTTAAATAAACAGTTCTTTGCGAAATCTGAAGGTGCCCAACATCGGTCTTTTTCCAACCTTCTGTTTTTTCTGGCTGAAACTTTGTGTTGGTTGGATCGTGCTTTGTTGAAAAGGATTTATCAAAAGGGACCAAGGTTGTTTCAAGCAAGGTCGCGCCCGAGTATACTGAAAAAAGTTGAAACGGGTGGCGGCCAGTGCCGGATTGAACGACCTCACCAACCAATGAAGTCCAAAGAGGACTGCGAACTTCCAAAATTTGGAAAGAAAGCATGGTGGTACCGAAACGCAATTCATAATTTTTATCAATGCAAAGTTCGGTTTGATTTGGTTTCATCTCAGGATGTTGAGTGTTTAAGTCAACATTGACGTAATACCAGCGACCGCCCTTGTTGTCGGGACGAAATTCAAATACGCCTTGAATTCCCTTGATGCCATCAAGGGGACTGCGAAGATCTGCATGTTTAGAGCGGCCAAAAGTTAAAGTGCCTTGTTCCGAACGGATTTTCCAAGTTTTAACTAGTCCCTGCGGACCTCGCTGCTCAATGATCAAATTCTGCATGTCGCTATCCTTATCTAACGTATTGTGCTGACTCTTTAATTTTTTGATCCATGTCTTTTTGGACGTCGATCAAAGGCATAAATTTTAGACCTCGTTTTTGAACGAGATAGGCGCCATCAGGATTTCTGACAGTACCTTTTAGGTCAACCTCAGCAAAATCAACCTCTTGCACTTTTCGGACAGTCTTAGACTTAGCCAAGGCCGGGTTCGCAAAAAGTACAAATCCCAGACTGATCGAAAGGCTTATCTTCAGGATGTTGGTCGTAATCATATTTTATCTCCAGTCTGGCCTACAGAGGACAGGGTGTGCTTGCCTCGTATAAAATCCAGTTTTCGTTGAATCCAATCTTTTAGATCGTGATTTTGAGTCAGTTTTAAGGCGCTCTCGTAGGCCGGTAAGGCTTTTTGCGAGTCAAAGCGGTAAGTCTCTTGGACTCTTGCAAGCTGCAGCCAAAGCAAAGCTGCGGCATCAGAATTGATCTGGAAACTTTTATTATCTTCGATGAAACCTAGGGCTTTTTCGAAATCACCTTTTAAAGCATGGCACTCACTGATTGCGGGTGCCAATTTAAATTTTGCCAATGTTTTTTTGTCAAACTTTGCGAAATCGGCCAAAGCAGAAAGGCAGTCGCCCTGAGCAAAATTCACTGTTCCGTGAATCAAGGTGGATTCTTCAGTCTTAATGCCTAGATCGAAAGCTTTTACTAACATCGAGTTGCTTTGGGCGAAGTCTTTTCTTTGAAAAGCAATTTTTGCTTTTTGATAGAACATAAATGGAGTCTCAGGATTTTTCTTAAGGGCTAAATCCATCAACCAATCTGCCTTGTCCAATTGACCTTTGAATTCTGCCAATAGGCTCAAATAGAAAGGTCCAATTCCAGACTTGGGATCTAAACGGATCATTTGCATCGCAATGGTTTCTATTTGATTTTGATTTTTTGCAACCACACATGGATTGATGGCATCCACTAAATGAACAAGATCAGATTTGGCATCGGGAACCAAACACTTTTCATTTTTACCTTCATATCGAGAGACCTGGAAAAGACTGCCTTCTTTATTCAAAACAGGAAGGTAACTTGCGGTTTGTTCCCATTTCAAATCTGGAATGCGTGGTTTAATCGTTTCTTCGACTGGCAAATTGGCATAGTCCACTTCAGTTGAAGATGTTGCTTTTGAATCTTTAGCCAATTTCTGAAGCTGTTTGTCAGTGTCTACCTTTTTTTCAAGCATTGGTGCTGTCAGCTTGGCTAATTGTTCCGCCAGTGCTTTTTTATCATCATTAGTTAAGGTGTCTTCATCTTTCAAAGACGGGTGGCCAACGCTGTCGACATAGTTGGTGTAGATTCGATTTAGTCCTTGTAGTGCTTGCAATTTGACATTCACGTCTGTCGCAATCTTGGCAGCGGTTAAAAAAGCAGTTTGGGCTTTGTCCAAACGTTCAGTTTTTATACTTAGCACTAAGGCTAACTTTTCCACGCTGGTTTTGGTTTTGGTCTCAATGAACTCTTTTTCTAGGACTTTTGCTTGAACAAGTCTGGCTCGAGCTCGAACATTTTCGTTTATAGAAGAGTCGGCACCGACTAAAGATTTGGACATATTGAATGCATCACTCATTTTGCCAGCATTGAAAACAGCCTCAATCTTTCGGACTTTGATTTCAGAAGCATTGGGTTCAAAGCCAATTCCAACAATTTTATCTTCGATAGATTTGTATTCTGCCGAGTCTTCTTGGCCCTTCATAGTTGACAAAAGTTGGGCGTAGATTTTGCCGTGATTTTTTTTATTAGTTTCAGTTAGCTGTTTGCGCAAATGATCTTGCACAGTTTTTGTTTGACCATCTAGTAAATAAAGTTCCACAGCTGCGTTGGTGTACTTTTCAGAATCAACTGGATTCAATGACGATACTCCCGCTAAAACTTTTAAAGTTTCTGCTGCTGGCACGATCAAACCTGAATCCGTGTAGGCCTTAACCGCATCTTTTAAGGCTTCTACAGTTCGTTTATCGTTCGGATAGTTTTTGGCATATAGCAAAGTGGTCTCTGCTGCTTCCAAGACACGACCTTCTGAATAGTAAAGTGAAAGTCCTTGCCATAAAGATTCTTGTCTTAAGCTTGAAGTCTTTTGGTCATTAAAAAATTGCACCAATCGTTGTGACGCTTCAACTTTTTTTCCAGAAGTGACCAGCTCTTGAATTTCCGAATAGTCGGCTTCGGCGATTATCTTAGTCAATCCAGATTTTCTTTCATCGTCCGTGGATTGTTTTAATAATCCTGCCGCAAAAGTCTTAATTCCCGAGAAGTCTTTTCTAGAATTGTAGATGTCGAGCATTAAGTCTTCTGACTTTCGTTTGAACTCACCAGACTTTAAGTCTAATGCCAATGGCTTTAGCCATTTTTCGGCTTCGTTTAAATTGTTTTGCTCGTAAGCGATATGACCAATTTTAAATCTCAACGGTATTGCATGTTCGCCTTTAGGGAATTTATCCAGATAGATCTGAGAAAGACGTACAACATTGGCATCATCTAGATTTTCCTTTTTAAGATCTTTTGCTTTCTCTAAAGACACAATGGCTGAGTAGCAGGCGTCATGGGAAGTCTGAGTGTCAGCGGATTTTGTTCCTGAAAACTCGTACTGCTCGCTGGCTTTACGATAGTTTCCCAACTGATAAAGTAATTCAGCGTATGCATAGTGAGACTTCGTGTCAGGCTTGCTTGGGTCTTCGCGATCAAGGTGAATGCGAAAAGCCTCAAGTGCGTAACCTGCAATTTCGTTGGCCTGGGTGGCGGTTTTATTTTTCTGCCAAAGGTCCCACCATTTTTTTGCCATTTCGACATTGGTCTTAGCGAAATCATAATCACATTCGGTTTCAGCAATGGTTGGATTTTGAGCTCTCCAAGTCGATGTCTTTTGGCAAAGCTCAGCTGTAATTTGGAGATGCTTTAAGGCGTCGGCACGGGCTCGAGAGGTTTCATTTCCTAAAATCATTAAGGTCTCGATTTTGACTCGTAATTTAGAATTCGGTTGGTTTCGAACCAAATCTTTTAAAAAGACGTTCATTTCCTTTTGACGAGAATGGGAGTCATAGAGTTTACCAAGTGTGTAGATACAGTCAGCGATTTCATCTTCATTTCCAACTCGAGCGAAAAACTCGTACGCGTGTTCGGCTGGTTGGGTTTCACCGTAAAAAATAGTGAGGTCGCGTAAAGATTCAGAGCGTAAATTGTGATTGGCTTGCGAAGGATTATCTGATTTTTTCGGATCGTGATACCTTGCAACTTGCATCATTTTTTGGATCGCTTCATCATTTTGATGCAAGTTGTATAGGGTCCAAGCCGCTTTGTACATTCCATACGAATAGACACGGGCAGTGGGAAATCTTTCGATAGAAAGAAAAGAATCCAATGCATCTTTGAATGCGTGTCGTTCATAGGCCATTTCACCCAGGGCTAGCAGTGAGTCTGGCACTAGGGACGAACGTGGAAATTGGGTGACCACTTTTTGATAAAGAGCCTGAGCATTTTTATCTAAACGAAGCTGCTGACTAGCAAATGCATTATTGAAATAGACAGCATCCATTTCTGGAAACTTGGGAAATTCTTTTTCGATTTTGGTGTAAACTTGAATCGCTCTTTTCAAAGATGCACTGGCGGTTTCACCCGTGATTTCTGGAGGCAAAAAGCGAACGGGTCCATCTTGATCGCGGTTCATATCAAAGAAGCGTCCGGATTTAGTTCTTCGCATATAAAGCTCGGCCAGACGGAACCAGAGATCAGCCTCCATCGGAGTGCCTTTTTTCTTGGCGATGATACTCAATAGATATTGAACGGCCTGATTCTCGGTTTTGGTGATTAAGGCTTCGCTCTGTAATGCTTTTTTCTGATTGGCGCTTTCGTCATTTGAGTCAATTTTTAATTCGGGCAAGATTCCTTTAGTATCACCTTTGTCCGTAGTTCTCCCAAAAGTTCCGATTGGAACCAAAGTCATGATCATCAGCGCTGTCAATAAAGTATGTGGTTTCATGAGCTGTCCTAAAATTTCAAAAATTTCTAGTTTCCTACGACTGTGGCCATTTTCATTTTAGGAAAACCGGCCATAGAAGCTGTGTACATTATTTTTCGTAATACTCCATAAGATAGATTTTGGTCGGCCTTCACTAGGATGCGACCTTCTAAAATTCCGGCATTTGGTTTTGGTGCTGGAATGTCATGACCATGAGGATCTTTGGTCACAGGTAGTGTGCCGTTGGCAGCGTCTAAATCATATTTTTCCTGTTTCGCCTTTTCGTCCTTAGCCACTTTCTCAAGTTCTTTAAATAAAGGAGTAATAAAATTAGAGTCGTGATTGTCCGTATCTGACTTTGTGAAGTCATCATTTTGCAAAGAGGCAATCACTCGATCGGCGACCTTTAATTCATTTCGGGTCACTGAAACTTCAATAGCTGGAACTGGATTGGCTTCGTTGGTAGAAATGGGAAGCTCTTGACCCTTATCGGGAACGACTTGAACTTCGGCGGTCGAGTAGGTTTGAAGTAGAAACACCAACATGATGGTGAACATGTCGGTCATCGAATTGATGTTCAATGCGAAAGTGGAATTGTGATTAGTCGGTGGTGCGTATCTTCTTCTTCTGCTCATATATTATCCTACTTCTATCCGTCAAAAACGTTTGAAAATACTACGTCCGGAAACATATAGTCGGTCATCACAGTGCGATTTTCTTTTGCATCATAAACTGGAAATCGAACATCTCGGTCGCGACTTCTTCGCGCCTCGTCTGTGATTTTCACCACTTCGCGGTAAGGGATGTTGGCTTCGGGATTGAGTTCAATTTTGAAAACTTCCGGATTGTCCGTTTTTACTTTTTGCAAAGTTTTGTGTAAAGTTGCAAAATCAAAAGAACCATCTTTTAATGGCACATCCAAAACATTCTGATTTCCACCTTTTTGGACGATCACATGAAGACCGTCCTTTAAATTGGCTTTGATCAAAATGCTCGCAGTCGGTTTTTCATCTTGCTTTTGAATGGCTTCTTTCACCGCTTGGGGCAATTCAGTTTCAATCATCATCACTTGGACAAATGCTGAAGAAATCAATAGAACCGGAACTAATTTTACCATCACCGCCAAAAGGGGAGCCAAATCAAGTTCAAACTCGGTGGGACTGATGGTTCTGTAGGATTTCCGTGTTCTCATAAATTTCTCACTTTCATTCAAAATTCAAAATCAAAATCAAAACTAGGAAGCTCGATGATTTGTAGGAGGAGCTTTACTTTTAGCTTCTAAAGCATCTTTACCTACTGAATCTGGGTAAATTGTGGACTTGGTCAATGATGTGACATGTGAACCAGTCAACAGCTCAGTCAACTTTCCACATTTTTCTGTTAACTGTTCAACTAGGGTATTTTGACGTGAAACTAGAAATGAATAGAACACCATGGCCGGAATTGCGACCGCTAGTCCAAGTGCCGTCGTGTACATCGAAATCGAAATACCCGAAGCTAACAAGGCTTGCTTTTGCGAAGGATCTGCGGTGGCAACTGCTTGGAAGGATAAAATCAATCCGTGGATGGTACCAAGAAGACCCATCAAAGTTGCCACGTTGGCTAGCATGGAAAGATAGTGAAGGCGTTTTGTAAACAAAGGAACGGTTTCAGCCATTGAAATATCATGGGCTTGAAAAATCGCATCGTCTTCGCGATCTGCTTTTTCCAAAATATTTTTAAAAGCGTTGGCTAAGGGTTTTCCATTCATTTGAGCGCAAAGAACCAAAGCTTCGTCTGTTTTTCGGGCTAAAACTAAAGTTTGCACTTTGGTCATAAACTCATCGATGTTCATGCCATATTTGAAGTAAAGAACCCAAATTCTTTCACCGCAAATTGCCATTGAGGCAAAGCCGACCATGAGAATGAGCCATCCGATGAAGCCTGCGTCGTTGATAAATTGAAATAAGCTATTCATTGTTGTTCCCCTTATTATTTCTGAATACTTGTTTTAAATTCGTTTATAAAAGTTTTAATTTGTTGTTCGCCCGAAGCCGACTTTGACAGAAATTTCACGGCATAGTGAATTCCGGTGTCGTGCTGAATTCGGTGTTTGACCAGACGTTTTGTTAAAATCTCAGCGGTGCAATTGAAGGCAACGTCTTTGTCGTTGCGAGAACGAAAGTGCAAATGCACGATATTTCCCGGTAATAGAACAGGATTCTTCATCAACACCAAGGCGCCACCTTCGGAAAGGTTTTCGACAGTGCCATCCCATAGGGTTTGCTGGTCATTTACAAAAACTGGAAGTTTACAATGAACGCGTTCGTTGGTGCGTTTATTGAAAGCATGTACGTTCTTCTCGGCCAGTTTTGCCAATCGGTCGGCAGAAAATTCGGCTAAATCGGCAAGGGGAGTCCAAGATTCTAAATGAGGCCCCCAAGTGTAATCAAAACTGTAAACTAAATTTTGCTGAATCATACGAATCATTTCTTCGTACGAATAGGGACCGTATTGGGTTTCACCTTTTAAAACATGCCATTCATCATTTGTTGCAATATCAAGAGCTAAACCCATAATTATCCTCTCTAGTTACTTGCAATCTTCGGTGTGAAGAAGATTTGAATGTTTGCGCCAATTGCCGGAACGGCATTTCCATGTAATGTGATAGAAAAGTCTGTCGCATTATAAGTCCATCCGTTATTGGCATCTTGATTAACTGTGACACCATCAACCACAACGCGAATTGTTGCAGTGTCTGGCTCGCGTCCCAATTTGAATGTGCTACTTAACGAAAGAATGGATTCAGCAATGTTTGATAAAGAAGAACCAAAATTATCGCAAAGTGAAGCTTTTTGTCCGCCAGTCATGTCAGCCAATTCAGCGTAACGACGACCAATTCTTCGACCAACAAAAGAAGTGTTCAAACTTGCTTTACATTGAGTGTCCAAGACTCCGATAAAGCTGACGTTGTAATTTCCTGCGCCAACTAAACCATCCAAATAAGTTTTATAGTTGCTGACTGGATACAAACGAGAATCTTGATACAAGTGATAGATATCCCATGGGCTGCCAGTGTTAACCGGTACAACTGGATCTGAGTTTTGCTCGTCCGCGTAGTCACCAACGAAATAAGCTGAAGTGTTTCCAGAAAAATCGTCTTCGTCTGATACGATGATCACGGCAAGAACGGCATCAGCTCTGCGGAAATCTGAATTTCCCGAGTAGTTTAAAACTTGTTGAAAACTTGAAAAGGCCCGCTCATCACCAGTTCCATTTACACCTTGCATAGCGTTTTTCAAAAACACATTGCTTAAGTTTGCAGTGGTGTTGTCCATAATACGAACGCCGCTGTTGACTCTCCATGAATAAGGATTGGTGCTGTAGTTGATTTCGCCCACACGTAATGACTGAAGCATATTCTTGCTAGTTGTGTTCGACACATTGGCAGCTCTCCATGCATCAGTTGAAGTCACTGCCATGTGGAAGTCATATCCCAATGTCTGGAAACGGCTGATGAATGAATTAAAAGAATTCGTTAAGTTAGTTTGCGACGAATCCATTGAACCTGAATTGTCGACCACCCATAGGATGTCCATTTTTCTAGAAGTGTAAGATCCAGTTTGTTGGAAGCTAGCACCTTGGTCTAATAAAGAGAAAGATCTGTCTGTCTTTTCACAACCAACTTGTGTGATCACTGTTGATGCCATCAGAGCTGATATTAGTAATTGATTTTTCATGTGCGTAACCTCCGCCAACATCAGAATAACCCTGATGTGGTCTAATTCGGAAATTAGGCCTAAATAGTTAATAGCACTTGTGAATAAGTTTTTAGAAAGTGGGTCGAGTCTAGCTAAGTCTTTGATGTTTCAGGGAAACAAAAAATGATCGCACAATGTAAATAAAATTCGGGCGAAAATTTCTTAGACACAAAAAGGAAATTCAAAAGTCGAGTATATTTGAAAGAGATGAAATGTTCTGGAAAGTGTCGAGCAAATGCACAAAGCAAAAAATGGGTTAATTTGGTTGAGATTGTGCCATTTTCGTATCTCATATTGAGAATCCCTGAAATCCGAGGGCAAGGCGCCTCGTAAAACTAGTCGCCGGTCAGCTCTGCCCAAGTGATACCGTCGCCACCTTGCTCGAGTGAGCCTGATTTCCATTTTTTGACATAAACAGACCTAGAAAGGTAAGCGCGAACTGCCTTTTTCAAAACTTCGGTGCCGTGACCGTGAATAATTTTAATGCGCTCTTCTTTGCGAATCGCGCTGTTATCAAGTTGAATTTCTAATGATGAAATAGCTTCTTCTACAGTCTGTCCGCGAAGGTCGATGACTTTTTCGTTGTCGGATAAAGAGACCGTCACATTGCTCGATCGACGGATCAAATCTGCTGTGGGATTTTTCGAGGTGACTGCGGGCTTTAGTTCGGTCCAAGGTAAAGTCAGGCGCAATGATCCCGAAAGAACAAAAACTTCACCTTTATTGTTGGGTGCGCTTTGGATCACTCCATCCTGATTCAATGAAGGCACAAAAACTTTCGAGCCAGCCGGATACTTTTTGCCAAATTCTTCTGCAGTCTCGACTGCGGTGCCGCTGCCAGGTCCCGGTTTACTTTTCACGATCTCTGGCAAAGTGTATTTGATCTCTTGTAAGGTCGAATGTTTTTTAAAAGTCTGTTCGGCTTTAGCCAATTGGATCATTTCATCAATCTTTTTTTCAGCTTGGCGAACTGTTTTCGCCAACAGATCCTCTTTTTCTTTATTCAGCTTAACCGAAAGGGCTTCGTATTTTTCTTTTTCAAACTGAGCTCTTTTGGTTTCTTTTTTGAGATGATCTCTGAGCATATTGATGTCGGACTTCAATTGATCGATTTCCTCAAGTCCTGACAAGCGAGTTCTAGTTTCCGGCGATAGAAGCTCCATGGAGCGATCCACGATTTGTCTTGGCACCCCAACACGTTTCGCTGTTTGAATCGCCAAGGAATCGCCCGGCACACCTTGTAGAAATTGATAAGTAGGTCTGCCGGTTTTGTTGTCGTACTCGAGACTGCCATTTAAAACGTGATCTTGATTGGTCCAACCAGACTTTAAGGGACCCAAGTGAGAAGTGATCACACCAAAAATTTCATTTTTAGAAAAGCCTTCGATAAAGGCTCTGGCTAAGGCTGCGCCTTCTTCGGGATCAGTAGAGCCGCAAATTTCATCAATTAAGATCAAATTGTGCGGACCCTTTAAATTCAGGGCGCCTTCTAAAACTTTTAGATGAGCCGCAAAGGTTGAAAGTTCCGCATCGACGCTTTGAGAATCGCCAATTCCGATATTGATTTTAGAGAAAAAAGGCAATTCTGAATTTTCAATCGCAGCAATCGGCAATCCACACCGAGCCATTTGCGAAGCTAAACCGATGGATTTTAAAAGGACTGTTTTTCCGCCAGCATTGGGGCCGCTTAATAACAAAACAGATTTTTCTGGAGTCAATCGTACAGTATTGGCGATGACTGGTTTTCCAGAAAGTGCCAACAAGGGGTGACGAACTTCATTTAAAAAAATCGTCGAATCAGAAAATAGAAATCGTTTGGCTTCAATTCGAACTGTCCACTGAGCCTTGGCTAAATCTTGGTCCGCAGAAAGGAGCCAATCTCGGGACTGCAAAAAATCCTGATGCAGGCCATGCAAATAAAAAGAAAGTTCGGTCAGCAGGCGTTCTATTTCGTCTTCGATTTCAACTTCAACCTGTCGCAAACGATTGTTGATTGGAACGATTGTCTCGGGCTCCATAAAGACAGTTTGCTTGGTCTGCGAAGAACCGTGAATCACTCCAGGCATAAAGTGCTGCATTCCTGATTTTACCGGTAGCACCCAGCGACCTTCGCGAGTGGTGACGTATTTATCTTGCAGCATATTTTGGATTTGGTGATCGTTCACCGTGCGATCTAAGGTCGATTCAATTTGCCGAGACAGATTTTCTTTTTCACGAAACAATCGAAACAAGGTTTCAGAAGCGTCGGAACGAATTTCTCCACGAGGAGTCAGAATTTGATCGATGGCAGACAAGGGCTCGTCGGCTCTCATCAGTTTTTCTTTTAAGCATTCAGCCCAATGATTGTGAACATTAACCAAAGATTCCTTAAGAGCCAATACCTCTAAGCAAAAATGCCTGACATCGCGAATTTCAAGAGTTTTCAAAACGGCTTTTCTTTTGATTCGGGTGTACCAAGGTTCAAACAGATCTAAAGATTCCATGAAAGGGCGAGTGCCAGTGTGAAGCAACTCGACGGCTCCAAAAATTTTTTCGACTGAATCTAGGGCGTCGTCAGGTTTGGCAAAAGCTGTCAGATTTGAAATTTGCAGTTTCGAGCTACCGCTGGTGGCAAAGCTTTTGATGTTTTCAAGAATTTGGCTCCAATCAAGAGCTGCAAATTCATTATGACTTTCGTTCACGTGGTTTTCCGATCAAAATGACGAGCAGTAGAAATACGAAAATTGCACCAGAAAGCCAAGAGCCAAATTGAGCAAAAAATGTTTGAGGTGGATTTTTTAGGTAATTGATTTCGTAAAGGCCGAACCATTTTTGATTCAAAGGACTTTGTTCTAGAACAGTTCCATCAGCAAGAATCGCGGTGGAGATTCCGGTGTTGGTTGCGCGCAAAAGTGGTCTACGCAC
>CAZDHC010000051.1:0-21729 GCA_964505225.1 uncultured Bdellovibrio sp. | reverse complement strand
TGGCAGAACCAATCGACTGACCCATCGCCATTTCTTTGCTATCCGCTGGCATCAATGCATTCACCGCAAATCCTGCGACTATATTGCCGACATTGACGGCACCAAAACCACTTCCAAGATCGATCGATCCTAAATTAGCGATTTCACCAGATGGAACAATTTGCAATGCATCCTTTAACCCTTCACCAACAAATCTCTCGGCTGCATTCAAAGCTGCTGCTTCGACGATTTGCTCTCCATCCAAGTGACCTGACAAAACGCCAGTCACTAAACCACCCGCAATGTCTCCGGCAAAACCACCACCGATTCCACCGCCAAGTTCCGAACTCACATAGGCATCGGCTGCAGATCCAAGAGCTCTCTCTGCTGTTGCTTCAATATCTAAATGCCCATTTAATGAACCAATGATCACACCGGAAACTAAGGAGCCTCCAAAGGCGGCCTCAGCAGCAGTTTCAGAATCACGATGAAGTGGTTTTCCATTTTCATCTTCGCCAACAATCACATGAGAAACCACTTGGCCTGCGGCTGCGCCAACAACGTGAATCGCCAATTGCTCTAGTGGATCAACACTATTACGCCCGCCACCGTGCCCAACTGGTGGATGATTGGATGGAACGCTTGTATGAGTGTTGGATGAGGCGGCTGTTGGGGCTGCGGAAGTTGTTGTATTTACTGAAGCCTGCGCTGGAGTAGCCACCGCCGCGTGATTATCTGCATGTGCTACTGCACGATTTGATCTGACAACTTCAAAATCTTCCTCAGGATCAATGACCCTTGCATTTGCCACTACGTGATTGACATGGGCATCAGCCGGATGAGCCGCTGCAACCGGATGCGCAGCTGCAACCGGATGTGCCGCAGCTGCAGCATGAACAACTGGTTGAGCTGCATCTGCCGAGTGTGAGCCAACCACTTGAAAATCATTCGGAACATGAGCCGCCGCTGGCGCCACTTGAGCAACTGGTTGAGCCGCTCCATTCGGATGAAATGTCGGAGTCATATCGACTGCCACTGAACTTGCATGAACCTCAGGGTGAGCACTTGTCGCTGGATCATGGTTTCCATGATCGATAGCTCCATGAGAACTGTGTGCATCCACAACTGGTTCAGCATCTTGAACTTCATGAACTTCTTGATGTACGGGAACGGCATGGTGACCGTGCGGGGGAACGGGAACGTCTTCGAACTCTTCATGTCTGTGATGGTGATGACCTCGTCCAAAATGATGCCTGTCATGATCATCAAAATCATCGCGATCCATCAAAAACAAGCTGCCAAGATGATTGAAATCAATTTTCATTTCCCACCCCTATGAAATACCGGTATTTCCGACCAGCCTTTCCTTATCGGTCGAGGAGCTTGTTTTTTTAAATAAAAACCAACCTATCTTGCGGAAATGTTTAAGAGAAAATCTGATTAACTCAAAATAAATGTCTCACTTTAGAACAATCGAAAACTTCAATAAAACTACGCCCTTAAACCCTCAAGTTTCTGGACCAAAGGCCCGATAAAGTGACAACAGCCAAAGATTTACAGCCTAGGAGCCAAAAATGAAGATCACAGAAGTTAAAATCTTCCCAGTAAATGAAGATCGCCTGAAAGCTTACGTGTCAATTACCATTGACGCATGCTTCGTCGTCCGCGACCTGAAAGTGATTCAGGGCACCAGTGGACTTTTTGTAGCCATGCCTTCGAAAAAGCGCAAAGATGGCCAATTCCGGGATATCGCGCATCCTCTAAACCAGGAAACCCGCAACATGATTGAAGATGCGGTCTTCGGAGCTTTTGAAAATGAACTCAAATCCATGGGGGAATCGCTTGTTAATTTGAAACGCCAGAAGGCACCTTCTAGCGGATACGATGACGAGTAATTTGATTAAACTATTAAGACCGGAGCCCTGCTCACTGTTTTGACTTTAAATTTTAAATTTAAAAACTTTGAATCTCCGTTCTTGTTTCTTTCAAATCTTCTCTCTCCAAGGAGACTTCTGTAGAGCCGGCCACAAGCCGGCTTTGCTTTTTGCTCGCTGCGTCAATATGCCTTTGCCTTAATCATCTAGTGAAAATCAGTTGCCTGAAACAGAACTTTTAAATATTTTGTGATTTCATTTTTATGACCCGTTGGGGTGTCGACAAGTTGGTAAGTCAACAGATTTTGATTCTGTCATTCCCAGGTTCGAGTCCTGGCACCCCATCCAATTTTTTGCTGAAAATGCAAAATACGTAGGGTCAGAAAAATGAAAATCAAACCCGCCACAAGCGGGTTTTTGTTTTTCTACACCAAGCGATAACCAACACCAGGCTCAGTTAAAATATGTTTCGGCTTTGAAGGATCTTTCTCAATTTTTTTACGCAGGTGTCCCATATAAATTCGAATATAGTGCGAGTTCTCCAGAGCATTTTTTCCCCAAATTTCCGTGAGAATTGCTTCCTGAGAAACCACTCTTCCCGAATGTCGAACCAGAAGTCGTAAAATATTATATTCGGTAACTGTCAGATGAACTTCTTCTTCACTGATAAAAACTTTTCTTTCAATAAGGTCAATTTTGAGTTCACCCGACTCGAACAAAGGTGACGCGGCACCATCTTCAGGATGATGCCTCAATGAAATTTTAATTCTCGCAATCAACTCCGCCACACTAAAGGGTTTAGTCATATAGTCATCGGCACCTGATTCCAGCAAGCTAACTTTCACACTCTCTTCATCTCGAACACTTAAAATAATGATCGGCACTTTCGACCAAGTTCTGATCTCTTTAAGAACCTCTAAACCAGGCTTATCAGGCAAGCCTAAATCTAAAATGATCAAATGAGGTCGCGCACTTTTAATTTGCACAATTCCTTCGGCCGCCGACCTTGCCTCTAAAACCTGAAAACCTTGCGGCTCCAGATTAAGTTTAAGAATTCGTCGAATGGAATCTTCATCATCAATGACTAATATGTGCGGCATCTCAGTCCTTTGGCACTTCCGGTGCCCGCCCTAAAGGTAACAATATGCAAAACTTTGCTCCACCTGTGGATCTATTTTCCACCTCGATCGTCCCACCATGAAATTCAATGATACTCTTAGCAATCGACAGCCCTAATCCGGTCCCGCCTGCTGGCGTCCCAGGAATTCGGTAGAATTTTTCAAATACCTTCTTTAGAGAGTCTTCAGGGATGCCTGGCCCAGCGTCTGAAATCAAAATCACTGCCTTGCCATACTTAGCTGCAGCAGAAATTTCTATTTTAGTCCCCTTAGGAGAATACTGAGCGGCATTGACCAAAATATTAGATAAAACATGCTCCATAAGACGGAAGTCCATTTCAATGAGTGGAAGATTTGCAGCAACATCAACTTCGACAGAAAAACCCTCTAAATTTTTCCCAAGTCTTTGTAGCGTAACTCCAATCAGATCATGTAAATCATGCCACTCTTTTTTTAAAGTCATCGCACCCGAATTCAGTCGACTCATATCCAAAAGATTTTCAATGACACGATTTAACCTATCCGTCGCAAGAGTGAGTTCAGTTGCCAGTGCTTGACGAAACTCCTTCGACTCAGACGCCTGTTCATTGCCAAGTGCTGTGGCACACCCCACGATAGCAGTCAGTGGTGTCCGAAGTTCATGAGAAATAGAATTCAAAAGAGTTTGATGTAACTTTTCTGATTCTTTAAGAACCTCGGTCTGACGCAAACGCTCTTCTCGATCTCGAAGTTTTGTTGTCAGAACACCAGTGATAATGGCGGCAATAAAATAGGTGAGACACAAAATCAAATCTTCAGGATTTGAAATCCTGAAAGTAAAAAGCGGTGGAATAAAAAAAAGATTCCAGGCAATGGTACTGACAAAGGCCGCAAACAAAACAGGTCCTAACGTCGAAATAGATCCAACAATAAGAACACCAATCAGAAATACAAATCCCACGGCCCTATAACCGATAAAGGGAATGACCAACGTACTCCCAACTCCAATTGCAAAAAAAACAAAAGCGTCTTCAAGTAGGGCTTTAACATAAAATCAATTTAACAATTTTCTTAATTCAGATCACTAACAACCTATACTCTAAATTCATTTTTTACGGATTTTTTACTCAAAACTTTGCCGTAAACGTCATAAATTCAAGCCTAACCACCTCACTTTTGGTGCAAGCACGCAATGCAAACCTACTCTATTTAAGTTTATAAGAGGCAATATGGCTTTCAGAAATTTCAAAAGATTTTTTGTGGGTGATCCACTTTCAAACGAAATGATCCAGCATGAGAAAATTCCAAAATGGAAAGGACTTGCAGTCCTTTCCTCAGATGCCTTGTCCTCCGTTGCATATGCGACAGAAGAGGTCTTGATACCCTTAGCCCTCTTCACTGCGGCTGCCGTGGCATGGTCAATGCCAATTGCTCTTGCGATTGGCATTCTTCTTTTTGTCGTCACCATGTCCTATCGCCAAACTATCGACGCCTATCCAAATGGTGGCGGGGCTTATACTGTTGCGAAAGACAACTTGGGCGAAAACGCGGGACTTGTGGCTGGCGCCGCCTTACTTATTGACTACATTCTAACTGTTTCCGTGTCTGTGTCAGCGGGTATTGAAAATATCGCATCGGCTTTCCCAGCGCTGCTACCTCACAAAGTCAGTCTTGGCTTACTGTGCATTTTCATAATTATGCTCATGAATCTAAGAGGTGTACGTGAGTCTGCAAATGTCTTTGCTCTACCAACTTACCTCTTTATTGGTTCATTCATTATTATGATCTTAGTTGGCTTCTGGAAACTCGCTTCAGGCGACACACAACCTGTTGCGCCGATAATTCACGAAGTCTATCCAGAACTTCCGTTGTTTTTGTTGCTCAGAGCTTTTTCTAGTGGGTGCGTTGCACTGACGGGTATTGAAGCCATATCGAATGGAATCCCTATTTTTAAAAATCCTTCACAAAGAAATGCCAAAATTACGATGGCCTGGATGTCATTTATTCTTGGATCATTCTTTCTAGCCATAACACTTCTATCTCACCTATATGGAATCGTCCCCCAAGAAGGTGAAACCGCCGTTTCACTTTTAGCTCGGCAAATATTTGGTGATAACATTTTTTACTATGTCATACCCACTGCCACAACCTTGATACTGATTTTGGCCGCGAATACTAGCTATGCAGATTTTCCTCGCCTTTCTTCCCTACTTGCAAAAGATAAATTTCTTCCACGCCAACTCGCTAGCCTTGGCGATCGACTTGTCTTTTCCAATGGTATCGTAGGACTCAGTATCGCAGCTTCAATCCTTATTTTCTTATTTCAGGGTGACACCCACAGCCTAATTCCCCTCTACGCTGTCGGCGTATTTCTATCATTTACTCTTTCTCAATCAGGAATGATTTTGCACCATTTAAGATGCCGTGAAATGGGTTGGCGAAAAGGTTTGCTTTTCAATTCAATAGGAGCTTTCACGACCGCAGGTGTACTGCTAGTTATCGGAGCGACAAAGTTCACGCACGGGGCTTGGGTCGTAATTCTATTGATTCCTACGTTTGTATTTATTTTCAAACAGATTCAAAAACACTATGTTTCCGCAAACGAAAAATTGAGTCGTCCCGCAGGTCCTCCACTGCAAGCAAAAGCACTTAGTCACACAGCCATAGTTCCTGTTTCTAGCATCCACAATGGAGTGATCAGCGCTATAAGTTACGCACTTTCAATATCTAAAGACGTAAAAGCGATTTACGTTGAATTTGATCCCGAGACCTCGGAAAGACTAAAAAAAGAGTGGGCCGAAACAATTCCGACGGTTCCACTCGTAGTACTGAAATCACCATTTAGATCCGTTATTTCTCCCATTGTGGATTACATCTCTAGTGTTGGAAAAGACATGAACGACGACATGGTGACCGTCATTATTCCAGAGTTTGTGACAACAAAGTGGTATCACCAGCTTCTTCACAATCAAACGGCCTTAATATTAAATCTTGCACTGAGAGGGCGAAAGGACGTTGTTGTGACCAGCATCAGGTATCATCTCGACGTCTGAATTTAATTTAAGACCAGAACTACTTTCCTTCAACCAGTCTTCGCATTTCAGCTTCAAATGTTTTGCAGCCGCTCTTTTTTGAAAAATCGATTCTTCGGCCAATTTGAAAAAGCTCAATAGCCTTATCACCTTTTAATGAATCTTGAAGTTCCGAATTCACTTCACATTTGTCAAAATGATTGGTCATCGTATTCATCTCAGCTTCTAACTGCACCAATTTTGAATTTAAGATCTCTGCCATTTTTTCACATTTAGCGGCTTTGGTATTAGATAATCGAGATGAATCAGCTTCCGCCTTGGCGAAAATCTCTTTCGTTTCTGCATCTGTTCTAATCATCATCATACTCATATAAACCAGGGCCGTCATATCGCCCATATGAGAATTTGCAGAAATTTTCGAATAACATTCACCAGAAAGCTTCGTGATCAATTCAATTTTGTGCTCCACAAAAGCACCAATGGCGTCCTGTTCTTTTTTATCCGCAGCGAATGCTTTCACTTGCGCCAGCATCACAAGTGCCATTAATACCATTAATATTTTTTTCATTTTTGACTCCCTTAATTAAAGTTTCAATATTTTGTGAAATTTAAATATTTACTCAACTTCTCGATACGTCCTGCTGGGTGGGGCATCTGCTCCGAATCGAATTTGCTGCAGCAGTGGCAATTGAAAAGAACTTTCATTCAAACGGCGAATTCTTAAAGTATGAGGATGAATCATTTCCACTTCAAATCCTCCAGCATCTTCTAGCTGCTGCTTAAGCCAATCACCCAAACCCACTCCCTTATGAAGTCTGGAATTGTAAACAACAGACATCATCGGCAGAGCCAAAAAAATTTCCGAATTCAAACTCGTCATTCGCAAATACTTATTCACGACGGCAATACTGTCGGAACCATAACTTGCCGGACCAAAAAAGTCGGTGATCACATCAAACTTTCCAAGTTCGCTATCTGAAATTTCCTCTAGCTTTCGTCCGCTGAGATACTTCATTTTCTCTGTCTTAGGAAGGCGAACGAAAAATGGACGTTTGTAGGCCAAAGCCACCAACTCAGGGGCCTCATTTAAATTGGAAAACTCTTTCAATAGATCCAATTGTGCATTGGCTCTACCTGCTCCTGAATCCAACCATCTTTGCTCAGAAGAAAGGTTTCTCATTTTTTCGATAAAGGAAATGTTTTCGGGATTTTTTGAGTTGGAAAATTCAGACGAGTACTCGTAGAGCCCCCGACTGGTGACAAATATATTGAAAGCTAAAAGTTTAGCGACTCGCTTTTGTTCGGCTTGCTGAGAGGCCTCACTTTGCACATGGACTCGATTATAGGCACCCGAGAAAACTCCACGGCACAGAGGAACTGACCGCATTTGCGCCATCGCAATAGAACCGATTATCGAGACAGTTAAGGCCAGTAGAAATCTCATACGGGCTAGAGTAGCAATACCTATGCATCCCTTAGGGCCAACCCTATGGCTTTTGGGTGTCTAAAGATCATACAGGTTCCTGTTTTTGCTCGGGATTTCTATAGACTTCAATAAGATTTCGGTGCTACTCGGCCCGGTTGATCAACCGGACAGGCATAATCTCAACCGTCAAATTGACTGCCTTTCCAAGCCCATAATAGTAATAGGCCGGCTGACTGATTTGTCGAAACAACAAAAACAATCGCAATTGCAATTTTGCAAACCAAGACATTTCTTCAAATGCGATTAAATTTTCTTGCGAAACGTGAATGACCCAACGATGGGGATCATTAGGCAATGAAATTTGATGATGCTTCGCTAAATCCTCTAGAACACTTTCGACATTAGGCTCTTCCATAAATCCAAATTCGATCGTCACTGTCGAAACGGTTCCCTTTTCATCATCGCGAAAGAATGTACGACTTTCATACCTTTTGTGATGAACGAAGGGAAATTTCTTATGGGAAACCACCACGAAAAATAAATTTTTAGGAATCAACCCATAACGATTTAAAAAGAACTGCAATAAAGGTGGCGCCTTGTCTTCAACAGATTCAACTGGTGTTTGCACCATAAAAACTACGTTTCGATCAATACATTCAGTTGTGTTTTTTTTCATTTCAATCAGGTGCTGAATCGTCAAGGTCGGCTGGTTTAAATACGATTTATAGGTCACCTTGCGGCCCCACTTCCAAATCTTCATCACACTAAAAATACAAAAGCCGATAGCTAAAGGGACAAATCCACCTTCAAAAAATTTTCCAAAATTAGAAACGACGAAAACTAAATCAACGACCAATAAAGAGCCAAATACTGCGCCCGCTTTCCAAAATTTCCAATGCCACTGATCCATGGCCAAAACAAACATCGCAATGCTGGTAATCATCATGACCATAGAATCGGAAAGTCCGTAAGCCGAAGCTAAATTTTGACTGGTCTTAAACGAAAAGACAAAAGCGACGGTTCCAAAAAACAAAATCCAATTTACAAAGCGAAGATAGATCTGCCCTGCATGGTCTTGATGAGTGTGATTGATTTTTAATCTTGGAAACAAACCCAAGCGAATTGCCTGAGAGGTCAAAGAAAAGGCGCCAGAAATCAAAGCTTGGCTGGCAATAATCGAGGCCAAAGTTGCTAGTATCGTCATCGGAATTAAAAGCCCACTCGGAATCATGCTGTAAAACAGATTTTTCTCTATGACTTTCGAGCCAGAAAACATATAGGCGCCTTGACCTAAATAACTTAAAATTAAACTGGGAAAGACCACAGCAAACCAACCGAGCCGAATAGGCTTAATTCCAAAATGTCCCATAGAGGCAAACATGGCTTCACCACCGGTGATAACCAACATCGCCGATCCCATGGTGATAAAAACCGAACCAACATCATTTGTAAAAATAAACTTGATTGCATGAACAGGATTGATCGCTTGCATCACCTCAGGATTGGCAAAAATTTGCCACACACCTAATATTGAAATAGATGAAAACCAAATTAATGCAATTGGGCCATAGAACCTAGCAACTAAATGGGTTCCTTTTGATTGAAATAAAAAAAGAAAAAACAGAATTGTGACCGTCAATGGAATTGTCAAATGTCCATATTCCGGAGTCACCACAGAAAAACCTTCAACCGCAGATAGAACACTGATCGCCGGAGTGATCATCCCTTCACCGAACAACAAACCCGCGGACAGCATCAAAAGAGTCTTGATCCAAGTTGAATATTTTTTTTGAATTGCCGCAATTCTTGAATAGATGGCAAAGACACCTCCTTCGCCATCGCTTTCAGCGCGTAAAACCAGAAACAAGTATTTTCCAGAAATCATCAAAGTCAAAGTCCAAAGGACCAACGATATACATCCCAAAATCTCTTCTTGCGAAAAAACTTTGGCTGTTCCAAAAAAAATTTTGTTCATGGCGTATAAGGGACTTGTTCCAATATCCCCAAAAACTACGCCCAAAGCACCCACTGTTAGACCCAAGATAGGTCCAGCACTTTGCAATCGATTTTCATTTTTGCTCGGGCTCATAACAAACAGCCTAACCGATAAGGAAAAGGCTGGTCACTTAGATAATGAAAAAACTAAACGCCTAGTTCGACAACATCTCAGCCAATTTATCTGGCCCAAATGGTTTGACTAAAAATCTCAAGCCAAGGTTTTTAATTTCTTCTTCTTGCTCGTCAGAAAAATACCCTGAAGTCATAACAATTGGCGCTACGGGCTTTATCACCCGAATTTGTTTTGCCAGTTTCAATCCAGAAACTCCTGGAAGATTCAGGTCAATCACAAAAGAATCAGCTTCTTTCAACGAGACGTCTTCCAAATTTTTATCTGCCGCCGGAATTGCAATCTGAGGAACTTTAAAACCAAAAGACTGAAGCGCATCCGATAAAAGATCTCTAATAAACGGATCATCTTCAAACAGGTAAACACATTTCAGTTTCTCAACCACTTCACTTGTCGGAGGTGCTTTCACATCCGCATTGCCTTTTCCATTGGACTGAATATTAGGCGCCGCAATTTCCGAAGCCAATGGCCAAGTCATCGTAAACATTGTCCCTTTGCCGATCTCACTTTGCAGTTCAATTTTTCCGCCGGCTTGGTTCACAATTCTAGCGACAGTCGACAATCCCAATCCGGTGCCTTTTCCATTTTTAGTCGAGAAAAATGGCGAAAAAATCTTGCTTTGAATTTCGGTTGGAATTCCCGAACCATTATCAGAAACTTGAAGCACTAGATTTCGATTTTCTTGACGACAACGAACGGTAATTTTCGAATCTTTTTTGTTCAATGCATCTTTGGCATTCACGACTAAGTTGACTAAAATTTGCTCCAACTGCCCAGCCGGTAGCTTCAAAATACAGTCCTTTTCGCAATCCATTTCTAGTTGGGCCCACTGACTCAACAGACCCTGCAAAAGAGGCTTCATATTCTCAAAAACTTCTGAAACCCGAATGGACTCGGGCTCCGCTCCCCGCTTTTTGCTTAGGTGCAATAGCTGCTGAGTTAAATAACTTCCTTGCTTAGCCGCTTGTTGAAAGTTTTCGACATAGTAATGCAACCCTGGCACAGATCCATACTTTTCGGAAACGTGACCTAGGCCCAAGTTCAATACGGTCAAAATATTATTAAAATCGTGAGCCACACTGGCCGCCAAAAGACCTACTGCCTCTAATTTTTGGGACTCCAAAAGCTGAGACTCAGCCTGCTTCAAACTTTTTTGGGTTCGAATAAAGGTCATGGCTCTTTCCACCGCCGCCGCTAACAAAGAAATTCTGTCTTTCATCACATAGTCAAAAGCGCCAGCTTTCATTGCTTCGATGGCTGCTAACTCACCAATACGACCCGAAAGTAAAATCACGGGAACTTCTGTTAGTTTAAGTTTGATGTACTCGATGACTTCCAAACCTGAAAATCCATCCAAAAAATAATCCGCGATGACCAGATCAAAAGGCTTTTCCACTGCCTTCAGAAACTCTTGGCGATTTGCAACTTGGGTCAATTCAAACTTTAACCCTGAACGCTCCAATATTTTCTGAGCTAAATGAAAATCGTTTGCATCATCTTCGGCCACTAATATTTTAAGTACAGAATCAGACATGCGCCTCACCTCTATTTACCGGTTTAACAGTTTCTTTATAATTATAGTTAACTTTTTCCTGCAAGGGAATCTCAATCACAAAACAGGTGTTTTCTGACCGCTGATCGATCCACAAACTTCCCTGATGAGAGTCTATGATTCCTTTTGAGATACTTAAACCAATCCCAGTTCCTTGCCCAACTTCTTTAGTTGTAAAAAATGGCTCCATGACTTTATTGACGATTTTTGCGGGTATGCCTCGTCCACTGTCAACGATACGGACCGCTAACAAATCAACTTCAACTTCAAACTGCAGTTCAATCCACTTTTCATCCAAAACCTTGACCGCATCAAAAGCGTTATTCAAAAGGTTCACCATAACCTGAGAAATCAATATCGAATTTCCCACAAACACGACTGGTGGCACTGGATTCAATCGCAACTCAACACCATTTGATTTCAATTTCTCACGCACTAAAGTTAAAGTGTCTTCCACAATTTCCTGCAAATGACACTTTTCAAAAGGTGCATCCAAGTCGACATTTCTAGAAAAAACTCTTAAATATTTTATGACTTTCGCGATTCTCTGAGTTGTTTTTAGAACTGTTTCCACAGATGCTTTTAAAAAGTCCACGTCAATAATCGGCTGTTTTAATTGACGCGAAACTTGCTCCATTCGACCGTGAATGATCGCCAATGGATTGTTAATTTCATGAGCAATTCCACCGGCCATTTCTCCTAGTGAAGCCATTTTTCCAGACTGAACTATCAAGGCCGTTTTTTCGCCCACTCGGGCTTCCAAATTTGCATTGAGCTCTTCTAACTTAGCATTCTGCTGCTGAAGCTCATTGTAAACCAAATCGATCTGGTGTTTCGACTCAGTCAACCTTTGCCCCACTTCGCCAATTTCATCTAAATTCGCCCAAGTATAATCAGAAGAAGAGGTTCCCAGCTGAACCATTTCCGTGGCTTGCCGCTTCAAACGTTGCATTGGCAAAATCACCTTACGCTGTAGCATTAGATAAATTAAAACGGCACAACTCACCAATAATGTAAAAAGAAGCTTTATCGTTTCCTTTTGAGCCTCAAGCAATGCTTGATCGACCAAACCAGGTTTAAATGTAACCAAGGCCTTACCGACGAAAATGTTATTATAAAAAATATCAATCGAAGACTCGGGTTCTGATGACGAAGCAACACTAGGCAGTTGCTTTGAATCTAAACTCATACTGTCCAGAAAGGGCTGTTGATTGATTTCAAAAATTTGAATTCTATCAACCATATGGTCTTTCGCCATGTTCGCAACAAAGCTTCTCAGATCATCTTTGGAATAGGAGTACAATGGATAAGCGCTGGCTCCCGCCAGCAACTTCAAAATTTGCCGTTGATTTTCTTGCTCGACTGCCACCAATTGAATTCGTTTTTGCTGAGTGAAAAAATAGAAATGCCCTACCAAAGGAACCACAAAGCCAACGCCAAGAACCAGCAGCATCGAAATTCGCAAATTAGAGGCAAATTTTGGCAAAACAAAACGCATTCGGTCAATCTATTGACCATCATCAGCCATGTCAAATCTGACGTGATCAGATCAGCCGTTTTAAGGTAGAAAAACGAGCTCATTAAACCACTATTTGCTTAATTGTTAGGCAAATGGACTGAAACCGTAGTTCCCTCTCCCAGAGCGGAGCTTGCCCAGACTTTTCCGTCATGTTTGCGGACAATTCTTTCGACAGTGGCCAAACCAATTCCTGAACCCGAAAAATCAGTCTGGCTATGAAGTCGTTGAAACATTTTAAACAATTTATTGGCATACTGAGGTTCAAAGCCGACGCCATTATCAGAAACCGAAATACGATTGGAATTCAAATCGAACTCAACTTTGATTTTGGTATTCATTTTTTTTGCTGAAAACTTAAAAGCATTATCCAAAATATTTTCAAAGGCGATTCCCAACAATCGCTGATCTCCAATGACCATCATTTCTTTCGGAATCTCGATTTCAGCATTAGGTCTTCCATATTCAGCTTTTTTACTTTCAATCAATTCCGAAAGCACAGGCTTCAGATCAAACCTTCTTTTTGTCACGACATCTCTGGTGACTCGCCCAACTTCTAAAACATCTTCTATCAATTGACTCATTTTTACGGTCGCACCTATGACTCTCTGTAAGTAGTCCACCCCTTGCGCGTCCAATTTGTCCTTATAGTCATCTGCCAAAATTTGACTAAAGCCATTAATAGAACGCAATGGAGATCTTAAATCATGCGCCACCGAATAAGAAAATGCTTCTAAATCCTCATTTGAGGTTTTCAATTTTGCCGTTTGCTCTTCCAGCTTAAAATTCAGTTCCTGAATGCGCGTGACTGCTTGGGCCGATTTTTGGTTCAAATCTTCTAATTTTTGGTTTTGCCTGACAACGAACTGGATCAGAAAAATGAAAACTGCGAAAAATATCAAAACCAACATGGAGGCTTGAAGGATCAGAATTTGCCGAATCTCCTTTTGAGTTTTGATTTCCAACTGTGCCGAGTACTCGGCAATATTCTCCATCAAAGAATCCAGTAAAATTTGATTTCTTTTAAATAAATTATCACACTGGTTAACAAAAGATTTCAGATTCGGAGGCGGGCTATTTTTAATACGATTTGCGCCGCTTTTTTTTTCAAAATTCGAAACATAGGAATTAAAATGATCAAAATATTCTAAGCCAGAAACTTCGATTTGCTGAAGCCAGCTCAAAATCTCTGGCTCATTTGAATAGAATGTTTTCCATCCTTTCACCTTTGCCAAAAGATCTGAACGAGCCCGCGCAATCCCCGCAAGATTAGCGTTGAAATCTGCGACATCAAAAAATTGATAGTAATCCACTAAGTGATGAACTAGCAAATGGGCGTTTAACAAGGACAAAGCCGGTGGAGCAATATCTGCATTCAACTGACTCAGTTTTAGAATTCTTTCAGAGTACTCACCGCCAATAGACGCTTTTTTAAAAAAATAATTAGTCAGGTAGATCGCAGTTAAGACCGATATAATTGCTAAACAAGAATAACCATAAATTCGAGATCTAAACCTCATGGCTGTTCGTTTAAGATCAGCCAATAGGTTCCAAGCTTTTGAACTGCATCCATAAACTCATTCACATCCACTGGTTTTACGATGTACGAATTGACTCCCAAATCGTAGCAAGATTGTAGGTCTCGCTCCTCTTTTGAGGTCGTCAGAACAACTACCGGTACACCATGAAGCTTTGGGTTCTTTTTGATATGCTCAAGAACTTTTATGCCATCAATCTTTGGTAATTTTAGATCTAAAAGGATCAAACTTAAGTGCTTATGCTCATCAGCTGCAGCAATACGGTCTAAATACTTAACTGCCTCGTCACCATCACGAGCCACTTCAACTTCATTCATAATTCGAGCCTTTTTTAGGGCTCGGAGTGTCAATAGTTCATCATCGGCATTGTCTTCAACTAGAAGAATTTTTTCATTCATTAAAAACCTCGATTTTAAAGCTACGATAGCAAGGGTCTACCTTAAAAGTATTTAAATATGGCTGAACATTCAATTACTTTTTCAGAATTTAAACAGAACTAAGACCACTTTTTAGCCGAATCAGAAAACTGGTTTTACCGTTGTTAGGTAAATACGTCAGATCTCCAGTCATATTTTGCACAATTTTTTTAGCAATGGATAACCCCAACCCCATTTTTTCACCTTTTATTTTGGTGGTAAAAAAGGGATCAAAAATCCTCTCGGCAACTAGCCGTGGGATCTCTTGCCCCGAATCGGTCATCCGGATCAATAGATCTTTATTTTCTAGGCGAACCTCAAGCTGAATCCACTTTTCATCTAACTCCCGTATCGCCTCCATTGAATTAGAGTATAGTTGCATTAACACTTGAGCCAATGACTGTGGGTCTACCAGACCGGTTAACATCAATTGATCAGGATCAAAACGATGCGCGACCCCATCCTGCTCCATTTTATTTTCAAGTATTCCACGAACCAAATCAAAACAAGAATATACGGTCTCTTCGCGCAAGTCCGCCGAGTCAGGAATGCGACTCATATTCAACATACTTTGAGTCACCCTTGAAATTCGAAAGGTAGTCGCAGTTGCCCTTTCCAAATGGTGACGAATGGATTCATTTGAACTCGAATCCATCTGTGACGCAGAAACCTTTGCCAATTTCGAGGAAATACTTTCGATATGCCCCGAAATGATTTGAAGTGGATTATTGATTTCATGGGCGATAGAACCAGCCATTTCACCTAGACTGGTCAATTGTGCATTTCTCATATCCTTTTCAACTTGCCGCAAAAGCATTTTTTCAGACTGCTTTCGATATTCATTGATTCGAAAAACGACGACCGTCGTAAAAATAAGAACCACGACCCAGCCATACATAGAACCCATCTCGATTTTTGAGACAGGAAGATAAACGAAGGGAAACCACGATTGAACTTTAAATATTGCAAACACGCCGACAACTTCGATGATACTTGCAGAAACCAATGCAATAGCTGCATTTCGGCTTAAAAAATAGGGACCGATGGAGCATAGCAAAAAGTAATAAAACATGGGCGGAGAGGGCACTTGCCCAAAAACATAAAGCCGAACCGGCAAGAAAAATAAGATAATCAAAATGACGAAGTAAGATCTTCTTTTACCGCTGGGAAATAGATAGTCAAAAAATAGTGCTGCGGTAAAACTAGAGATCATGACCAACGAGGTCAACTTCATCGCTCCATCAATCTCACTCAAATAAATGTAGACATGAGTCACGATCGTGAACAAATAGAGCCAAAGAAATAATTTTTGGGAAATTCCAGAAACATCCTTTCCCAGCGCAGAGATTTTGCTTTTCATCAATTTCTCCAAATTCTATTCTTAAAAAATGGCTGTTTCAAATATACGATCCAAGTCATGACACATCCAACATAAGCACCCATCATCAGGTCACTCAAAAAGTGTTCATGTAAAATAACTCGAGTCATCGCAACCAGGACGGCAATTCCAAATATGACTCTTCGCCATTTCGGAAATGCAATAAACAAAGCCATCGCAACTGTAAAAACCGTTTGAGTGTGCCCTGATGGAAACGAGTGAAAATGCCAATTGCTTGTCATCGGATCAAAAACCATAGGATTGTGCTCCGGCGTTCGATGGGGTCTTTGCCTTCCAACTAAAAACTTCAAAATTTGCACCATCGCTCCGCTCGCGATCAAAGAGATGAAAAGCAGAATAGACCATTTATAAAGTTTTCGAATCCGATCAAGCAATTGAGTCTTTAACTTTTCAGCACCGAACTTCAAAATCAAACCACAAACAACAGACACCAAGACCGAAAGTGAAAAATACCAAGTGCTTACACCCAATTCGGTGATCTCTCGTACTGGACGATAAACAATTTTATATTGATCCTCGGTCAAAAGATTTGCCATTTTTTGATCTAAGAAATAGATCGAAAGAACACAGGCGACGCCAGTCAGGTAGAGCCAAGTTACGATCTCTTTGAAGGTCGATTTTTTCGAGCCTGGTGTGTTTTCTATTTTTTGATTTGTTTTTTTCAACTGCTATTTTTCCTAATACATGCGCTAGAATACTAGCTTAGATTTGCCAGTCTCGCTCGACAATGATTGCGCGGCTCGTTAATTTGCTCAGCGACTGAGCATCGGCAAATATTGACAGCAAAAGTAATTAAATTTCACTTTATTGTAGACCAAAGTCCTGTAACATTGCTGCATTCAATAATGAGGAATTAACCTCTTAAACTGATCTAGCCTAAACCACTAGACAACCAATCAAGGGAGATTTTATGAAAATCGCTGCAATGACTATCGTTGCTCTTTTCGCAACTGTTGCTTTGGCAACTGAAGCTACTAAGCCAGCTGCTACAGCAACTGCACCTGCTGCTACAACTGCTGCTGCTACAACTGCGCCTACAACTACTTGCAAAAAAGGCGACAAGAAATGTGAAGAAGCTGCTAAAGCTGCTGCTCACACAACTCACGCGACTGCTCCAGGAACTGCAACTGCAACTGCTCCTGCTGCTGCGCCTGCTCCTGCTAAAAAGTAATTTTTGCTTTTCTAGCATTTGCAAAAAGCCCCGCTTAAAACGGGGCTTTTTTATTGAACTCATTATTTAAAATTTATTTATATTCGACTTTTTTGATTTCAAAAATTTCTTCGCCGGCAGGTTTAACAACAGTGACTTCGTCGCCAACCTTTTTTCCTAAAAGAGCCTTCGCCACAGGGGATTTCCAAGAAATTTTTCCTAAACTGATATCGGTCTCATCTTCACCAATAATTTGATAAACAAAAATACTTTCATCTTCATCAGCAACCGTGACGGTCGCTCCAAATACAATTTTATTTCCACTCAACTTTTTTGGGTCAACCACTTCCGCATTTTCCAAACGTCCTGTTAAAAAACGCAAGCGACTGTCAATTTCGCGAAGTCGACGCTTCCCATAAATATAATCGGCATTTTCAGAGCGATCACCGTTGCTAGCCGCCCACGCCACTGTCTCCACGACCTTGGGCCGTTCATTATGAAAGAGCTGTGCGTACTCATTTTTAAGTTTTTCAATACCCTCAGGGGTAATATAGTTTTTGTCCTGTCCCATGGTCTGAATCTATACCATAGACCCTAGTCTAAATCTACCGACCTTATCGTCTAAGTGCTTAAAAAAGCACAAAAAAATACCGAACAAAGAGCGGGAGGATCCGTTTTGAAAAAAACCTTCATGCGATTAGCATTGGCCTTGGCACTTTCACTTAGCGTGTGGAGAGGATCGCTCTATCTATCGAAAAAATTTGAATCTGTTCGATCTACTGATCTCAATCAAAAACCAGTCGCAATTGCAAAACAAGTCAGCGACGAAGTCGAGCGCCGTCCCGTCACGAGCCTTGTCTGGTCAGTGATTGAGCCCGGAGAAGATCTGTATGCAGGCGAAGCCATCAAAACTTCCAGCAATGGCGAAGTTCGAATTCAATTCAAAGATAGCAATCGCTTTATCGACTTGGATCCGGATTCATTGATCGTCATCAGCCAAGGCGGCAACAATGAAATTTCATTGGATTTACAGGGCGGATCGCTTTTCGTAAGCCAAGGAGAAAAATCTGCCGGCCAAAGCGCAGAGCCTTCACTTCTTTTAAACTCCGCTAGCGGAAAAGTGGATCTTTCAAATGCAACGGCCCAGTTGTCGAAGTCGTCAGGAAAAGACATCGACGTTCAGGTCTTAAAAGGAAAAGCCAAAATTGAATCCAATGGCCAATCAAAAGAAATTGACGCCAACAAAAAATTATCTGGCCTAGAAATCCTTTCGCCCGCACTGGATAGACCTTTTTACGTCAATCCTGAAAACCCACAGCCAATTCAATTTACTTGGAAAGGCTTCCCGCCTCAAACTCAAATTTCACTTTGGGCAGGGAAAACGCGCCAAGATTTAAAAGAAATCTCAAAAGCTCTAAAGCCAGATGAAACTTCGCTTTTAGCTAAGCTTTCAGTTGGAAAACATTTTTGGAAATTAGTCGCAGAAGACGGCAAAACAAAAACCATCACCCAACAAAGTTCTATTTATCGAATTGAGGTCGTCAGTCGATATGCGCCAAGTCCGGTTGCACCGATTGAGGATGCTCAGCTTTTGTTAACCAACAAGCCATCGTTGAATGTGGATTTCAAATGGACCAAACCTGAAGCGATAAAGTCAGTCTATTTTGAAATCGGCAAAGATCCGGCCTTTAAGGAAAAAGTATTTTCCAAAAATATTTTAGACCAAGAAGCCATTCAAAATCTGTTACCTGCAGGAACCTACTATTGGCGCCTGTCTGGAACATACGAAGGAATAGATAAACCGATCTCATCTAAAACGATCAAATTCACAGTTGCCGCAGAGTTCAAACCAAAAGAACCGCCAAAGCCTATTTCTTTATTATGGATCAATCCAATTGAAGCAAAACCACAATTTTTTATTGATGAGCCTTTAGCTTCATTGACTTGGGCAACTGAGCAAAATGAAAAAATTAAAACTTTTCGTTTAAAAATTGCTCCTACTGCCGAATTGCTCAATCAAAAAACTCATCCCGAATTGATTTCAAAAGAAACAAATTCGCATTCTGTGAAAACCCCAGTGCAAAAACCAGGTCGCTACATTGCGATGGTCGAAGCCTTGGATGAAAAACAAGTGGTCCTTGGAAAATCCGAGTTTAAATCAATCGAAATCAGACCGCTTCCGTTGTTGGCTTCTCCAACTTTCTTGCCTGAAACTGGCGATCTTCAGTCGTCTAATTTGGGAAAATTGCATCTTAAATGGTCGGCAATTCCTGGAGCTAAAGAATATTGGATCACACTATTTGACAGCTCTGGAAAAGAGCTTCGCAAGGCTAAATTTACCAACGCCTCTACTTCTTTAGTTAATCTTCTACCGGGTCGATACAAAGTCCAAGTATTTGCAATTGATGAACATGGCCGCGAGTCGGAAAAACTAGAGCCTCGCTGGGTTTTGGTCCCAGATTCCAGCGGCGTCAACGCACCTAAATTGAAAAAGATCCAGGTGCGCTGATGAAGTTTCATTTCCTAGTATCCATTTCAATTCTTTTAATTACTCTGGCAGGCGCTGCCCCTAAAGCCCAGGCTGAAAATTATCAAAGAACAGTGAATATGGAGTGGGATCCGATCGAAATTGCTAAAAGTTATGAACTTGAGTTGACCTCCCTACCTAAAAAAGAGGGCGAAAAGCCACTCCTTTTTAAAACTGAGACTTCAGAATGGTCTGGCGCCCTCACCCCGGGCGATTACCAAATGAGGATTCGCTCTCGAGATAAGCGTCATGTCCCGGGCGAATGGTCTCAACCCGAAGCCTTCAAAGTGGGACTAGATCCAGTCAAACTTGTTTCGCCAAAGTCCTCTGAAAACTTGAAAGTAAACGAAATCGAAACTGTCGCTATTGATTTTAAGTGGGACACTGTTGGTGGCGCTGATATCTATCGCTTTCAACTCAAAGATGAAGACGGAAAAATCATTTCTGCTCAGGATTTAAAAGAGAATCAGGTTCAAATCAAATTGCCTGTGGCACAAAAGTACTTTTGGTCCGTGGTTCCGATCTCGGCTCAAGGAATTGAAAGTGAATCACCAACACGAGATCAATTTACTGTTTATGGCAAAAAACTAACATCTCCTGAAATTGAAAAGCCTAAAACTGAATTCGTCCGTGAAATCAACTGGAGCAAACCAGAAAAAGCCGAGGTTTTTGACTATTCACTTTCTAAATGGAATTCCAAAGATAAAAAGTGGGAGCAGGTTTCTTTAACTAAAGACTACACTCGAAATAAAATTTCCTTTGATTCAAAATGGTCGGGCGGAAAATACAAATTTGTCACCAGAGCCCGAGCTAAACTTCGCGACACTTCAGAAAAATCTGAAATTCAATTTCAGGTTCACTCTGGTGACCGATCCCCGGCCTCGGAATTCACCCAAACTGTCAGACAATCGATCGACAGAACCAATGGCTGGTACGGCATCGCCAGCTACCTGATCACTTCTATGAATTACAAAGGCACAATTTACGATCAAGGTGGAGCAGCTATTGGGTACAACGCCCTGGGCGGAACCGGTCGCGTGGGCCTTGGCTATTTAGGACAAAAATCCCCTTGGGGATTTTTAGGAATTATTGATTACTCGGGCTTTTCAATTGACGACAAGATTTCAAATTTTGCTTCTGGCGAATTTAGTGCAGTTTACCGACCGAAAACAACAGACAGATCTGAATCTCGCCACTACTTCGGAACCTTCTACAAAGAATTGCCTGTGCTACTTGCTGATAGCCAAGGAAACTTTACGCGAACTGATAAAGTGGCTTCAACTGGCCCCCAATATGGTTATGAATATTCCTATGCCTTCAGTCCTAAATTCGGATTTCAAGTCAATGGCCATATCTATTACAGTATGTTCAAAGCCTATACTCCCAATGATATGAGAATCAAAGAATCTTTGTCTTATCAATTGGGAACATTAGGAAGCTATCGCCTCAGCGATAGAATGACCGGACTTGCCGGCTATGCTTATCGCCATGATGAATTGGGCTACAAAGCCACGGATGCTTCTGAAAGTACAAATACAATTACGATCGAGGGACATTACCTCAACTTTTTCCTGGAGTGGTCACTATGAAAATTCCTATTTCCACCAAACTGATTGGCATGACAGTAATCCTGCTGGTCGCCACGACTGTCGGAATCGGCCTTTCGAATAGTCGCGAGATTGAAAAACGAATTTCGACTCGAGAAAAAGAATTCAATAAAGACAAAGCAAAATCAAAGGGTATGGAAATTCAAAACATATTGACTGCATCAATGGAAAGAACCCAGGCCCTAGGGCAAGCGATCGTTCGTAAACAAAGTGCCGCCGCTATGACTGCCAATGCTCCGGTAGATGACACAGACGTGAATTTTAACTTCGAAAAGGATCAAAATTTAGTTTCAATTTCAATCTATAAAGTGAACAACGGAAAATTTGAACCACTAGCGATGAAGGTAAAAGAGAGTTTTTTAAAGTCCAACAGCCTTGATCATGGATTCTTCTCGAAACTAAGACAGCAACTTCCCTTTCCTATGGCTTCGGTCGCACGAAAACAAGTTGAAGTTCGCAATTCGACCTTACCAAAATCCCCTCCCCTT
>CAZDHC010000050.1:1038-21941 GCA_964505225.1 uncultured Bdellovibrio sp. | reverse complement strand
TAAGTCAGTCTCTAGCTTAAAGCTGGCCAGAGAGGCGATTGCCAAAGAGACCTGGAGCTTGATCATACTTGATGTCAATCTGACCGACGGTGTTGGGTTTGATCTCTTGGGTGATATCAAAGGTCAAAATCTTTTGGCAGGAATTCCAGTCATATTTGTAACAGCCGAACATGATATTTCAAAAAAGTCTTTAGCGTTTTCCTTAGGAGCAGAAGACTACCTCGGTAAACCCTACAATTTTTTAGAATTGCAAATGCGAGCCCAGCGCTTACTTAAGCCAGTGGTCGAGGTTGAATTTTTACAGGCGGGCTCAGTTCGAATTTCTCAACGACAGCACTATTTTGAATTTACCAACAGTAAAGATGCTGGAAAGGTATTTCTATCTCCAAAAGAGTATTTGCTGCTGCGCTATCTTATGACCAACAAGAATCAGATTTTTTCGAGGCAGCAATTGTTAGATGTTGTTTGGGGTACGGAAATGTTTATCACAGACAGAACTGTGGATTCACACATCTATTCCATTCGCAAAAAATTGGGAGCCTGTCAGGGAAGCTTAATGAGTGTTCGTGGCATTGGATACCAATTTTCAGACGAAGTTAAAGATTCGATGGCGGCGGCCTAAAGATTCGCCAGCATGCTGGCCGCGACTTCTTTGGCTTCGATGGGTCTGTACTTTTTGAAAGGCCCTGGCAAAAGAATCGGAAACGCGGGTTTTAATAAATAACTTAAATTTTGAAACAATTTTTCCCCGGGTCTTGCGGTCTGTTGAAGCTCGTCGCGATTGCCAAGAAGTAAAGATGGCTGATAAATCCTTAAGGTTGCACCTAAGACTTGTTTAAGATCTCTTTCAGTTTCGCCTTTTACTTTCGAGTAATAGACACTTGAGGTGGCGTTCGCGCCAAGTGCAGAAATGAGATGAAAAGATGCGGCGTTCAAGCGATGAGCTAATCGCGCAAGTGCTAACGGGTAGTCATGGTCTACTTTGTAAAAGGCTTCTTTTGATTGAGCGACTTTGATGGTGGTTCCTAGGCAACAAAAGTAGTGGCATCCAGTCGGTAATTGAATATTTTCAAGTTGATTGAAGTCAACAACTTGAACTTTAGTTTTGGTGAAGCTTAGGTTGAGAGGTCTGCGCGACAATGCAATGACGCTACTAAAACGAGTGTCAGTTTCAAGACACTTTAAAAGTTCTGATCCAATGAGGCCGCTACCGCCAATAACAATTGCTGTATTCACTTTGTCAGATTAATGAGATTTTTTACCGGTGTCTAGATTTAACATTTTAGTGCTGTCGCTATATTCAACTAAGTCGGGTGTTCGGTTTTCAATACCATCTAGGGCGTTCAGGATTCCCAAAATTCGATACATCGAATTCTTCATGCGCGCTAGGCCCTTTTCCTCAGGCATATTCTTTTGCAAGCTTTCGACTTTAGAAATTGCCAATTGCACCGACTGACGAATAGAGGAGTCCACTTGTTGGGTCGTTAGAAGAAGTTGTTTTTGTTGCTCCAACTCAATGGCCTTTTGATTGTTTTCTTTAATTTTCTCGGTGGCACGGGATAGTTGATAAAAAGCTTGGGAGCGAACATATTCAAGGTAGCCGAAAAATGAGATAGCGACTAGTGATGTTGCGCCAACAACAATCCATCGAAAATTGGAATCAAATGGGGTGGAGTTGTTGGAAAAAAGTGTCACTCCTAATAGGGCGGCTATTGTGAAAAGCCACACGTTGCGTCCCACTTTGATGCCGAATAGAAAGTTTGCGCCGGCAGGAATAATGATAAACCAATGCAGTCCAGTGGCTTTCGCGCCGCCGGAATAGAAAGACATCGAAAGTAAATATAAAATAAAGTTCATCACGAAAACACTGTGGGGGCGGGCGTCGGTTGGTTTTAAAAACAAGGAGGCCATTAGGCAAAAAAAGGAAACAGCAGAAATTTCTAAAAGATACCAAACCTGCGGATGGTAGTCCGGCGAGAAGTTAACCTTTAAATAAATTATGAGTGGTGGAAGTATCGTGGCGATGATAGCGCTTGTTTGAAAAACAGTTGTTCTCCATTTTTCAGTGGCGGTGGATTCTGCGGGCTCAGTTAAAAGTTGATTGAGTGGGTTGGGGATCATGAGGACCCCTGATTTTTAGATCGATAAGGGCTCACTTGGATCAAAGCTCGACTGATTTGCTGGAGCTCTCGGTCAATCAGTTCCAACGTTTTGTCTTGATCTCCGGTGCCGTCAGACAGGTTTTTACGTTTTAAGATAGAGGCGCTGGCAGAGGCGATCGCCAAAGGATTGTTGATTTCATGATGAAGGCTCACCATTAAAGCTGAGGTGATTTTTTCCGACTCAAGTTTGGCATTGATTTCCTGTTGTTCCAGCAATTTTTGTTTAGCTTCTGAAAGGCTGCGCATCGTGTTGACTCGCATATTTTCTAACTGTCGGGTTCCCAACCAAAGTAAACTGGCATAGGCAATTGCGTAGATGGTTCTGGTCCAAGGTGTATTGACGATCGACGTCGTCGGCAATATCGATTCATTGAAGAAGCAAAACAAAGTCAGTCCGATATCAAATGAGGCCAATATTAGGCCGCGGCGTACTCCCAAAACAAAAATAGAAATACAGGGAATAATTGGCAATGCATATGCCAACTCGGATTCAATGCCACCGATGACTAAAAAGCGATAATGTAAAAGCAGTGATCCCAGTAGAAGTTCAGCGGCAGCAAATCTTCTAAATCTTCCCGTAATTAAAGCGAGGTTGGGAAATATGATCCCGATAAAGGCCACCAAAAGAGGAAAGAAAAATGCGGATGGATCTTGAAAACCTTCAGCGTAAATTCGAAGAGTGAAAATAGTCATAATAGCTAACGAGGCGATCCAGCTTCCCATGATCCAAATGCGCCATTTGATTAAATACAATGATTTCTCGAGGCTCTCGGGGGCCTCAAAAGCGACAGGAATAAAGCGATCTAAAATACGATTGATCACCAGAACTTATCGGCAGAAAACTCGACTAAGGGCAGGCTATTTTGATTCACTAGCTTTAAGATTTTATTAAGAAAAATGAAAAGGTCTTATTGTTTGCTTTAAAATGACGATAAATAGTCATGGATTACAAACTACTTCGTGAAGAAATTCTTAAGGTGAACTTGGCTTTTTATGATCGCATTTATAAGGACCCTTGGATGGCCAAGGTGTTTCGAAATGTGACACAAGAGTTTATTTCTAATCAGCAGACCGATTTTATGTTGGGGGCCTTTGGCGGTCCCAAAATATATTCGGGGCGAAGTCCACAGGACGCACACCCTCATATTTTTATCGATCAAGAAATGTGGGATATTCGCGAGAAATATCTCAAGGAAGCCTTTGAAGAAACAAAGTTTCCAATTGAGCTTGCCGAGAAATGGCTTCGAATTGATGAAGCTTTTAAGAGATCTATTCTTAAAAACAGTGTTTCAGATTGTCAAAAGCGTTGGGCAATGGATGAGATCATTCATGAACCCAACCCCAATAAAAAGAAATCTGCCTAAATAAATTCTTAAAGCGAATTGTGACTGCCGTCGCAAACTCCGCCAGCTGCTTTGGTGTGCTTACACAAGCAAAGCTTTATTCTGGATTCCTGTTTAACCTCAAAGGCAACTGGTTGGATTGTTGAGCCTTTGTGGCTTCCATCGCAAAAAGGTTGGTTTTTAGAGTGACCACAGGCACACCAATGGTAAGTGCCAGGCTTTAGGTCTACTGCTTGAAAACAGGTGTCGACGATTTTTGGTTTATCTGACATTTGGACTCCTTGTGTTGAATCTTTTAGCTAAGATGCTTTATAGGCCGAGTTAAAGATTTAGTAATGGAAAAATAATTTTGATCTAATTTTTTAAACCTGACAAGATAACATCTCGTTAAAACAGAGGAGTATTCTATGGTCGAGATATATGGTTCGGTAAGGTCCAGTGCGGGTCGATGTTATTTGATGTTAGAAGAGTGCGGTGTTCCTTACAAGGAAAAGCCTCTGGATATGATGAATAAGCGTGAACACAAAGGCCCTGAATTTTTGAAAATAAATCCAAATGGAAAAGTTCCCTGTCTTATTGATGGTGATTTTATCCTGTGGGAGTCTGCTGCGATTGTTCAGTATTTAGCAGAAAAATATAAACCTGAGTTGTTAGGTAAAACTGCCGAAGAAAAAGGGCACGTTTCTCAATGGATGTTTTGGGGAATGTTGGAGATGCAACCTCCGATAGTGGACATTTTGATTCAAAAGTTTTTTGTGCCTGATGACAAAAAGGATGCGGCATTGGTGGAAAAACGAATGCAGCAGATCCCAAGTTATCTTGAGATTTTGAATCATTCATTGAAAGGCAAAAAGTACCTAGCAGCAAATCACTATACGATTGCGGATTTGGTTGTAGCTTCGGTCGTCAACACGAGTCTAGGAATTGGTTTGGATATCAAAGGTTATTCTGAATTGAATAAATGGTTTTCGATGATTCAGGAGCGTCCTGCATTTCAGAAGTTCATGGAGATGCGAAAGCCGCGCAATTAGTCTCATTTAGATCTAGCACCTGCTGTATCAAGATGGGCCGTCTAACTTTTATGGGCGACCTTGATTCAGTCGATTCAGCAATAGATCAGGTAAAATAGCACCTTAGCTAGTTCAAAGGCCATTTGGCTGCCTAAAAGGTTGATGGCGCCCTGTTCTTATAGCCAGTAGGTTTGCGTAGGGCAGGTATTTGCCTTGCAGTTAAAGGGCCTATGGGGGCAATCGCTGCATGAATTCACACACACGAGTTGTTCGGAAGCAATACTCAAATGACGCTAGGTCAGATGAGAGGACAGTGACCTCTGAGGCAATTGAAGGTTTATTCCCCGATTTAACAGGGGATGAATTTATGTCTCTGCTTCATGCCAAAATGGAAGCTGTGGATATTTCAGCTTTACGAAAAGAAAATCCAGATATTATAGGCAATAGTGGTCGTGGATTAAGATCCGCACCAAGATACGGCGTACATTTAAAAGTCCTATTGGTCTCAAATTCTCAAATTTTTAAAACGAAAACTCACAACGTTTCTTTATCAGGTTTGTTGCTTGAAGATTTGATTCCTGAAAAGCTGATGCGTGGGACAGTGGATGTTATTTTAGTAAATGAATCCAATTCAGGTAAAGATCGCTATCTTGTTTTCAGGGGGCACGCTGTTGGAGCGCCACTGAGGACTAAGAGATTGGCATTTGATTTTGTGAAAACCAGTTCCCATAAGGAACTTTCAGAGATGCTTTTTGATTTGACGCCATTGTGTGGCTAATCTGTGGATCAACTGCTTTTAATCAACGACTTAATTTGGATTTTGCCAAAGTGAACGATCTTTCATGAGCTGATTCGATTTCACATTTGCCGGAACTCCACTGCCTGACCAAATCGTTGTCTGGTAAGCTCCAGTTCGGACCTTCTCGCCCTTAATATCGACATCAATAATCGCATTGTAATTCTTTTGAGCAGCTAGAAATGCTAAGCGTAGAGTGACTTCTTCTTGGTCTTTGCTGTTCTTGATTTGAAAAGGTCGCTCTTGTCGGCGAATAAACCTGGTCTCTTTCCCTTGATTTCTATCAAACACCATTATGTTTTTGGCTTTTTCTAAAGTCTCGTCATAGAGGGCTTGGGCGGGTATTACGATTTCTGAAAAGCAATGGTCGCAGTAACATTGATGCGACAACTCTGCTGGAATGGGTTGAAGAAAAATAAAGTGTTCTTCATCCAAGAAGTGGCTGCACTTCTTGCAGGTTGAAGCTTGGCAATGGCCACAGATTAAGTTCGCTTTTGTGGATTGGCAGGTGACGCATTTTAAGTCTGACATGCGATGGGTGTAGCACAGGTTTTTCGACTGTGACATAGGTAAAAAATACCAAATGCGGCGATATTAGGGTTGAGCAACCTTTTTTTATGGCTGTATCAGTGCCTTGATAGCCTTCCACTCTTTAATCGCTTTTGAGGGATCTTTGTTGAAGGCGGCGACTCTAGAATCCTCGTGAGTATAATAGAAGGTATGAAGATCGACAGTTTTGAATAGTTCGCCTTCAACATTTTCTATGTTTTTAAGAGTGTCATCTACAAAAATAATACTTTTAAATTCGGTTTTGGTCTTCGCAAACAGAGAGCTCAAGACTTTCCCTTTGTTTTGACCAGAGCCCATGGCGATGCCGTCCATATAGGAAATCTCTCTGGCGCCGCTGATATTTTCGGGAAAAAAAGTGCTAGCATAGCCACCCGCGGGTCCAAAGGATGAGGTTTTAAAAGAAATATTCGAATTTTTAAGATGCATTTCGGTTTGGCTGCGATAGATAGGCCCCCGAGAGGTCAAGGCAATGACTGAATATTTTCGATTTTGAAATTGATTGACGATTTCGGCAGTGTTTTTCTCAACAGGGTGAGTTTTGAAAACAGCAAAAAATTTAAATTGCAGCAGGAATAGCTCCTCAATATTTGGGGCGACCTGATGTCTGCCAAGCTTGTTAGTTTTTTCATTGGCTTTGATTAGGCCCGTTTGCCAAGTAAACCATTGGTCGCTCCCCAGGTCTGGATCTAAAGCGATAAGTGTATTGTCGATATCAAAAACGATCAAAGTTGATTCCGGCTTCATTTTGTCAGATTGCATTTGAGCAAAAGTCCAAACGTCTGACATCGACGAGGTGGTGTGGCGTTCGCTGGCAATTGCTAAAAAGGGGATGATGAGAACAAGTACAAATATGTATTTCATTCCCTGTTGATATACCAAAAGTGATTTGAGGGCTAATAAAATTAAGGAGGTACCTATTCGAAGTTTGAATAATGGATTTCAAGACTTGAAGTGTTGAATTAGCTCTATTTGTGATAAGTGAGGGGGATTAAATTGGAGGTTATGTGAAACAGATGTTTTTGAGTTTAGCATTATCAAGCTTGATTGGAAGTTGTGCCTTGGCTAGTGGTGGAATTGAAAAGCAAATTTGGAATTGCAAAGCATCTAGTAGCAACTCTTATGTCAGTCAGCTCCAAGTGACAGTTTCAGAAAAGCAAAAGTCAGCACTTGGATTTTTGATGGACGGGACTATGACTGTTGAGCCGGTCAAATTAAATTTGGTAAAGTTTGGCAATGAAGCTGGTGATCTTTTTAAATTGGTAGGGGGAGTTGCTCCTGGATATGATCAGCGAGAATATTCGGTGCAATTGATTCCAAGATCTGCAGATGATTTTTATGAGTATTCAATTGGTAAGAAAGTAAAAGGGCAAGCCGTGGTTATTTATTCTGGCTTTATCGATTGCCTTGGTGAGCAATCAGGTGCCGAGCTTTTGGATTGCGAAGTTGAACTGCAATAATTTGAAACTCAATTTCTGTTGTTTTGAATCAGTTTAAAAAGTCTGAGATGAATCCGATAAAATTTTGTTCAATAAAATATCGATCCATCGAGCTGGTAAAAATCTTGTGCTGCCAATTGTGACCTTTGTCCGTCATTTCATCATAGGCTTCAATCATGCTCCAGTTTTGATTCTGAACCCGGTAAAGAGCCGCGACCAGGCCGGTTCTGTCTGCACCATGAGCGCAATGAAAATAAACGGGTTGGTATTTTGGATCATTCATAATTCTAAGTGCAGCCTTGATCGTGAGGGCTCCATTTCTGTCAACGCTTTGTAGTGATTTTAGCGGTAAGTTGAAATAGTTCTTAATGGTTGAACCTGCCGTGAAAAGGCTTAAAGACCTTTCAGTTTGAATTTCTTCTGCTGTTTCTCCGGCTTCAAAAAATGGAATCAAGGGGCCGATGATGGATGTGCTTGGGTCGCCACCTTGAAGGTTTATGATTGTTCTAACTTTAAGCCGAGAAAGATAATTGATTTCTTCAGGGGTGGTCAGGCGTGCCCCACGGTAGTGTTGGCCGGGATTCATGACGTGAAAATTGATGGGTGCCTTAGTCTGAACGATCGTGAATTGGGCCCAGGTCGTAACGCCAACAAGTGCTATCGCCAGTGAAGTTGAAAGAAGAGAAAATCTAATACTCACGGTTCCTCCGGATGAAACTAAAAAATACGTCCAATAATTAGACATAAGTCAATTTAGGTCCGGTGCTGGATCCCTATAGGCAGCAGGATTCAACACAAGGGCGGACTTTTTGTCTCAGAAGTTGTTCTAACAAGAGTCATGCCCGGTGATTACTTGCATGCATGTGTATCTAGTCTAAAATAGCTCCATGTAGTTCAATAACTGGGAGGTTTTATGGTTAAAAATGTGCATTCAATCGAAAGAGTGATTCGTGTGGTGGTTGGAGTTGCTTTGATATCAATGGCCTTTGTTGGTCCACAAAGTATGTGGTTTTTGCTAGGCATCGTGCCTTTGGCGACCGGGCTTTTGGGCTGGTGTCCGCCTTATTCAATGTTAGGTATTAACACCTGCAATATTGGAAAAGAAAAAGCCAAAGTCTAAAGATAAAAGCTTATAGAAATTAGACAGCAAAAAAAAGGAGCCCTCTTGCCGAGGACTCCTTTTTTATTTTCAAGCATTTCAAGTAAACGCTTTCGACCACAAAAACTAGTGGTGAGCGTGAAACTGATCGCCTTCGGTTGAACCTTTTAGAGCTCCAGTTGAAGCAGTTCCTTCGGTGATCAAGTTTAAAACTTGGTCAAAGTAACCGGTTCCAACTTCTTGTTGGTGGCGTACAGCTGTGTAGCCTTCTTTTGCTGAAGAGAATTCTTTTTCCTGAAGTTCAACATAAGCTGACATTCCAGAGGCTGCATATTCTTTCGCAAGATCAAAGGTATGATAGTTCAATAGATGCCAACCAGCCAAAGTGATAAACTGGAATTTATATCCCAAATTACCCAATGTCTTTTGGAATGCTGCGATTTCAGTATCACTTAAGTGAAGTTTCCAGTTAAAACTTGGTGAGCAGTTGTAGGCCAAAATTTTTCCTGGATACTTGGCATGAATGGCTTTCGCAAATGTTTCCGCTTCTTTCATGTCAGGTTTTGAAGTTTCAAACCATAAAACGTCAGCGTAGGGAGCGTAGGCCAAAGCTCTAGCAATCGCGTAGTCTAGGCCGCCATTGATTACGAAATAACCTTCAGGAGTTCTTTCGCCAGTCAAAAATGGTTGATCCGCAGGATCGATGTCTGATGTCATCAAGTTTGCGCTTAAAGCATCCGTTCTAGCAATAATCACTGATGGCGTGCTCAAAACGTCAGAAGCAAGTCTTGCTGATTGAAGGGTGCGAACGAAAGTGCTGGTTGGAACCAAAACTTTTCCAGCCAAGTGGCCGCATTTTTTCTCGGCTGCCAATTGATCTTCAAAGTGCACGCCTGCTGCCCCAGCTTCGATCATAGATTTCATCAATTCGAAAGCATGTAAAGGGCCACCAAAGCCAGCTTCAGCGTCAGCAACAATCGGAGCATACCAATCCGTGCCTTCTGGGCTTTTAGGATTAGCATCCTTGCCGCCTAAAGATTTCGCGATTTGATCTGCACGTTGAAAAGCATTGTTGATTCGGCGAACGACCTGTGGAACCGAGTTTGAAGGATAAAGAGATTGGTCTGGATAAGTTTGGCCTGCCAAGTTTGCATCAGCCGCGACTTGCCATCCACTTAAGTATATCGATTTCAAACCAGCTTTCACCATTTGCACAGCTTGAGCGCCGGTCATTGCACCAAAGGTATTAACGTAATTGGGGCCGGTGATCATATTCCAAAGTTTTTCAGAAGTATGACGAGCAATGGTGTGCTCGATTGGAAGTGAAGTTTGTAGTTTTTTAACTTCAGCAGGTGTGTAATTCCGTTTGATCCCTTTCCAGCGTGGTGAAGTGGTCCATTCGGTCGATAGTTGTTGTTCAGTCATAAATCCTCCATGTTCTTTGTTGTGTTTATGTTTAGTTTATTTAAACAGGTTTAGACTGTTGTTGGTTTTTGAGTTTGGGGTAGACTCCAATTGACAAATAGCTTCTCGGGCTCCAGTAATCTTGGGTAAGATTTGAGAGTTAAAAATTCCGTGAAATCATTTTGTAAGACGAGATCATCTAAAATTGTCATCGCTCGTTCTAAGTTGACTGATGATTGAGTGTCGCCAATTTTTTTAAGTTCATCGGCTCGCCAAATTAAATAAAGGTCGCGGCTGAAAACTCGACCATCTTCTAATTTGCTTTGATGATGGAGCCATTGCCACAACTGAGTTCTAGAAATTTCCGCAGTCGCTGCGTCTTCCATTAAATTGTTAATGGCCACGGCGCCTAAGCCCCCCAACCATCTTTCAATGTACTGAAGACTCACAGAAATATTGGTGCGAACTCCAGATTCGGTGACTTTTCCGCCTTCGATTTTCAAATCTAAAAGATCCTTGGCGGTGACGGCGCCAGTAGGGATGACTTCTTTTTGATTGGGTTTGTCGCCCAAGATAGCGTCGAATTCTTTTTTGGCAACAGCGACCAAGTCTGGGTGAGCTACCCAGCTGCCATCAAAACCAAGTTTGGCTTCGCGTGCTTTGTCTTCGGAAACTTTCTTTAAGGCAAGTTCGGTGACTTGAGGCTCTTTTCGGTTCGGAATAAAGGCCGCCATTCCGCCAATGGCATGAGCTCCGCGCCGATGGCAAGTTTGCACTAACAGCTTCGCGTAAGCTGACATAAAGCCAGTGGCCATGGTCAATTGCGAGCGGTCCGGTAAAATAAATTCGGAACGATGGCAGTGTTTTTTAATTAGCGAAAATAAATAATCCCAACGGCCAGCATTTAATCCGGCTGCGTGATCTTTTAGTTCAAAAAGAATTTCATCCATTTCAAAGGCGGCCAATATTGTTTCAATTAAAACCGTGGCGCGAATGGTTCCTTGAGGAACTTTTAGAAGGTCTTGAGCTTTAACAAAAACTTGATTCCACCATCTTGCTTCTAGGTGACTTTCAAGTTTAGGCAAATAGAAAGCTGGAGTTCGGCCTGTGCGGATCAGTTCTTGAGCGTTGTGAAAAAAGTAAACTCCGAAATCAAATAGTGAACCACAGATAGACTCGCGGTGAGGTTCAGAGCCCGTTTGGATGTCGATGTGGTAATTTTCCTCTATTAAATGAAGCCCTCTGGGGCGAACAATTAAAGTGGCGGTTTCGTTTTTTAGTTCGTATTTCTTTCCAGCTTCATTTTGATAGCTGAGATTTTTTCGAACCGCTTGGGAAAGTGCATGGTGACCCACCAAAATGTTTTCCCAAGTGGGGGATAGGGCATCTTCTAAATCCGCCATAAAAACATTGGCGCCAGAATTCAGAGCGTTGATGATCATTTTTGGTTCGGCGGGGCCGGTGATTTCAATTCTTCTAGAGTTTAGGTCCTGAGGAGTTTTGGCAACTTTCCAATCTGAACTTCGAACTTGAGAAGTCTCAGTCAGAAAATCTAAATTTGCACCGGCATTTAAAGCCAGTTCTTTTTTTCGCCGAGCCTCTAAAAGTTTTTTTCTTTCAGGGTCGAATTGAAAATGCAGAGCATTCAAAAATTTTCGACAGTCATCAGTTAAAAGTTTTTGCGAGATTTCTTTGATCTGAATTTCGGATTGAATTTTGTTTGTCATGACTCAAGACTGAGACAAACGTCTAGAAAAGTCCAAATCTAAATTGAAAATAAAGCAAAAATTAAAGTGAAATCAATATGTTAGAATATTTACTCTAAGAGCAAATATTCTAGTTATTGGCGCTTTTCCACTCTGTGTGCCAGATTTTAGAAAGGGATTCGCGATCATCTGGGTGAGCTATGTTGATCAAAGCTTTGGCGCGCTCATTCAAGGTTTTTCCAAAAAGATCGGCAACTCCATATTCAGTCGCGACATAGTGAATGTGAGCCCGTGTGGTCACAACACCTGCCCCAGCTTTCAATGTCGGAACGATTCTGGCAATGCCTTTGTGGGTTCGTGAAGGTAACGCAATAATTGGTTTGCCACCTTCGGATAAAGCCGCGCCGCGAATGAAGTCAATCTGTCCGCCAACGCCGCTGATGATGTGATGGCCGATTGAATCAGCACAAACTTGTCCGGATAGATCAATTTCAACTGCCGAATTGATCGCGACCACTTTTTTATTTCTAGCTATGACAGTTGGATTGTTCACATAAGAAGCTTCAAGTAACAGCACTGAAGGGTTGTCGTCGATAAAATCAAAAAGTTTTCGGGAACCAGTGACGAACGAAGAGACAATTTTTCCTGGATGAGTTTTTTTAAGCGAGTTGTTCACCACTCCGCTTTCAACCAGAGCTAGAACTCCATCGGACCACATTTCTGAATGTATTCCTAAGTTTTTGTGGCCCTTTAAGCTAGCTAGAACCGCGTCTGGCACGGCTCCAATTCCGGTTTGCAATGTGGAGCCATCTTCGACAAGAGCCGCGACATTGCGCCCAATGGAAAGTTCGACTTCGGTTAATGCGGACACTTTGCTTTCAAACAAAGGTTCATTGACCTCGACCATAGCGTGAATTCGAGAGGTGTGAATCAAACCATCGCCGTGGGTCCTGGGCATTTGAGGGTTGACTTGAGCGATGACGACTTTGGCTGTGTCCACAGCAGCTCGAACGACGTCGACGCTGGAGCCAAGGCTGCAAAAACCATGAATGTCTGGAGGAGACACATGCACCAAAGCGACATCTAATTTTTTAATTCCATTTCTAAATAAAGACGAGATTTCAGATAGAAAACAGGGAAGATAATCGATGCGATCAAAATCTAAATAAGGTCTAATGTTGGCGCCGACAAATAAATTGGTAACTTTGAATGATTTCTTAAATTCAGGTTTGGCATACTCGGCCGGGCCATGGGTGTGCAGATGAAGAATTTCCACGTTCTCTAATCGGGACGCTTGCGCAACTAAAGAATTAATCAAAGTCTGTGGGGTTGCCGCTCCGCCGTGAATAAAAACTCGGTCGTTATTTTTTATAATTGAGATAGCGTCCGCTGCGGTTGTCAATTTTTTTGGATCTGTGGTCATATAACCTCTGTCTTTATTTTGACTGAAGTTACTATTTAAATTAGCCTTTTGAAAAGGAAAACTATCCATGAGAACTCAATGGGCTATTTTGTCATCAGTGTGCGGAATGATTCTAACGATTTTGCTTGCGTCAACTAGTGCTCCTGCTCGATTGACAAATGAAATTCTGGATGGAGTCTGGCAGCAGCCTTGCGTTGAGACTGATGAAGATGTTTTTCGGAAAAATTTGGAAATAAAAAACTTGAAATGGAATTTTTCGTTTTTTGGATTTGAAGAGCCCGGTTGTCGAAAACCCTATATAAAGTTTGAAAAAATTGTTCGCGCAGCTCAAACATTTGAATTTGGCGTTCAAAATGTAGATTTGCAAATTCAAGACGTCATTTACACTCCACTTTCGAAGGAGGTGGCGGACGCATTGAATCTGGCTCAATTTTGTGGGTATCGAAATTGGCAAAATCAAATTTCAATTTCTGTTTTAAATCGACAATGTGACAGCGTTGCCAATTACCGTGTAGGGCAAATCGAGTACGGCATTTACTCAATTGATAAAGAAAATCTAAATTTGAAGCTGGGTCAGGCAGATGAGGTAAATGACGGTTCCAGTAAAGAAAAACGATTTAAAACGTTTGAAGCCGAAAGCTATCAAATCCAAAAATAGTTTAATGTGTTCTCATTTGCACAGCTGTGATTCGGATTTGTAAATTTCGAATTTCGCTATTGAGCTGTTGTTTTTGTTTTTCATCAACCGAATTTTTTAAAAGAGTTTGTTTGTCATTCATCTTTTGAGTCAATGCCAGTATTGTTAAACGGTTGATCTCGAGTGCTCGGCTTTTGTCATCAGTGATTGTAATCGCTTTATTTAAGTCTTCAGTGGAAGTTAGAACCGTCGAACCTGGAGAAGGTGGCTGGGGATCACTTTCATCTTTGTTGATCAGTTCATAGGTTGAAGCAGCGATGCTGGTTCCCATTAGTAAATTGAAAAGCTTCGGAGATTTTGCTCTTAAGGCCATCATTCGACCTCCGACCACTCGCCAAAATCCAATCAATCCTAAGGTGCCAACACCTTTTCCTGCAAGATCTGCTGAAACCAGACTGGTGATAATCCAACCAACCTGACCAGACGAGTAACCACATTCTTTCATTGCCAATGCAAATCCGTCATCTTCTAAGTCGGCTGCAAGTTCGGAAGAAATAAACTTCCGACTTTCCCAAGTGCGTTTAACTTCAGATTCGTTAAAAAAACCAAGTTTCGCCACTTGTTTGGCGCTATCGACCGTGTATTTCAGTTGAGAATAAGAAAATCCAGGATTGGTGCAAATTCCAGTCATACGTTTGTAGATCGGGCGTTCGCGAAGAACTCTTTTTTCTAGTTCGGCTTGCGCATGAGCGGCAAATCGAATGGCTTCCATTCTTACCTCGCGGTCAGCAATAGATAAGGTTGTCGTCTGAGCTTTTAAAGGCAAAGACGACAACACAGTCAATACTGTGCAAAGGGCCATAGTGAAAAAAGGTCTATGAGTTGATAACATCAAAAACTACTTCAATGCCTGTAAATCTAAATCCAGATCTGTTTGAATTTTAACGAGCTCAATTTTCTTAGTATTCAGCTCAGCTTTGAATTTATTCAAGTCAGCGGTATTCACTTTTAAAGTATAAAGATTGTAGGCAAGTCCAGCGGTTCCAGAGGCGCCGACGACGTAAGCTTGGAGTGCGCCAAACGATCGACTAAAAGAATCTCCAGAATTGGTCTTCAATAGATACACAGATAAAATAATGGCACCGGCTGAAACCACACCATATTTAATGTCGCGGGAAATCGCATCTTCAGCTTTTTGAACTTGGCGCTCTAAACTATGAATTGCATTGAGCTTGGAATTGGTCTCATCAAGGGCAACTTGCGCCAAAGCTCGAGCTTGATTGATGGCATCTTCGGTTGAGGTTGAGGCGAAGCTAGTTGCAGACATCCCAAAAGCTAAATTGAAGGCCAGTAATGCATGGATTGTTTTTTTCATAAAGACTCCTTAATAGTTAAAATAGAATTCTTGCCAAGGTTTTCCGTTACAAGGCCTGTGCCCTGTGGCTTGAGCGAATCAGTGGTGTTACAATGGTTTTCAGCTGTCTAAGTTTTGAACAGGGGCTTAAAATTGTTTGAGAACAAGGGACTGGTTTTTATGCCTACAGCGAAAAATGACTCGAGAAATAGAGTAGTTGCACTATAGGTTTTTATCTTGAAAAGGAGTTTTTGTTCCAGTAGTTCAATTGCTCTATGAAAACAAAAACACCAAAAAACAAATTCATTTTCGCAGTTTCTGCACTTTTAATCGCTTTGTTGTCACTGAATGTGGCTCAGGCTGAAGAAGGCGTAAACACATCATCAACTACTCAATCCAATGTGTCCGCTAAACCGGCAGTTAAAAATTGGAAGGCGGAATGGTCTTCTTATTTTTATGATTTCGAAGGCACCAAGACGGCTTCAAATGATCTTTATACTTTCGGAAATTCGACTTTAGCACTTCAGCTATTTTCATTGCAGTATCAATATTCTCCGAAATTGACGATCATGGTATTGGGCCAATATTTGGATAATTTTGTTGAGACCAAAATGTTTGGGAATATTTACTATGACCGAGTCAAAGGAATGGGTGACACTTTTGTTTCTGCGATCACGCCAATTTATTTGGGCTCGTCCCTATTGGTGTTCGGTGACGCTGGGGTTTCTTTACCGACGGGTTCCATTGATAAAAAGAATGCTTACAATCCAAATTCAAATTATGCCTACAATATGCAGTTGGGTTCAGGAACGACTGATGGCGTTTTTGGCGTGACAGCACTTCACATAAATGGATCCACAGTTGCGGGTTCTCATTTGGCAGCTATTTTACGGGATGCTAAAAACAAAAATGGTTACCATTTGGGCAATCAATATCGAGCTGATGCTTGGGTTGATTACAATACAGCTATTGGTTTGACTCCACGTTTGGTGGGTTATTACAAAAATAAAGAGGCCATCACAGGCGAAGACAGCACTTTGGCTCGACAACCTTTGACGGAGTTCTACTATCACCAACAGATCAATTGGGATGTCTCGGCAGCGTTAAAATATGAGAAGCCAGTTGGAGCAGTTGCGCTATCGGCTGAGGTAGGTCGACCCCTATTGCAAGATAGCAAAAACCTTGATGATGCCGTGGTTTCGACCGAGTATTACGGTAACGTAAAAGTTTCCGGGGCGTTCTAGCTCGTTGAGCTTAAGAAATAGTCAAATCTACATAAAAAGCCGTGGTTGACCCACGGTTTTTTAGTTTTAGGAGTCTTTTGTCCCGATCGAGACAGGTGAGTTGATTTTAAGATTGAAAATAAGCCCAGTTCTCGTTACGAAAAGAGGCTCAAAATCTAAATGTGGGGATAGATGAATCAATATTCAAAAGTCAGTCTGATGAGGAAGTCTTTTCTTTCAATTCTTTGCTCCTTTCTGCTGGTTCCGTCAGCTTCAGAAGCTATAAACGATTACAGTGCTTTAAATTTAGAAGAATGGATTGCAGTTCAAACTCCGCTGGCAATTAAAAAGTTACACGCCAACATTTCGCCGGCAGATGGCGCTCAGGGTTCAGTTCTGGCGTCGCCACAAAGACAAAATCCAGACTACTACTCGCACTGGGTGCGCGATGGTGCATTGGTTATGGATACGGTCTTTCAACTTTTTCTTAAGGCTCAAAAAAAAGCTGAACAGCAAATGTGGGAAAAAGAACTTCGGAGCTATATTTATTTTTCTAGAGGCAATCAATTGGCAAGTACCTTGACCAATTTAGGGGAGCCTAAATTTTTCGTTGATGGAACTCCCTTTTCGGGACCATGGGGGCGCCCTCAAAATGATGGGCCAGCTTTGCGTGCGATCACTTTAATTCAATTTGCAAATTTTCTTTTAGATCAAAAAGAAAACTCTGAATTGAATCATCAATTTGTCCGTACCTGGCTTTACAATGCTGAATTACCAGCAGGAACTGTTATCAAGGCTGATTTGGAATATGTGTCACACCACTGGCGGGAAGCGAGCTTTGATCTTTGGGAAGAAAACAAGGCGGATCATTTTTACACCCAAATGGTGCAAAGAAAATCACTCTTGATGGGTGCTGAACTTGCTGAACGTCTTCAGGATCCGTTTGCAGCTCAATGGTATTTGAAGCAGGTGATTGAGCTTGATTCTAAAATTTTCGATCACTGGGATTTTTCGGAAAAATTCATTCGCGTGAGTTTGAATCGAGTGGAAGGTGTCGAATACAAAAATTCAGGTCTTGATATTGCGACCATTCTGGCGACATTGCATGGTTCCGTTGAGGATGGCTTCTTTTCGCCTAATGACGACAAAGTGATGGCGACCTTTGAAAAGCTAGAAAAAGTATTTTCAGAGATTTATCCGATCAATCGGCAAACAGTTGTCGCTACTTTAAAGGGCTCAGAAGTCATGGCGACGGCTTTAGGACGTTACCCTGAAGATAAATATTCGGGAGCTGATTTTGAAAGCGGCAACCCTTGGGTTCTTTCTACGGCGGCGGGTGCTGAGTTTTTATATCGTAAAGCTTTGGCTTTAACTCAGAAACAGTCTGCAAAGTCTTCCTCTGCCAAAATGAAGTCACAAGATTTGGCGACAATCGAAAAGTTGGTTCGGCGGGGAGATCAGTTCCTGAGTCGATTAAAGTATCATGCCAATGCGGATGGGTCCATGTCCGAACAACTAGACCGCAACACTGGATACATGATCTCGGCCCGGGACCTGACCTGGAGTTATGCTAGTTTTCTGACTGCGGTATGGTCTCGTGAAAAAGTGAAAATAGAATTCAATAAAATTAAAAATTTAAAATAATGAACAGGAGAATATCATGTCTATGAAGTTTGCTTTGCTCGTGGCTCTAACAAGTCTTTGTGTTTTTTCTAAAAATGAAGTTTTGGCTGCAGCGCCAGTTAAAATTGGCTTTGTGCTTTCGACTCTACAGGAAGAGCGATACCAAAAGGATCAAAAGTACTTTATGGACGAGGCAAAGAAGCTGGGTTTTACAGCAGTGGTTGTCTCGGCTGACAATAATCCTCAAACACAAGCTGCTAAAGTGGAAAACCTATTGTCTCAAGGTGTGAAGGCCTTGGTGATCCAGCCTGTGAATTCAGAAGCTGCAGCTAATTTAGTGAAAGTAGCTCACGAGGACAAGGTTCCGGTGGTGGCTTACGATCGTATGATTGCAAATTCGCCGGTGGATTTCTATGTGACTCAAGATTCTTTTTTAGTGGGAGTTTTGCAGGCAGAAGCTGCGGTTAAATTCACCAAAGGAAAAGGCAATTATGTGATTTTGATGGGACAAGCTGGACACTCGGTGGCCAATGAGATCACTCGCGGAGTTGAGAGTGTTTTGAAAAAGTATCCAGAAATTAAAGTGGTGGTTAAAAAGAATCACGAAGCTTGGAGTTCAGCAGGGGCAATGGCCACAGTTGAAAATGCATTGACTCAAAATAAAAATAATATTCAAGCGGTTATCGCCAATAACTCTGGAATGGCTCACGGAGCAGTTCAGGCTCTGACGGAGCAAGGATTGAGCGGTAAAGTTTTTGTCGCTGGTGCGGATGCGGATTTGGCTGCAATCAAAGACATCGTCGCAGGCAAGCAACAATTTGAAGTTTTAAAAGATATTGCTCCATTGGCAGAGACAGCTGCACAAGTTGCTTTTAAATTGGCAAAAGGCGAAAAGGTTGAAGGAAAAGAGAAAGTTTCCAACGGTTCTAATTCGGTTCCAAGCATCGCAACACCGGTTTATGCAATTACCAAAGAAAACTTGGAAGAAAAGATTTATAAAACAGGCTTTCATTCTAAAGCCTCTGTCATGGGAAAATAGTTTTTGACTGAAGTTGTTCGTCTTTCCAATATTTCAAAATCATTTGGTCCAGTTCAGGCTCTGGAAAATGTGAACCTTTCCTTATTTGCTGGACAGGTTCATGCTTTAATAGGCGAAAACGGTGCCGGCAAATCCACTTTGATGAAAATTCTCAGTGGGACCTATCCGGCAGGTGAGTATGGCGGTGAGATTCTATTAAATGGTAGCGCCTTGCATTTAGTAAATCCCAAAGCTGCAGAAAAAGCAGGAATTGCCATCATCCATCAAGAGTTGTCGGCATTTCCGCATTTGACGGTCGCCGAAAACCTATTTGTCGGCCATTGGCAGAACACAAATAGTCTAATTCAGTGGAACCTCTTACGCGAAGAAGCTCAAAAATGGTTGGACTTGATCGGCGCAGGATTTAGTGCTGATGCGATCATGGGAGAATTGAGCACGGGCAATCAACAGTTGGTCGAAATTGCAAAAGCGGTTTCTAGACAAACACAAGTTTTAATTTTTGACGAGCCGACCTCGTCATTGACTCCGCGAGAATCCGAAAAGTTATTTGCAGTTATTCAGCAATTGAAGGTTCAAGAGAAAACTTTGGTCTATATTTCCCATCGAATGGAAGAAATCTATCGCCTGTGTGAGCGAGCGACCGTGCTAAGAGATGGTCGAAGTGTGTTTACAAGCGAACTCAAAGATGTGACTGAAGCTATTTTAATTTCGAACATGGTTGGCAGAAGTTTGGATAGACTGTTTCCTAAAGTGCCAGATCGCAGATTGGATACAGTTGTTTTAGAGGCTCAAGATTTTACGGCGATTAGCTTAAAGTCGGGAAAGAAATTTGGTCCTATAAACTTTAAATTAAAAAAAGGTGAGATTTTGGGTTTTTCTGGATTGCTGGGCGCCGGTCGCAGTGAACTTTTGCGTGCGATGCTGGGAGATCAGGATTTTGAAACCAGCGGAAAAGTGCAATTTGCCTCTCAAGCAAAAGATAGTGCGAAAGTTGAAGAAGTTCATTGGAGCTCACCCGTCAGTGCTTTTCGCTCCAAAATTGGTTGGGTTAGTGAAGATCGCAAGCGAGAAAGCTTGTTGCCACAAAGATCTTTGACTGAGAACACCGGGGTTTTGCGACTTTCTTTGGCTGGAGTCATGAAGTTGATCTCCAATCCGCAGGAAAATCAAACAACCGAGGTGGATTTAAAAAAATTGAACACACGGTTTGGAGACACTGAGCAATCCATCAGTGAACTCAGTGGCGGCAATCAGCAGAAAGTTATTTTTTCTAGAATATTACAAAACAATCCGGAAATTATTGTTTTAGATGAACCCACGCGTGGAGTTGACGTGGGAGCTAAGTTTGAGATCTATCAAATTTTGATCGATTTGGTTTTGCAGGGAAAATCAATTCTATTGATCAGTTCTGATTTGCCGGAACTGATGGCGCTGAGCGATCGTGTGATTGTGTTATCTGATGGCGTGCAGACGGGTGAATTAAGTAAAAGTGAAATCAATCAAGATTGTATTATGCAATTGGCAATTCAGCATTAAGGTTAATGAGATGAAAACGACTTCGACAAAAGATTTTCTAGTTAAAAACGGCGCCTGGATCGGTTTTTTTATTTTAGCTATTGGTATGATGGTGGCGACTCAAGGTGAATTTGTTTCTGCCAGAAATTTAACGAATTTGATGAGGCAAGCCTCTATTAACGGAATCCTTGCTGGCGGAATGACTTTGATTATTTTAACCGGGGGAATTGATCTTTCGATTGGCAGTCTTGTGGCCCTTGCAGGTGTGGTCGTGGGTGTTTCGCAAGTCAATTGGGGATGGGGCGCCTTAGGTCTAAGTGGGGCAATGGGATCGGTTGGTCTTGCTTTGGCTGTAGGATTGATGGGTGGATTGTTCAATGGATTGTTGGTCGCTTGGCTCGGTATTGCTCCCTTTGTCATCACTCTAGGTATGATGGTGATCGCAAGAGGTCTTTCCATGATTTTGTCCAACGGCGCTAGCATTTCCCCAATGGGAGACTCTTTAAGCGAGTTAGCGAGTGGGTATTTTGGTGTGCCCGCAACCTTACTGCTGTTGCTTGTTC
>CAZDHC010000050.1:0-1028 GCA_964505225.1 uncultured Bdellovibrio sp. | reverse complement strand
GGTGTCTTGATTTTTCAACAGATCAAAAATTCAAAGGCAAAAGTGATCAATATTATTTTTCCGGTGATCACGACTTTGATTTTTTCCTATGCTTTTTTAAGCTATCGGGGTTTTCCAAATTTGGGTTTATTTTTAATGTTGGTGTTGCTGGCATTGGGATTTATTTTAACTCAGACAGTTTTTGGAAGATCCATCTATGCCATTGGGTCCAATGAAAAAGCCGCATACTGGGCAGGTGTTTCGATAAAAAAAGTGACGATCCTGGTTTATGCTTTAATGGGATTGTTGTCGGGTCTTGCAGCAGCTTTGTTAACCTCAAGATTGAATGGGGCAGATCCAAATGCGGGACAACTATTTGAGTTGGACGCAATTGCTGCTGTTGTTATTGGTGGAACTAGTTTAAAGGGCGGATCGGGTTCAGTTATTGGCAGTCTGGTGGGAGCATTGACCATCGCGACTTTGAACAATGGGATGGATCTTTTAGGCGTTCCAAGTTTTTATCAAATGGTTTTTAAGGGCGTTATTATTGTGGTTGCTGTTTCTTTGGACCGTGGTCAGCAAACGAAATAAGGCTGGCCGCACCGATGATTCCGGCGGCTCCTCCCAATTGAGATGGAATGAGTTTTAGGTCTTTTTGAAAACTTTCAAAGCAACGAGATTTAATATTTTCTTTGAGTCTAGGTAATATCGGACCGCCGCCTGTGGTGAAAAGTCCTCCAGAAAAAATAAAAGCTTCCGGGTCAAAAAGATTGGTTAACGTGGCTACGGCGACAGCTAAATCGTCACTGAAATCTGAAATAATATTGACGGCCCAGGTTTCGTTTTTTTCGGCAGCCGCCACGATTTCTCGGGCGCCAATTTCTTTACCAAAAAGTTTTTCTGATTTTCGTTCCAGGGCTTTTGCTGAACAATAACGTTCAAAACAACCACGGTTGCCGCAAGTGCAAGCTTCGCCTGTAGGGTATAAAGTCATGTGTCCGATTTCTCCGGCGCCACCTGTTTTTCCGTAGACTAAATTTCCCTCCGAA
>CAZDHC010000049.1:17284-22126 GCA_964505225.1 uncultured Bdellovibrio sp. | reverse complement strand
GAAGCTGGCGCGCCACACACCACACAGACTGCGTGTTGTTTTGTCACGTTTTCGGCGATGGCCATCAAAGTTGGCATTGGCTCAAAGGGCTTAGCCTGCCAGTCGGTATCCAAACCAGCAACAATGACTCGAATTCCTCGTTCCGCCAAAGTTTGAACAATTTCGACCAAATCATTTGAAAAAAATTGGCCTTCATCAATGCCAACAACCTGAGTTTCGTCCTTTAAATGATCCCAAATATTTTGAATGTCAGGAATTGGCAAAGCACTGATGCTATTTTTGTTATGTGAAGTGACGTCTTCGGCAGAATACCGGTCATCAATAATTGGTTTAAACACTTGAATCTTTTGGCGAGCCAACTCCGCACGACGCAATCGACGAATCAACTCTTCGGTTTTACCAGAAAACATTCCACCAACAACGACTTCAATCCATCCACGACGTTGAACAAATCCAGAACCAAATGCCGAACTAAAGCCTATTGTGTCATTGCTGTATGCCAAGGTGCCTCCAAATGATCAAAATTCGAAGAAAGTTTTACATATTTTGCCTTTGTAGCAAGGAAATTGTGCCTTGAAAGCTACATCTGACGCGGAAATTACGGGGTTTCCACGCCATCATGCGGAATGCCCACACATCTTGCCCATTAAAGTTGCACTCTAGGGAAACTCCTACTAAGAAGGCCTTCCCTATGGCGAGTTTTATTAAGTTTGCGTTTACCGCAGCCATCAGTACTACCTTGGTTTTATCCTTGAGCGGCTTTATCCCCGCTTTCGAAAAGACCGCTTATGGTGAAGACCCCGCCGCTGGCCGAATCGAAGGCCAACCACTTCTTCTATTGGTCGTTGAAAGCCCCTTAACCTACACCCATCTTGCCAACATGGACATGGGGTACGAGTTTGAGGTTATTCAACATTTCGCGCTGGATGCTGGCTTTAAACTGCAAATTAAGGTGGTTAAATCCCGACAGGAAATGATTCGCCTCATTTCTCAGGGCAAGGCCGAACTTGGTGCCGCCCGCTTTAATCAAAGCGATGCTATTAAATCCGGCCTACTTGTGAGTCCGGCCTACGACGAAGACAAGCTGTCGTTGATTTGTGATAAAAATGCGGACATCGATTTTTCAGTCTTTGGAACTCTTGAGCCTGACAGTAATTTTCGTTTAGCAGTTTCTCCTTCATTGGTTGGCAAACCTTGGATTGAAGCCCTGAAAAAAGAGGCTCCTTTATTGAAGATCTCAGCTAAAAAAGACTTAAAGACACCGACCTTTTTTAAACAAATCACTAAAAACAAAATTGATTGCACAGTAGCCGACCGTCTCGAGGCCCGATATTACCTTCGCTTTTTTAAAAATCTGAAGGTCATGAAAGACGTTTCCACCAATCATTCGTTTCACTTTTTGATTTCCAATTCTCGCCCCGACTTAGAAAGAAGCCTTCGGGTCTGGGCCACTCGATCAGCTCGCAGACAGGTGCTTTCTAATTTGCACAATTCTTATCGCGAAAGAATTCAAGAACTACCCGACAGAGCTGTTCATAAATTGCTTGCGGACCAGGAAAGAATTTTTCCTCAATACGCAAAAGCCTTTCACAAACACAGTCAAGAGTTTGCAATTCCATGGCAATTGGCCGCAGCTGTGGCCTACCAAGAATCTCATTGGGATTCTGAAGCTGAAAGCTTCACTGGCGTAAAAGGTATTATGCAGCTGACAGAAGAAACAGCAGAACATTTGGGAGTCGAAGATCGAACCAACCCAGAGCAAAGCATTTGGGGTGGCATTAAGTACCTTCGCATGTTGATTGATCGACAACCTAAGGGACTAGCCTTTAAAGAAAAGTTGTCGCTAGCTTTAGCGACTTACAATGTTGGCCCCGCCCACATGATCGATGCTCAAACTCTTGCAAAAGACATGGGTAAAAATCCATATTCGTGGCAAGACATCAAAAGCGTTTTGCCTTTACTAGGTGATAAAGAATATGCCGATCGTTTAAAGTACGGACCGGCTCGCGGAACAGAACCGGTCGAGTTTGTACGTCGGGTATTTGCCTATTTAGACTTAATCTCGGCTAAGATTTGAATCGCCTGTATAAAAAGAATCCAAAGTAAAAGCAAGACAGCCTCCATCGCAACTTTCATCTTTAAAATGACTGCAAGCCAAACAATTAGACCGACTTCCCACTGAGTGAAAATTACCAAGTTCTTTTTGATAATATCTAACAATCCCCTTTTCATCCGAAAAACTAGAAAGCTTAGGTCTCTCTAGCTCTGCACCCTGGGTCGCGAAACAGTAGGACAATTTCAAGTCTATGCCGACATCAATCATCGGTTGGCATAAGAACCTTACTTCATTTAAGTTGCCAGTGATGCAATCAAGGTCGACTTGGGAAAACATACACCTCACAAATCCGCAACCAAAGACAACTCCGACTCCGCCAATATTGCATTGCTTTACGAACTTAACAACATCGAGACCTCTGCTCGAATAGCCTTCTATCGGAATATAGCTGTTAAATCCTCGGTAGGTCGGCAATGAAAGTTTCAAATGAATAGTTTTTTTAAGTCCAAATTTATGAATTATTCCCAACGCTACATCTGCACTTAGTCGACGATTATCTATCACTTGCGATAAAAGTACTTTAGTTCGGAGTCGACTCAAAACATTTTCAATTCTATTCTGATTTTCAGTTCGAAAAGACGATATATTCGCTATAATTTCAATTTGATTGTCTGAAAAATCTTCTAAATGTTTCACCGCCGTATTGGAAATTAATAAGTTGCTATATACCCGAACTTTCAATCCCTCACTGAGGGCTAGGGCAATCAGCTGATTCAGTTGAGGGTGAAGAGTGGGCTCTCCGCCGACCATCGACAAAGACTTAATCTTGGACCTTTTAAGAAATTTCAAAATATATTCATATTCGGAAACATTTAGAAAACGATCACCCTTCCTATCTTTTGCTAAATTCATTGTTTTTTTTGCAAAACAAAAGTTGCAGTCTAAATTACATAAATCCGTCATCATAAAATATGGCATGACACCTCTCTGTAGCTCACGGTTTTTCAAATTCTCCGGCCTGTAAAATTTGGCAAAACTTATGAGCTCCCTGACCTCGTTTAAACTCGATAAGATTTAGCCGCGCCAATCGAGATTGCCTGCGCTCATATTCATTGGGAATTTTCCTCAACGGGACATTTGAATTTTTAATATTAGTATTTGAAAGCCCACATGCCACAAATTGAAATCCTAATTCTGTCGCATAGACTTTCCATCTTTCAAATTCACGATTCGATATCTTGCGATCAACAGGTACGTGCCTAGGATCCGGCCTCATATATTGACATAACCAAACCGCATTACAGTCAACGTCACGAAGATCAGACAATGTCTGCTTAACCTCCAAATCTTTTTCTCCAAGCCCCAACATAATCGAACTCTTGGTAGGGATTTTTGGATTTTTGCGTTTGGCTAACTCGAGCACTTTTAAAGATTTTTCATACGACGCTCGGAAATCTCGCACTTTCGACGACAGTCTTTCCACTGTTTCAATATTGTGCGAAAAAACATTCAAACCAGAATGCACTATCTTTTCTACTAAAAAATCTAAGCCATTTAAATCACCAGATAGAAAATCAATCGGTAGATCTGGACACAACTTCCTAATTTTCCCGATTGTTTCAACTATATTTGCGACACCATGATCATCTAAATCATCACGACAAACTGCAGACAAAAATAAAAAATTAAGGTTCATTCGTTGTATTGAGCCAGATACCAAATTTGGGTCTTTAAGCTCGAACAAATCATTTGGCCTGCTAATCGTTTTTGTAGCACAATAACGGCAAGACCTGGTGCAATCTTCGCCCAACAGCATAACAGACGCGCACTCGCCCCCCCAGCATGGCTTCAAATTTTCACAATTTAACCAAATACAGATATTTGCAATCTTGCCAAATTTTAATTTTTCAATGATTAATTGAGATATAGAGTCCTCAACTGCTTTCACACTTCTCCAGCTATTTGAATTCATCTAGTAAATCCCTGGAATAATTCGATACTTCGTTTTTGTCTGATAATTTCGATACTCTTCAAAATGAATTAAAAATCTTTCTTCGCAAATAGTTCTAGCTACATAAATACCCATCCAAATGATGAACGCAATCGCTCCGACGAACGTATAAGATTCGCCAAATTTACAAAATAACGTCGTAAAAAATCCCACTTTAAAAAAGGTTGCCGGATGTCTTACGAAAGAATAGGGACCCTTCGTCTGAATCCCTTTGTAAGTCATGTTGGAAGTCGAGAAATAAAGAGAGGTTCCAGACCATAAGTACCCAAAAAGAAAAAATAACGTCAGCATATCAGTCGTCACTAAAAACCATTTATCAGATATAATCAACTCGACCGCCTGCGAATGATCCACCATTTGTGGCAAAAAAACCGAAACCCATACTGAAAAAGGCAAATAACACATAACCGTTACCACCCAATTCAAAGGATAGGGGTCCATTTCTCTAAAACGAGTTTTGGTGAACTTAGATTCCCAAAAATATCCAACAGCCGCGTTGTTTGCGTCAATTGACCACACCAATGCCATCAGACCAGGAACAATCGTAGCATAATCCCAAAGATTGGACTGAATGGCTTTGGTCACCTGCTGATGGGTCAAGAGCATTTGGCTGATCATCAACGGTATAAAATGAATTCGCAAAAGCCAAGACACAAACAAATTTCGGTAAGCCTTGTGTCTTCTTATAAATTTTAATCGAGTTAAACCAAATCTCAAAAACCGCCTAAATATCAAGACACACAAAAAATAAGAGTCCGATCTATTGTTGCCAAAT
>CAZDHC010000049.1:0-17274 GCA_964505225.1 uncultured Bdellovibrio sp. | reverse complement strand
CCCCAAGGCCGCCCACATGAGACGAATCCGGGAATTTATCCGCCAAAACAAAATAAGGCAGTCCCAAGCACAAATACACTTGAAAGTAAAAATTAAAAAACAGCTGGGCATTACCAAAGGCCTGACTGTAGAAAGAATGCGTTTGATATAGCAGGACAAGAAGATACGTCAAAATTCCCCAAAACAAATACTGTCCTAATATTTTTTTATGACTACTGAGCCATTTTTTTTCGATGTACTTAGAGTGATCTTTAAAAACTGCAACCATTGTGTAAATAAAAATCAACGCGGGAATTGTAATAAAAAAATATTCATCTACATTTAAAATGTCGTTTGCAAATAATACGAAACTAAAAATAAATGTCGCTAGAACACTTAAAATACAAACAATCGGTGATACCATAGTTGTCTCAACATTCCTGCTGCCTATCAATTCTTTAGAAGACTAATGTCTTTCAAAAGATTACCAGATGTCGCACTGATCATGATATGTCGACGATCATAAAGTGGACCTTCTACTTTTAAAACAATTTCCCAAGCCAATTCACTTTGACCAGGCTGCAACACATACACCATTGGCTTTTGTGGACTGTTCTCGATTTGCAGACCTTTTTTGCCCTCATATCGTTTCATGACGATGCCAGCGACTTCGCTGAAAGAATATTTAATTCTTAAATCCACCTCACCAGTTTCTTTAACTTCATTGGCAATATAGAAAACTGAACCGTCTGCATTTCTGGTGAATACTTTCATATAGGAACCAAAAACTTTATACTCGCCCAACTCTTGATCAAATTGCTTGATCGCCGTATTTTCGCCACCATCTAAATTAGTCTCGCTGGCAACTAGTTGTGCTTGAGGAATTCCAATCATCGCAGCGACATTTTCTGCAAATTGCTGATACTTTTCAGGCGTCGATAAGTCTTCTTTTATAAATCCACCTGAAATGGCGACCACTCGACCATCATCAGTTCGATTGACTCGCCAATCCGCATTTGGGTCTTGCTTCAAAAGATAGCCTCGCAAATCACCGGCTGAAGCTCCCGAACGTGCCGCCGCCGGAGTCTGCGGGGATTCAGTTTTTTGATTTGCAGCGACTAGATCATTTTTATTGTTTGGATCGTCTTTTAAATTTTTAGACACTTCCGAGGTAGATTCAAGATTGTTTGAATTAGACTCAACTTCACTTTTTTGAATTTTCACATTTTTTTGAAATTTACTAAAAAATAGCACGACGACCAAGGACATCATTAAAATCATGAATAGTTGTTTGTTCTTTTGCCGATTGGATTTTTTATCAAAGTTGCTCATTTTTTTTGTCCCATTCTAGATTCCACTTTTAATAACACCTTTACGTGTAAAAACGGCATCAATCACCGCCAGCTCTTCCGTGATCGGTGCGCCCACTCCACTGACCATCATATATTGAGTTCGAAGAGCATCCCAAGATGTCGAGAATGTGGAAGAAGCAGTTAAGTTTTTCAAATGTCGAAAGAAGGCTTTTTCAAATTTCATTTTGTTGATCTTAGGATCATTGTAAATTTCCCACAATATGGAAACATAGGCCGAGCCCATTCCATGGATCTCACCCTTTATCGCACCAATCTGACTATTTGTACCACCTGATAGATCGTAATAGCCTGTCACAGTGGTCGCCTTAGCTGTTGCCGTCGAGACATCTCGAGAAGCACTGTAGCTCGCTAAACCCCCGGCCACATTATTGACTATGGTTTCACCCAATTGAACTTTTTGAGGATACATCATGATGTAATGAAAATCTGCCTGTCCCTCGTTAATTCCATCGATACACCCTTGCGCTGTTTTGCAAAACGTTCCCAAACCAGAATTTGTGAAAGTGACATTACAATAGGACCTCAAATTCGAAAGTTGCGAATTGTCCAACTTCAAAATATTTCTGGTGGAAAAGTTAAATGTGCTATCAAAATTTTGCTGAATATAGCTTAAACCATCAGACTGCGTGCCACCAACTTGATGAGTACAGGCTGTCACTTGTGTTGGATAGTGCTGATTGTTGCCATCTTCAATTGAAGCAATTCCACCTGCTGCCGCTACAAAATTTCCATGTCCCATTTCATGAAGATAAACTTCCGCACTGAGAGCCATTTCTTGAACAGGCGCATTGTTGGCGTCGGGAACATAACCCATAAAAATATATCTGTTCACCGGAGTGTAAGTCGCATCCGCAGTCGAATAAGAAAAAGTAAAATAGGCATTCTTTTTCAAATTTCCATCTGTTGTATCACCGCAATAGGCATCCACATAGGTTTTCTGCTGAAGTGACGAGTAGTCCGAACCTGACCGCTCTGTATATGTTTTTTGCATTTGATTGAGCCAATAATAGGCCATCAATTGTGCCACTGATTTTCGACCCGAAATAGAATTACCATCATCTTTATAATTAGCTACATACCGGCCATTTGTAAGCGCCAAACGAGGCTTGGTCGCAATCACACTTGGGTTGGTGTCCTTCTTACTCAAAGATGCGTAGACATATAAATGACTGGATTCAAGATAATTTGGCGATAGTAAATTTGAAAGCTTAACTCCAAACTTTTGATCTGCTGAAAGATCGGTTCCAAATGATGGCAAAGTGGAATAAGCCGAATTTCGTTGTGCTACAGGGTTTTTCCAAAACAAGCAGGCATCGTAGGCATTCGAGCTCAGACAATTGGTGTCAAATGTTCCAAAGGCCTTACTATCAATAAAACTATTGTTTGAGCCGCTTGGAACCGTTGTCGTGGTTGTCTGCCCTGGAACTACAGGACCTGCAGGTGTTGAGCTTGAATTGACGGACTTTTCTGAAACCACAGAATTACTAAAATTAGAACTGGGGCAATTTTGATAAGAGATTCCTAAAAAAATTCCTAGAACGAAAAACAGCACGACTCTGTTCACGGTTCTTTTCATGTTCATCCCCCAAATCCGACCTAAACTTATCGGATCAGGGAGTGTTTTTCTGTATCAAAAAAAGAAAGGAATTTACCTTCAAAAATGTCTCAATTTGAGAAAAATTTGAATCTACCTGCAATAGGTTTCGCGAAACCAAGTTTGAACGTCAATGGCGTCCATCTCCAAAGAATCGTCATTCAAATCCCAGCCCTTGTATTTCGACTGTACATAGTGAGTCAGCTCGTGAGCCAAAGAATCATCCATACATCTTTGATTTTTTTCGTAATAACTTTGATCATCCAAAAGATAGATGATGTTCTTTTGTACAACATACGCATTGGTGATCACATCCGGGCGAATTCCCCACTGCGGCTCAATGTCGTCTTGAAACTCTTTTAATGTCGATCGACTGGCATATTTAATTTCAGGAAACGGCTTGGTCGAATCCAATTCGGCATTTTTTCTTTGTAAAACCTGAGAAAAAATAAACTCTGGCTGATATTTTAATTGCGCCTCAGATCCGACGGCCAAGGCGATCAAGGTCAAAACTCCGGATAGCAATTTAAAAAATCCTGCCATGGTTCCCATGGTTCACCTCTCCAAAAATTTTTTACTCGACAGTCACTGACTTAGCTAGGTTTCGCGGCTGATCCACATCGTATCCCAAACTGAATGCCAAATGAAAAGCCATCAACTGCAATGGAACCACGGCTAAAATTGGATTTGTGGTCCAATGTGCCTTTGGCAACGCTAAATAACGCTCCGAGATCGACTTCAATCTTTCGTTCTCACCCGTTCCGATGGAAATGATTTTTCCACCACGAGCTTTAGCTTCTTCCAGATTGCTGACAGTTTTTTCAAATAGCTCATCCGAAGGGACCACCATAATAATCGCCATATCTTCATCAATTAAAGCAAGGGGACCATGCTTCATTTCGCCAGCGGCATAGCCTTCAGCATGAAGGTAAGCGAGCTCTTTTAGCTTCAGCGCGCCTTCCATGGCGATTGGATAATTCACCCCACGACCCATGTATAGGAAACCACGGAATTTCTTAAGACTTGCCGAGGCTTCAGCAAAATATTTGTCGTAAGCCAAAACGACTTCCATTTGCGCTGGCAACTTCAAAAGATTTTCGACTAAATCTTTTTCAGTCTCGACAGTTACTGTGCCCTTGGCTTTTCCCATAGCAACGGCAAACAAGTTCAATAAAGTCAGCGTGCTTACGAAAGCTTTAGTGCTAGCCACGCCAATTTCAGGACCCGAATTCATATAGAAATGCCCATGGGCTTCGCGATCAATCGAAGAATTTTTCACATTGCAAATAGATAGGGTCTTGCAGCCCTTTTCTTTTGCCATTCGAATGGCAGCCAAGGTGTCTGCTGTCTCGCCACTTTGTGAAACGGTCAAAACCAAAATTTTCGAATTCAAAACTGGATTTCGATAACGAAATTCACTGGCCACATCACACTCAACCGGAACTTTTGCCAAAGTCTCGACCAAATATTTTCCAACTTGTCCTGCGTAGAAACTTGTTCCGCAGGCCACGATCATAACCTTTTCAACACCCTTAAAAACATTCAAAGTCTGAGCCCAGTCTTCATTTGGATTTAAGTTTTCAAGCTCATGAGCAGCCTGACCACCGAAACCTAGACCCTTTAGCTGCACCGTCAGGTTTTCAGGATGGATATGAGGACTCATCGAGGCCGCAACCGCCTGAGGTTGCTCATAAATTTCTTTTAACATGAAATGGCTGTAGCCCTTTTTCTCGACCTGATCAGCATTCCAATTCAATTCAACTATTTTTTTAGTTAGTTTCTTTCCGGCATTTGAAAAAATCGAAACTTCGCCACCCTTGATCAACACAATTTCTCGATCATCTAAATAAATATATCTTTTCGTGTGCTGCAAAGCTGCCTGGACATCGCTCACGACAAATGCTTCACCTTGACCAACCCCAACCACCAATGGAGGGCCATCTTTAAAGGCGACCAACTGGTCTGGTTGCTTGTCCCAAATAACCAAAATTGAAAAAGCTCCCCGCAACATTCCAAGGACGGATTGTACTGCAGTGAAAAGATCTTTGGTCTTCTCGACCTCTTCAGCGACAAGGTGAGCTACCAATTCAGAATCTGTATCGGAAGTGATATTGGCTCCGCGCTTTTTTAGGTCTTCGCGTATTTCCAAATAGTTTTCAATAATACCATTATGAACTAGGCTAATGCCTTTCACTTGATGGGGATGAGCATTTCGCTCTGAAGGAACTCCGTGGGTCGCCCATCGGGTATGTCCAATTCCAAGATGACCATTAAAAGATTCACCCTGAAGCTTCACTTCTAAATTTTTAAGTTTGCCTTCGGCGCGAACACGCTTCAAATGACCGTCATGCAAAATTGCAACGCCGGCACTGTCGTAGCCACGGTATTCTAACTTCTTGAGGCCATTCACGATCACGTCTTTAGGATTCAAAGGTCCGTAATATCCAACAATTCCACACATAGTTATTTACTCACTTCTTGTTTTCTTCTGAGTTCGCAGCTGACTCGACATCAGGCACTTTCACATAGTTTTCTTTAATGAACTGCTTGCCTCTGGCTACTGCCAAGGCGCGAGCCGGAACATCCTTGGTCACAGTTGATCCCGAGCCAATGATTGCATCATCACCAATTTCTATTGGGGCCACAAATTGCGTGTCACTGCCTACGAAAACACGATTGCCAATCTTAGTTTTATATTTTCGCTTATCAACCGCATAGTTACACGTGATCGTACCGCAACCGATATTAACGTCTTCACCGATTTCAGCATCACCCAAATAGGTTAAATGACCTGCTTTAGATTTCTTGCCAAACTTCACTTTTTTCATTTCAACGAAATTTCCAACATGAGCTTCTTCAAAAATTTCAGTCTCAGGTCGGATTCGAGCATAGGGCCCTAAAGAGGCTTGATGGTGAATGACGGATTTTTCAATATAAGTTCCGGCCTTAATCACACAACTTTGTCCAATTGTCGAATCCACCACGTAGCAATTTGGTTCAACGGCTGTGAAAGCGCCAATTTTGGTTTTACCACGCAAAAAAACATTGGGATAGATCACGGCACCGGGTTCAATTTGCACAGTCTCTTCGATGTAAACGCTTAATGGATTGATCATCAAGACACCTAAATCCATCAGTTGCTTCGCTTTTCGACGGTAAACCAGTGTTGAAGCGTGCGCCAACTCTTGTTGATTGTTGACTCCCATTGCAACTTTTTTATTTCCCTTGATAGCATCAATTTTCAATTGGTTCTCTTGAGCAATTGAAATCAAATCCGTCAGGTAAAATTCCTTTTTTGAATTATTATTTTTAATTTGCGGCAAAAACTCGGCTAAAATTTCTGCTTTTGCCAAATAGATTCCGGTGTTGATCTCATTGATTTTCAAAGTGTCAGCAGATGCATCTTTTGCTTCTACTATCGCGGCCAAAACACCCTTATGGCGAACAATTCGGCCAAACTCTTTCGGACGCTTCAAATCAGCAGTGACAACAGCAATATCCAATTTCATTTCATGAAACTGAGTCATAAATTTTTCAAGATCATTGGACTCAATCATCGGGTGATCACCATTTAAAATGATCACATCACCTTCGATCGTCTCAGGTTGCGCAGACTTTACAGCATCGGCAGTTCCTAACTGCTGAGCTTGAACATGAGTGTGAACTCCAAATGGTTCCACAACAGCTCTGACCAAATTCAATCCATGACCGACGACAAGTCGAATATCCTGAATACCCGCCTTTTTGCATGCTTCAATGATATTAACGACCATGGGTTTACCAGCAACAGGATGCAAAACTTTTGGCAATGGCGACGCCATTCTTGTGCCTTTGCCGGCAGCCAGCACAATTGCAGTCCACTTTTGATTTTTTTCTTTGTGTGATTCACTTTTCATAGTCACAATACTCCCATGAGTTCTTCAATTTTGCACCAATCTTCTTGGGCCGTAACTGCATCTGGAAAGCCCATTGAACTGTATACATGTCGCAACACATCTGCGACGAGTCACTCGTCGGCATCCCCAATTATTGATGATCGTCCTGTGTTATTTATTGGTGGCGTCCATGGCGACGAACCAGAAGGTGTCGAGTTAGCCCAAAAGTTTTTAGGCTGGTTGCAAAAAAACAACAAAAGCGATGATTTTTACTCGTGGAGTTTGATTCCTTGTTTAAATTTGGATGGATATTCAAAAAATGAAAGAACAAACAGCAACGGCGTGGATTTAAATCGAAATTTTCCCAGCACAGACTGGTCGCCGGAAGCTAAAGCACCCCGCTATTTCCCAGGTCCAAATCCAGCAAGCGAACCCGAAGTCCATGCAGTCTGCCAATTGATAGAAAAAATTAAACCTCAGGTGATCTTTCATTTTCACTCTTGGGAACCCTGCATCGTTTACACAGGCTCAACTGGAAAAATTTGGGCCGAGATCGCTGCTGAAGACACCGGATATACCTGCCGAGAGGACATTGGTTATCCAACACCGGGAAGTCTGGGACAATACGGTTGGCTCAATCATCAAACCCCTGTCATTTGCATTGAAGCACAAGAGCACTCACCTCTGGCCGAAATCTGGCCAAAATTTTCACCCGGCCTTAAAAAAGTATTAAGCAGAAGTCATCATCAACAGATTCAGTCTGAAGTGGAGTCTAAAAAGTGAATTTAAAGCTGATCGTTTTTGATTTAGACGACACTTTGCTGGACACCACTCGTCTCTTGATTCCAATTGCCAATACTCCGGAATTTGAAAAACGAATTTCCAGCTCCTTGCCGCTGATGCCTTCAGCCAAAGAAAACTTAGAGTACCTGAAAAAAAAGTACACTTTGGTTTTGCTCACACAAGGAAAACCAAAGTTTCAGGAACAAAAAATAGATTCCTTGAAAATTCGAGATTTTTTCAAAAAAATCTATATAGCCAATGCGGAAATAGGCGAAACAAAAGCCGATCTGTTTCCAGAGATTCTAAAAGACTTCAGTTGTTCACCCATCGAAATGCTTTCGATTGGCAATCGCATGTCGACTGATATTCGCGAAGCCAAAAAAGTGGGAGGATGGACTTGTTGGTTTCGGTACGGCGAACATCAAAATGAAAAAGTCGAATGCGCCGAAGACAAAAGTGATTTTGAAATTGGAAACCACCAGGAGCTCATCTCAACATGCCATCTATAGGATCTAGTGTCGCCATTTTAGGAATGAAACAACAGACCAATCTTCAAATTGGCGCTGAATTCTATCCTCAATGGACCAGTGCCCAAACCCAATTAGAAAAAAGTGAGCTCAATGTTCTTTGCCTCAGCGCTCAGGACACCCGACACCCAGCATTTCCCATTCTCATTTCAAAATTGAAAAAAAATAGCCCAACCTTACAATTGGTCCTCATGGCAGACGAGAATGAAGATCCACAAAATATCGCAGATATTTTAGATCAGTATTCACTATTTAGAATTTCCTCGAAATCCAATTTAGAGGCGCTTGAAAAAGACATCGTCTATGCTCTCGAGGAATCGCAGATGGCTCAACAAGAATTAGAGCTGGAAAACTTGGTTAATGAACAAAATGATAAACTTAAGAATTTGTATCAAGAGCTCGAGACCCGGGTTCAAACAAGACAAAACTTCCTACTTGAGACCAGGCGTAAAACCTACATTGCCAATGCCAGATGGGAAACTTTGCGCGAAGCCATGATCGCAATTTACCAAGCCACTTCCATTGGTGAAATGGAACAAAATTTATTAGATGTTCTGCAACCCACTTTGCAGCTGGATTCCATTCGAATTCTTTTTGCGCCCCAGGATCAATTTTTCAATCAACAAAAAAAGGCCAAACAAAGTTTTTCTATATTTCAAACACCCCTCTTTCGCTCGCAAGACAACATCGGAACTATTTTCTTTTTAAGAAATATCACTTTATCTTTTCAGCGAGAGGAAGCCGACTTTTTAGTCCGAGTCGGAGAAGCTGTTTCCTTGGCCATTGATCGTCAGACCAAGCTAGAGCAGTCGGAAACTTTGAAAGAACAGTGGCAGGCCACCTTCAACGCGGTTTCGGATCCCGTTGCGCTGATCAATCATCAATATGAAATTGTCCAAACAAATTCAGCCTATTTGAAAAAGGCAGGCTTGAATTCGGATTTAGTCGTGGGACAAAAGTGTCATCAGGTTTTTTTCCAAAAAGATTCTCCCTGCTCACACTGCGAACTTGGAAAAAACTTTCGCTTGGACTCGAGCAAAAGTAAAACCATCTACGATGTGATCAGCCAACCAGTTCAGGTCGAACCATTGCAATCCACTGTTTATGTGAACCAATACCACGACATGACGGACCAAATTCGCATGGAGCGAAAGATTCTAGAAAGTGCGCGGCTGGCCGAGATCGGAACTATCGGCAGTAGCATCGCGCACGAGTTGAACAATCCCTTGGGTGGAATTTTATCTTTTGTCCAATTGATCAAAATGGATTTAAAAAAAGAAGACCCTTTATATGAAGACATTCTTTCTATGGAGGAAGGTGTTCGTCGCTGCCAAGAGATCATTCAAAATCTACTTGGCTTCACTCGCGACCCTGTCGTGGACGAAGAAAAAGAAATCGATATAAAGGATGTTTTGGAACGTTCGTTAAAAATTGTCGAATTGCAAACCAAGTCCCGTGGCATAGAGGTCAAGCTAAGTCTGCCAAATACGTCCATGCCTTTTATTGGTCATTTAAATCTTTTGTCCCAAGCTTTTCGAAATCTTTTGCAGCACGCAATTGATTCTTTAATCGACAAAGCCAATCATTCTAAGAGTTTTCAAGGACTTATAGAGATTCGAGTCGAGATCAAAAATACCGAGTACCTAATCAAAATCATAGACAACGGCCTAGGCTCCGAATCCACGTCCAGCTTGAGTTTATCGGTAGCTGGGCAAATCATTCACGACTACAATGGCCGCCTGGAATTTTCTTCCCAATCTAAACCTTTCCGGTTGGCCGAAGTCGCACTGCCACGTCCAGTTTTTCAGGCCTGAAGCCGCGAAAGTGGTTCAGAATTTTGACAGGCCAGTCAAATATCCATTAACCTTAACATAAGTAATAGAGTCTATACTAATGAGAGTCGACCCACCATGGAAGGAAGGTTCATGCGCTCATCACGTGTGCTTATTGTTGATGATGAATCTAGTTTGAGAACAGCCCTCTTCAGAATGCTCGATCGAAAAGGTCTTAGCGTAATCACCGCCAACAAAATTGAAGAAGCCAAACTTTTAAGTCAAAGCGATCAAACTTTAGATTTAGCACTTGTGGATTTAAATCTTCCTGACGGCGACGGCATAGATTTAATGACTTACTTAAAAGGTATTCACCCAAACTGCCAGGTGATCATTTTAACAGGCCATGGAACCGTAGAGTCCGCTGTGCGAGCCACTCAACAGGGTGCTTTTCACTTTATCACTAAGCCATTTAATATGGATGAACTTGTGAGCCTTGTGGACAAGGCGTTGACTCACAAAAAATTGCAGCAAGAAAATCAACAGCTGCGAAATGAACTTAATAAAAAATATCAATTCGAACACATCATCGGAAAAAGCCCTGAACTTCAAAGTGTTCTATCAATGGTCGAACGAGTCGCGGACTCTGACTCGACCGTATTAGTGACCGGTGAAAGCGGAACCGGCAAAGAATTGATTGCCAAAGCCATTCACTACAATTCTCCTAGAGCAGATCAGGCATTTGTCGCGATCAACTGTGGCGCCATTCCTTCAGAACTACTTGAAAGTGAATTGTTTGGTCACATGAAAGGTGCCTTCACTGGTGCTATCGCAAATCGAATCGGAAGATTTGAAATGGCCGACGGCGGAACCATCTTTTTGGACGAGATTGGTGATCTAGAACCTGCTTTACAAGTAAAGCTTTTGCGAGTTTTACAACAACGAAGCTTTGAGCCAGTGGGTGCAACCAAAAGTGTTCAAGTGAATGTCCGAGTCATCGCTGCCACAAATAAAAATCTAGAATTAGAAGTTTCTCAAGGTAAATTTCGTGAAGATCTTTTCTATCGTTTGAACGTCATTCCATTAGTCATTCCTTCATTGCGCGAAAGAAGATCTGATATCCCACTTTTGTTTGCTCACTTTATGGAGCAATTCAATCGCAACAAGGGACGAAAGTTGACAGGCCTTTCCCCTGAATCTTTAGATTGCTTGATCAATTACAACTGGCCCGGAAATATTCGTGAGTTGGAAAACTTAGTTGAGCGTTTGGCAATTCTAAAAGGCCAAGGCCAAATTGAAGTCAGCGATTTGCCAGCAAAATACAGGTCCAACACGCCTCAAGCAAAAGAAGCTGTTAGCTTCGATATTCCAGACGATGGATTAGATTTCAATTCCGCTGTCGATCAATATGAAAACTCTTTGATCTTAAGAGCTTTGGAAAAGACCGGATGGAATCGAAATCAGGCTGCCATGCTTTTACGCTTAAACCGCACGACCTTGGTCGAGAAGATTAAGAAAAAAGGTCTGCGTCCCCCAGCAGATATGGTTGTGGACAATTCGGATGATAAGACGCCAGAAGTTCGCAATATCTTCCGACCTGGACCTGAAATTTCCCAGTAAATTCCGATATGAAATCTGAAGTTTCCAGCGGAGGATTTCATGTCGGCACCAGGCAAGAGCTATAAAAAAGGCGAATTTCTTTTTAAAGAAGGCGATAAGATTCAGACGATTCAGCTGATCCAAAGTGGCTCAGCCACATTGTGCTTATCGCGTCCGAAGAAAAATATCGACATTATGCCGATTGGCGCATCGCAAGTTCTTGGCGAACAAGCTCTTGCAGGCGGCGCAACCCATGCTTTCTCGGCAGTTGCCAATGCCGAAACCAAAGTTGTGGAAATCCCAGTGGAAACCTTCAAGCAGGTGGTTGAATCATCTCCTCAGATGATCAAAGCATTAGTGAAATCGACTTTAGACCGATTGAAATTTGCGACAGGCGAGATCAAATCCTATAAGATGGAAAAGGATTCCGCTCCTTGCCCCGAAGATCAAGTTTCAAAAATTTTCGGAACTGTCTTTCACACCGCAAATCACAAAGGCAAAAAAGACGCTAAAGATCCAAATAAAATTGAAATCGATTGGACACTTTACAAGCAGTATTCACAACGGGTTTTTGGCGAATCACCTAAGCGCTTAGAACAAGCTCTGACTTTATTGGTGAAACTAAAACTGGCTGCGTTTGAAATGGGCCGCCCTCCCGAGGATCCCGAGGGACCCGAAATGATTATGAAAGTGACTTTATTTGATTTAGCTGCCGTCGAATCATTTGTGGAGTTCTATCAATATTACTATTTCAAAGGTGGCTCTAAGACGGAAATTCTAAAAGCCGACGACATGAGCACAAATCTTTTGAACCAGTTTATTTCTTTGGCAGAGGGTTTAGAGCTGGATCGCTTTGGTGTTGCGACTTTGGATTTCCAAAAGACATTAGAAAGATTCAAAACAGATTTGGGTATCAGCTTAAATCCAGATCATTTCGCTAGGCTTGAACAAAAGGGAATCTTCTGCAAACGACAGGCTCGACAAGATGGAACTGTGGTTCTGCAGTTTGAAGTGAAAGAATTCAAAACCACTTCAAAAATTTGGAGAATTCTACGTGAAATCGACAAATGGAATGAAAAAGGATTTGTGGATCTGGCGGAACCAGAAAACAAACCCAAGAAAAAAACAGACGGGCCAGTTTGCCCGCAGTGCTCAGCCGAAGCCAAACCCCAGGCAAAATTTTGCTCAGAGTGTGGCTTCAAACTAGAAGCGCAATAAAAACCTACTTTGAAAGTTTGTATTCTACGTAGTCGCCATCACCTTCAGAGTGACAAGAGTCGTTCGTGACCTGATGAGACACATAAATCGTCAAAGACTTTGGATCAATGGTTCCGTAAACATCAGCTTGGCCAGAAACATCAATGTATGCAAATTCACCGTAACCACAGGTGATTTCATTATTCTCCCACAAAGTTCCGCGAGCAGAAAAAACGAACCAGTCTTCGTTTTTACGAACTAATTTTTCAGTTCGCATCTCTGAAGGCATTTGCGAAGCGTATCCATCCAAGATCAACTTATCTGTTTTGAAATCTAATGTCGCAGTTTCAAAACAAAGGGTGCTGTTGACAAAGCTTGGAACGCTGGCTGTTGCTGTGTAACAAGTATCGTTGATGTGATCTTCAGGGCCAGCAAAGGCAGAAAGAGATAAAAGAGATAAAGTCAAAATAGCTAAAATCTTATTCATGGTGAACCTCACAAAGGGTTAAGTTGTGCAGGTCATATACACTGATTTCAAATTTAGCAATGTTTGGATTATGTCAGGTTTAAGGCTTGACCTGCTTTGCCATCATGCAAAGCATCTCGAACATGACGTCGACACCCACTAAAGAGGTGATATCCGAATGGTCATAGGCCGGGGAAATTTCAACAATGTCCCCGCCAACCAAATTGCTGACCTTTAAAGCCCTTAAAATTCTTTGGGCCTCGTAAGTCGTCATTCCCCCCACCACCGGGGTTCCCGTACCGGGCGCATAAGCCGGGTCCAAACAATCGACATCAAAGCTGATAAAGGTAGGTTCGTTTTCAAACTTCGGAAGGGTTTGTATAAATTTTTCTAAACTTCCCGAACGAATATCATCCATGGTTTTAACTGTGATCCGATTTTTTTTAATGAAATTCAAATCTTCCTTGCCAGCCAAGGGACCGCGAATTCCAATCTGAAGCATTTTCTTCGGGTTTACCAATCCCTCTTCCACTGCATGCCGAGCAAAGGCACCGTGATGATACTCGCATCCCCATGCGGCGGGGTAAGTATCCAAATGAGCGTCAAAATGAATGAACTGTAGAGGTTTCTTATAATGTTTTTTCAATGCTCTTAAAACAGGAAGGGTCGTCGAATGATCCCCTCCTACAGAAACAAATTTCTTTTTAGTTTTCAAAACTTCAGTAACGAACTGTTCTATTTTGGCGTAACTTTGCTCCAGATCAATTGGAACCACCGGACAATCACCAATGTCCGCAATCTTTAATTTTTCGAAAATATTCACTTCCCGAGACCAATGAAACCCTCGACCTAAACTTGATGCTTCACGAACTTGCGAAGGAGCAAATCGAGCACCAGGCCGATAGGAAACTCCTCCATCGAAAGGAATTCCAAACAATGCAACATCAAAAGCTTCCTGCACTGCTACATTAGGCAATCTAAAAAAAGTTTTAATTGCTGAAAACCTAGGAAATTCACGGCCGCTTAAAGGTTGAAATCTATTTTGAGTTGTCATAGCTTGATTCAACCAATGCAAAAGCAGATAGGCAATTCAAATCTCAGCCAGAAGTTATTAAAATGGTACGAAGAGAATCGTCGCATTTTGCCCTGGCGCGCTCATCGTGACCCCTATTTCATTTGGATTTCCGAAGTCATGCTGCAACAGACTACAGTTGCTGCCGTTATCCCATATTACGAAAGATTTTTAAAAAACTTTCCAACGGTTAAAGTTTTAGCCAAAGCACCACTTTCGGATGTCCTCGAAAATTGGGCAGGTCTTGGATATTATTCTCGCGCTCGAAATCTTCACAAAGCGTCGCAACTATTGGCTCAAAATGGATTTCCCAGAACTGCTGACGAATTGATTCAATTACCTGGCTTTGGACCCTACACCTCTAGAGCAGTTTCCAGTTTGGCATTTGGTGAACCTGTCGGAGTGTTGGATGGCAATGTCATCCGAGTGCTGACTCGGCTGTTTGGCCTTAAAGTAAATTGGTGGCTCCCAAAAGAACGAGAAAAATTGCAGAAGCTTTCAGATCAATTGGCGCAACATGGTCCTTCTCACTTAGTTAACAATGGTTTGATGGAACTTGGTGCGACGGTTTGCACTCCAACCAATCCAACTTGTGCTCTTTGCCCTTGGTTAAAGAACTGCCAAGCTCACCAAAAAAATTTGACCTCTAAACTTCCACTTAAAAAGCCAAGAAAAGAAAAGGAAGTTTGGATTTGGTACCCGGTCATCTATAAGAAAAACAAGAAAATATTCATGATCCAAAACGACTATCTGCCTTTTCTAAAAGGACAGATGATTTTTCCGGGAAAGGTTCAGAAATCATCAAAAAAGCCTAAAGATTTCGCTTTTAGACACAGCATCACTCACTATGACATCTACATTCAAATTGAGAAAACACCTCGAACTCAGTTAGACTTGTCAAAACTGAAAAGTCAGATAGATAAAACTTCGCCAAACTCTTTAAAAGAGGCTGAAAAAAACAAGCAATGGATAAATCAAAACGAAATCAAAAAAATAAATCCTTCCAATCTTTTGCAAAAAGTTTTGCAGCACTTGTAGCTGTTGGATTTTGCGCGATAGCTTGTTCTAACCTGCCATCTAGTAGATCTTCGCAAATGCAAAGCGAAGAAGACCAACCTGTTGGACCACAAGTAAATACAACCGCACTTGGAGTTCAATTGACAAAGCAAGGCGAAAACAAAAGCCCCTATCTTTCTGAAGACGGCCGAAAATTTCTTTTTGTTAGCCAGAACCGATCGACCCACAAACAGCCTCAGATCTATTTTTTTGATTTGGATCAATTGAAGGAAAGAAGAATCACCTACCAAAACGGAGAATCCCGAGATCCTGTTTTTTGGGGCGACTCAACGAAAATTGCTTACGCATCTAGTACGGATGAGCTGAAAGAAAAACCATTATTTTTCACAGATCCCAGCACTGCTCAGAGTTCAGATTCACAGTGGCCACCAACTGAACTTTACCAAAGCGACATTTTTGGTTCAGAAATTCAAAGACTAACAAAAACATCCGGTTTTGATGGCATGCTCTGGCCAAAAGGAAGCAAGACTTTACTTTACATTCGTTTGAACAAAGACCACACCGAACTTTTTCAAATCAACCGTGAAGGAAATTCAAGTCCACTTTTACGTAAAGCCAATATTTCATTGCTTTCGCCACGCCCCTCTCCAAATGAAAAGCAAGCACTGTGGATTGAAAGACAAAAAGGAAGACAAAATGATAACTCAGCAAAAATTATGATCGGGACTCAACAGTATTCTCAAGGCAAGGCATTAGTTTTGCCCGAGGGGGAAATTGATTCTGCGAACTGGTATGACAATCAAAAAATTTATTTGTCTTTTAAATTTACCAACAAAAAATTTCAGATATACACTTTGGATCTCAAAGAAAATTGCTTAAGCCCATTGATAGAGCACGATAGCAATTTAACCTCAACCATGATCAGCGAGAATAAAGAAAGAGTGGTTTTTGTCAGCGATGCCACTGGCCGCAGTCAGATTTATTTTAAATCTCTAACTGCAGCCGCTAATAACTGCCTGAAATTCTAAATCTTAAGCCTAATTTTTTAGGACTTAATTTTTAAATTTGGTCGACATGATCAGAACAAACAAGTTAACTTCAATGAAGCTCATGAAGGGACTTGTGGCACTTAAATGTTTGATATTTCTGAATTCCGAAAAGAACTGAATACAGACCGTAAGATTAGGCCATCAATACCATCCAGCTTAAAAGGCGATAGAAACCGAACATTGTGGACCTGTTGGATGGACCTTAGAAAAGCTCATCAACTATCAACACAAAGAGACCTTAAACATTCACCATTTGTTTTTCATCAACTTCTATTGGAGCTTTCAAAATCTTATGCCTGCGCATTTCACCTTGCTGATAAGCTAAAAATTAGATTCGAAATTGAGCGGTCTACTTTTGCGGAAATGCGCCACACGTTCAACCCATATTCTGCAGCTTGCTCCATACCTGCAAACAAAAAGGCGTTTGTTTCTTCTTTAGCCTCCAAAAAGCCAACTAGGAAATCATTTGAGCTGTTCAAAAAAACAGTTAAGTATTGGTATCCTTTTTATCATGATCTATTACATAGGATCCTAACTAAAACTTTGCCACAACCAGATTTTAAGGATTCCAAAGCCACGCAAAACTATCTTTGCGCAGTTGAGGCTTTTGTAGTTCAAATTGAAAGTCTTATCGTGGAAGAACTCTACGATCTGTATCCAATTTTTTCGGAGGCCGGAATACTTTGGAAGAGAAATCCCTGCCTGGGGATTCAAGATCTTTATAATGCTAAAAAATTTAATAAAACAGTTTTTCAAATTTGGATGAGGCTCCAGATAAACCCAAGTAAATCAAGCAAAGTTTGGATGCCACGATACCTAAAGCATTTAAAAGCAAAAAAAATGAAACTCAAGAAACCAACAAATGGTCCAAAATTAAAACAGATTCAGCACGGAAGATTAACCCCAGAAGATATAGAAAAATTTAGAATTTGGGTCATTGATAACTTTTGCGAACAAAACTAAAATTTTTA
>CAZDHC010000048.1:0-22654 GCA_964505225.1 uncultured Bdellovibrio sp. | reverse complement strand
TGGTACCCTCGGAACAATCGCCTGTCACATTAAACGCTGTTTGCTCGATAGAGTTAACATAAGCATCTACTGCCGGAGTTAAAAATGCTAATGTCGGAGGAATGTCATCGTGAACAATAGAACCACTGACACAAGCCGACTCGTTCATTGCGGCATCACGGTATTTGACGAAAACCGAAGAAAGCGAATTGGTCATTTGCAAAGTCCATGGCTTGGTCGCCGAGAAACTTTCATAAACACCAACCAAACAAAGAACGTCATCACTGATAAACATTTCCGTTGCACCTGTGGCAGTTAAATTTAAGGTCACCGCAGTGTTATTGGTCGCAGGCGAAGCACTGTTAATTGATAAAGAAACTGGTGCCGGTGCCACCGTATCTTTAACAAAAACTCTAGAAGCTGAACCAATATTTCCAGCCGAATCCGTTTGCGAAACTGTGATGGTTAAATTGCCTTGCGAAAGTGCGGATAAATCTACAGTTTTAGACCAAACCCCAGTTGTACAAGTCGCACTTCCCAATACGGCACCTGATAAATCAACAGCGACACCTTCTTCAGAACAGGTACCTGAAACATCAAAGGCCACCATTGCAGTCGAATTCACAAAACTATTTGCGGCAGGTGCGGAAAAAGCCATCAACGGAACCACATTGTCATGAGCAATAGAAGCGCTCACACACGAAGACTCGTTCAAGGCAGAATCCCGGAATTTCGCATAAACACTGACACTTTGATTAGTTGCCGACAAAGTCCAATTTTTATTAGCAGCCATAGCTTCCCAAGAACCGGTCGAGCAAGACGAATCATTGCTCACAAACATTTCTGCAGCACTTGTTGCAGATAAATCTAAAACAACTGCAGCGCTATTTGTAACCAAAGCACCACCATTGATCGCCAAAGAAACTGGTGCCGGTGCCACCGTGTCCTTATTAAAAGATCGAGATGAACTGGATGTGTTGTTTGCCACATCCGTTTGTGCAGCCGTCAAACTGATCGCACCATCTGCTGATGCCGAAACATCGATGGTGGCACTCCAAACTCCCGCCGAACAAGAAACCGAAGTGCTGGCCGCACCAGAAATATCCACAGGTCGAGTGTTATCGCTACAAGTTCCCGAAATTGAAACAGCGGCGGCAGCTGCTGAATTGATGTAGGCATCTGCTAAAGGCAAAGACCAACCCACTGTCGGAGGAGCTGTGGATTTAACAAATGACCTAGAGGCATTTCCATTATTGCCACTTAAATCAACTTGCGAAACAACAATTGAAACCGCGCCATCAGCTACAGCTGACAGATCTAAATTTTTAGCGAACAATCCCGAAGCACAAACCACCGAATCCACCACAGCACCAGAAATCGAAACCGTCGAGCCCTCTTCTGAACAACTTCCTGAAATTGCAAAACTAGAAACATTCAGAGCATTGATATAGCTGTTCGCCGCAGGCGAAGTGTAGGCCAGCACAGGAACATTAGAATCATGTATGATACTGTCTGATACGCAGGCCGTTTCATTTCCAGCTAAGTCACGGAACTTGGCATAAACTGACACATTTGAATTACCACCCGAGATCGTCCAAGGTAAGGTCGCAGCCAAGGATTGCCAAGATCCAACTGCACAAGCCGAATCATTGCTCACCAACATTTCTGCAGCATCTACCGAAGACAAATCCAAATTAACTGATGACAAATTCGTGTATGCAGCACCTGCATTGATCGACAAACTTGGGACTGTCGGCGCAACTACGTCCTTATTAAAGGAGCGGCTGGCGTTGCTTACATTTCCCGCCACGTCCACATGGGAAATTGAAATCGAAAAGGCTCCGTCAGCCAAACCACTCACATCACCCGACGCACTCCATAAGTTCGAGTTACAATTGGCGCTTCCATTGATGGCGCCAGAAATCGAAACACTTTGTCCGTTTTCACTACAAGCGCCATTGAATGAAAAGACATGGGCATTAGCTGCATTGGCGTAACCATTTGCAGCCGGCAAGTTAAATGAAATATTAGGGGCCACTGTGTCTTTCACGACATTTCTAACAATTCCACCTACATTTCCTGCTGCATCCAATTGACCAATCGAAATCGCAATCGATCCATCTGCCCATGAACTTAAATCAGCAGAAACCGAGTAGCTGCCTGCCGCACAGCTCGTCGAGATCAAAGTCGGACCAGAAATACCAACGGGCTGACCATTCTCGCTACAAGATCCGCTAAACGAAACTGCGCTGACCGCTCCACCAGTTAAATAAGCACCCTCTGAAATCGAAACCAAATCCACGACCGGCGCAACATTGTCGTGCAAAATTCCCGAAGAAACACAAGCGGACTCTTGCCCACTTGCGCGAACTTTAAAATAGATTGAGTTGTTCGAGTTCATAGCATCTAACGGCCAAGCCTTGGAAGTAGCAAAAGCTTCCCAAGTTCCACTGTTGCAAGTGACATCTTGAGAAATCAACATTTCATCTGCACCACTTGCAGACAAAGTCAGATTCACGCTGGAATTGCGAGTGATCAAAGCTCCAGCCTCGATCGAGATTGACGGGCTGAATGCGATTGGCAAAGTCGTTGTTGTCACCAGCATGGTCGTCGTTGTCGTATCCGCCGGCGAAGCCGAAGGAGGACTGACTGAACCACCGCCGTCGCTGCTAGAACCGCCGCCACCGCCGCCGGAGCAACCAATTGCGACCACTGCTGATGCCGCCAGCAAGGCTCTAGAAATGATTTGAATGAATTTTTGCGCAAGACTAGGCATTAGTCTTTTATCGGTTTAAAGTCCTGAAATCTTGACGAAAGATTCACGATTATGATTCAAAAAACAACAGGTTAACTAAGTAATTAAAGCTTCCTGATTGAATCCATTCAACTCATTCAATTGAATTCAAAAATGAATGTCTCAAATAGCAACAGCGACAGATTTTACTTGTCGCTGTTTTAAAAGTGTTTTTTGTCTCGATTTGATTCAAAAATCTACATAAATATTTATGCAGATTTTTTAGACTGATTTCTTATGCTGATTTTTTAAAGTCTCGAACCGGAGTTGCTGTTGTTGCTCCCTCGCCCAGTTTGAATTTCTTCACCACCGAGTTCAGTTTTTCACTTGTAATTCCAAGATCCCGTGAAATTTTAGAATTTTCTTTTACAACTTCAGTGGTGCTCGCTGCCGAATCATTGATGACCTTAGCTCCCACATTGATGTCTTCCACTTGAACCACTGAATCGGTAATCAACTGAAGAAATTTTTCAGTTGTCGCATACTGTTCTTCCGTAGCACTTGCCACCACTCGCGAAGAGCTGTTCACATTTTCAATCAACTCGATCACTCGCATAATTGAACCCATGATTTCGCCCGTATTGGCCTTAATCGTTGTCACCTTTTCAGTGATGTCTTCAGCTGCTTCACCAGATTGACGAGCTAGCTCTTTCACTTCATTGGCAACAACTGCAAAACCTTTTCCTGCATCGCCGGCACGTGCGGCTTCGATCGTCGCATTTAAGGCTAACAAGTTGGTCTGACGAGCAATCGTGTTGATGGTTTGCAAGAATTTCGCAATGTCCTCTGAATTCTGCTCTAACTTTGTACCCAATACTTTGACATCAGACACGTATTTAACGGCGTCAGTCGTGTATTTCGAAGACTCATTGGCTTGTTTAGAAATCTCATTCACTGCTTGCTTCATTTCCATAGTGGATTTGTTCAAGTTTTGAATATTTCCAGAAACCAAATTGGTCTTCTCGCTCATCGCTTTCGATTTCAAAGCGGTGCTAGTCGCATTTTCATTCATCACTGAGTTTTTATCATTTAAGGTTTCACTTTGATTTGCCAAAGTCTCGGCCATTTTGTCAATCAATCTAAAATCCGACGACAAGGTCGTGAAAAGTGACTTCAAACCATCTGCCAGCTGACCGATCGCATCTGATCCTTCAACACTTAGATTTTGGGTTAAGTCTCCGTTTTCAGCGTGACGTACGACTCGTAAAATTTTATCAACTTTCGATTGCAATTCGCCGGCAGCAATTTTTTCCTTCTGCGCCAATTCCTCGGCCTTTTTCTTTTCTTCGGCCGCCATCTTCATCGCTTCTTCGGCCTTTTTCTGAGCTTCCATCGCCTGCTTTTGAGCTATTTCAGATTCTGCCATGGCTTTTAAAGCCTGATCTTTTTCTTTTTCAGCCTGGGAAAGAGCCTCTTTCACTTTACCTTGAGCGGCTTCAGCCATGGACTGTGCGCTTTCAGCTTGTGACTTAGCTTTTAAGGCCTGTTCTTTTTCTTTTTCAGCCGAAGCCAACGCTTCTTTGACTTTATTTTGCGCTTCCACTTCGCGTTTTTTGCTTTCTGAAACTTCGTCCCAATTGACCTTTTTAGAATTGAAAATTGTCACCATCTGGTCCATCACGCCATCAAAGGCCTTGGACATAGCACCAATTTCATCTTGCGATTGAATGTCCACTCTGGCAGTCAAATCACCGTCTTTAAAAGCGTTGATGGACTCTGAAACTTTGGTGATCGGTTTAGTGATCGTCAAAGCCACAGACCATGCTACAAATGAGATGACCAATGTTGCAAAGCCAATGATCCCAAGCATGGCATACAAAATTCGATTTGCAGCTTGGTAGACTTCCCATTTTTCGAATCTAGAAATCAATACAAGCTTATTGTCACCAAACATAAATGGAGTCGCAGAACCATAGGACTGATCACCCATATAGTCATCGAAAGTTTGTGGTTCTGTTTTACCCTCTGCACCTTTTTTGACGAAATCGTTCTTAAGCACCATCGTCAAAGCACCTGTTTTTTGTGCTTTCAAATAGGCTAAATCTTTTTCTGATAGAAAGTTCATCTCGCTGATATGCTCTGCGATTGTTTTTTCATCTCCATATAATTCCCTAGAATTCGAACGCAGTTTAAAGTCGACCGGTGATACCAGCACAGACTCTCCGGTTTCGCCATATCCACCGTCTTCAAATTTTCCGCCATTCGTCAGGATTTCATCCATCAAGGGTACAGGTATTTGAATCGCAAAATATCCTACAGTTTTTCCTTCTTCTTTGACTTTAGTGATGGCAAACGCAGCAGGTGCTTCATAGGAAGCAAAATAGGCGTCGATATCTGAAAACACCACTTCAGTGTCTTCTTTTTCTTTATCTGGCATTTCAGATATTTTCTGGAAAGCTTTAGCTAGATTTGAATCTTTGTAAGCGCCGCTTTTTAAATTGCTCGAAAAATCTGTTTCTTTGAAATACGAGTAAACTACATTTCCTGCAGGGTCGATCATGAAAAAGTCATAATACCCATGAGTGTCAACAAAGGTTCGCATTTCGGAATGAGCTTTATAATGAATTTTATCATAACCAGAGCTATCATCATATTTAAAGTTTGTGGCTGAATCTAATTTATTTTTTTCACCCAGTGGATTTTTGTTTTTAACAATATAAGCATATTGATTCATGATCGCTTGCGGCGAAAGTTTACCCACAACTGCGTCTAGATCTGCAGCCTCTGCTCCTGACTTTTCTTTGTACATGGGAGCAAATTTTTGCTTGTAGTAGGAAAGCAATTCTTTTTTCTTTTCGTCTACATCAGCAGGCTTGGTGTGCTCCCAAGAATTCGCCAATGAATTGTACATCGACTGAATGTCAGACCGCTTCGCTATCAGTGACAAATTCAATTGAATGTCTTTCACGAAAGTATTCAGCTGCTGAAGCTTAGAAGCGTTCATACCATCTAATATGTCATTATGATCTCGCTCGATGGCTCCATAGGATAATTTCAAGGCAACGGCCCCAAAAATCATCAAAGGAATCACACCCAAGCAAAGATAGCTGACTAAAATTTTCGTCTTTAATTTCATCGCGATACTCCTGAATTGAAAAAGACTCGTTCTTTTCCAGAAACTTATTCGGATTGAACCGATTTTTTTTCGAGTCCAATCTGTTCAATAAATAAAAATTTAACAAAACGATCTGATTTGGTCCGGAGAACCAGGTAGCTGAACTTAAGTCCCGCTACCCTTTACTTAAGCCGCTTGTTTTGCCACACCCGGGGATGGATTCAAATTTCCAAACACCGTATCAATTGCCGCTTCCAGATCAAACATCGACACTGTGTGATCATTGTAGAAAAAGTGTCCTTTGATGCCATGATCCATTTGCGGCAAATCAACATTCAGACTTTCGACTTGGTACATATCCAATATTTCAGACACAACCAGTCCTACCGACCGTTTTTGATATTCGACGACGATGACTGAAAGCAATCCGCTTGTATTTGCCAATTGTGAAATTTCGCTCGGCTTACCAAAGACAGAATTGAGTTCAATAATCTCTAAAATTCCTTCACGGTAAGGTATCACCTTTTTCGATCCAGAATGTTTGACCTCCGCCAAAGGAATTTCCTCTAAGCGAAGCACATTTTTTTGTTCGATGGCATAGGTCCCTTTTTCTGAAAGATGAAACACCAATGTCCAGAACGCCTGGCTTTTTGCCAGCTGTGCTTCTGTTGAATCTTTTTGCTTTTCTGCGGAAGCTTCAACACTAGAGCCCTGATACTTATTTTTTACAAATTTAAACACTCCCTCGGAACTCATAATAATTCCAAGTTTTCCCTCATCCAAGAAAGTGACTCCTCGATACATTTCTGAACGGTTGAGCATGGTTGGAATCGTTTTGATAACTGTATCCTCAACGTCCATCACCAAGTCCACTTGAATTGCCAATTTGTGCTTGTCCTGAGGGTCATGCAAAACTACAACAAAAGTTTTCTCATCTTCATCTTTGCTTTTAGTGGAAATCTTTTGCTCATTTTCAAGATCAGTGAACAACAAATCTCTTAAATGAACTAAAGGAATCAATTCGTTTTCAATCAAAAGGCTGCGACTGTGCTCGGCCTCGCGAATGTATTCTTTCGCTTTAGTTTGATCGAATTGAAAAACCCGAACGATATCATCTTGCAAAAAACCCAATTGAAAGCCATTGATCATCACCGACAAACAGTTGGCGATCAGCACTGATTTTGGCACTGGCAAGATCAAACGAAAAACAGAACCTTGACCCCAGTTGGATTCAATCTGAATTTGACCACCCACTGCCATCACGGAATCTTTCACCATTGACATGCCGACACCACGACCCGAAATATCGGTCACAGCTGCAGCGGTTGAAAAACCCGCCTCAAAAATCATGGCATAAAGCTCTTGATTCGACATTCTTTCGATTTGCTCTAAAGTATGACTGCCGTTCTTAATTAATTTTTCTTTGATTTTTTCAGTATTGATGCCTCGACCATCATCTTTTATCTCGATAATGATTTCTTCATTTTTTTCTTGGCAAAGAATTTGTATTTTGCCTTTTTCAGGCTTTCCCGACTTGACTCGATCTTCATTCTTTTCAATCCCGTGATCCAAACTGTTTTTCACAATGTGCAAAAGACTATTGTTTAAAACTTCGGCCAACGAGGTATCGATTCTCAAATCATCGCCCGACATCTCAAGATCAATTTTCTTGTCCAGTGCTTTTGAAAGGTCTCGAATGGCCCGCGGAAGAGATTTTAAAATCGCTTTGATCGGCACCTTTCGAATTTCAGTGATTTTACCCTGCACGCCACCATTAATGGTGTGTAGCTCTTCTAATAGCTCACCCAAAAGTACCACATCGCGATCTTGCGTGTGACGACTTTCAATGGATTTAAAAACTCGATTGAGCATATTTCGAATCACGGTCACTTCACCAGAAAGATGCATAAATTCATCTAGCAACGGAGCCGAGACACGAACATCTTCACGAGCTTTTGACCCTGTCGTTTTTGCCTTCTCGGGCGCGCCATCTTTAGCTGGAACTCCAATAGGATCCGCTGCCGACTCGTTTTTCGCAATCGCCGTGGCGGCCGCAGAAATGTCTAAAATTTTTATCAGATCTTCAATGTTCCGATTTGGAAACACTCCCGATCTAAATTCCCCATGAAGTTTTTTAATTTGATCAAGTCCCGCAAACAAGACCGCAGAAACAGCTTCATTTTGCTGCAAGGTTTTGTTCTGCAATTGCTTTAGGATATCTTCGTATTTATGGACAAAATGATGCAAGTCCTTAGGGTCAAAGAAAGCCGAAGCCCCCTTTAAAGTGTGCATAATTCCAAAGTATCGATTGAGCGCATCTGAATTTTCTGGCTCCTGCTCAATGGTCATCATCAATTCTTCGGCGTCTTCAATCAAACTTTCCGATTCATTGACAAATCCCAATCGCATTTCACGATCATCTTTAATACTACGAATCCGCGGAATGACCTCTTTGATCAACAATCCCGCAAATTGAACTTCATCGATCGGCTTAGACAAAAATCCGCAAATTTTATTTTCGATACCTTTGACCGCAATGTCCGCATCCACATAGGCTGATAAAATGACAAACGGGATCTCGGGAGCGATTTCCAAAGTTTTTTGCCGAAACGCATACCCATCCATCGTCGGCATTCTTAAATCCGAAACGATCATAACAATGGAGTTTTTTTGTTCAGCCAAACTTTGCAAAGCAACATCGTGAGAAGTCGTCGTAATAGCCTTAAAGCCATACTCTAAGGCCACCTCATTGATGACATCCAAAAGCAGGTTCTCATCATCAAGATAAAGTATTGTAAGCCCAGACAGGCCTTCCATTTCTGGAGCCAATTTCTTCTTAGCTTCTTCGATCGCCTGCTTTATCTCTGACATAACCTACCCAATCTTCAATATATTTGTTTTACCTGAATACTTTTCTTCTTCGTATTTTCTTAAAGCATTTAGCTTCATCAGAGTGTCTTCAAATCTTTTCAAAAGTTCTTTTAAGCACAAAAAAGAGTCATCCGTTGCCAGTTGGGGAACGGTTCGCTCAAGTCTGCGCATTTTGCCGTCAAAACCTGCCAGTAAGTTTCCAAAGTCGTGCTTGTAAGTTCCAATCAAAACTTTCACTGCCTCTAATTGTCTACCGCGACTTGCACTTTTATAATTCTCCCGAAGGCGCGACAGCGCCAACAGCTGAGGCAAAAACGAAGTTCGGACAGAATCTTTAATGGCAAAAGAATCGGCCCCAATCTGTATGGTTTTCAACATCACAGCGGGATCTTCGTTTCCAGTTAGAACTAAAATCGGAGTTTCATCAAACGCACGTTCCTGCCGCAATTTTTCAACAACTGCAAATCCATCCATCAAGGGCATCTCGAGATCGCAAACCAAAACATCAGGAGGATTTAACAAAAGAGGTTCAATGGCAGCGACAGGATCTTGAAAACATTCAACAATTGCACCAGTCTCGACAATTAAAGATTTCAGACCGGCCGTAAATGCTCGGCTATCATCGATAATGACAATGCGGCGGTCTTTAAGATTTATATCTGAAGGTATCATGCCAAAAACTATCGGCGCTTCAAGAACAGGACTACACGTCCAAATCAGTTAAGGTTGAATAAAGTCGGAAAATAAATGGAGCGCAGTCTTTTTATGAAACAAGCTAGGCTCGACTAATGGCCAATGGTCATTACTACTCGAGCCAGACCTCGACCTGTCGATTGGGCTCGGTCAATAGAAAAATTTTTGTAGGATACAAATCTTTTTTGCGCGCCAGATCCGCTTGAATGGCATCGATCGGTATTTTTTCTTCGCGAATTTTTGCAATCACATCTTCGGGGATCAAATCAATCAACCATCTGGCACTGTTTGCCGGAAGCGATACATCCACCTTCGTATCCCCATCCCGTCGAACGATGACTCGCAAATAGCTCGCAAAAACCGAATTCGGCTTTGCCTCGCCCATCAATTGTCGAACCCAGGTATAAGGACATAAGTTCATAATCATTTCACTTTCACTTCTACTTCAAATTGTACTTTTTCAAAATTTCTGCCCACTGGGGCGAACTCTTAATTTTTTTAAATTCTTGATCAAACAACTTCGCATATTTTTTTGAATTTGGATTTTTAGGAGAAAATGCAACAAAAAGCGGAGATTCCTTTAGACAACCCACTGCTTTGACCTGGGCGTTTTTTAGATCTGCAGTGTTCGATAGCACATAGTCCACCACTGACTTTTCTTCGATGACGACATCATTTCGACCGTCTAAAAGTTTTAAAAAAAGTTTTTTAGTGGCATCGACACCTGAAACTAAATCCAATCGTTTCGAGTTTTTAGCCACTCTCGCAATGTAAGCATCTACCGGATCACCATAGGTGTAGTCTAAAACCGCCCCCAAGAAAACAGACTCTAAAGAGTTGACCCCTTTATAGACCCAAACGCTATCTTTTTTTACATAAAAGCATGAAGCTTGATTGGCAACACTCGAAGCTGGAAAAGTGAAATCAGGCGCATCGGTTTTCAATGATCCTAAAACTCCATTGAACTTTCCATCTCTGGTTTCTTCTAAAGCTCTGGCCCAATTTAAGGTTTGGTACTTGAATTTGTGACCGGTGCCTTCAAAAACTTTTCTGGCAACATCCACCAGTAGACCTTCATGATCACTGCCGGCAACACAGGTAAACGGACACCAGGGATCGGCCGCCATCACAACTTCGTCTGCAAACAACGGCTCAATTGCGACAAATGAAATCACAGAAATCGTACAAAACAGTAAAATAATTATTCGGCTAAAAAGATTTCTCATTTTAATACAAATCTCTCCTAAAGCTCTAATACGAAACACCCTTTTATAGTAACATTTTCGTTTACTAATATTGCAATAAGATTGTAATGATTCAGACAATTTCTGTCGATAGATACCTTGAATGAAATCGATTACAAGACTTTCAATTACTTTTAAACTTTTAGCTGTGGTTTTCGTTGGAGTCTTGATTCCTACAACAATTCACTCTATTTTTGAGTTCAAAAGTCATATTCAAGGGTCCAAGGCCGAATTCAAAGAGCGCATCGAAGGCTATTTGCACACCGTTGCGACGGGATTTGAAGAACCTCTATGGAATTTTTCGCCCGAAAATGCCCAGCCTATCATTGATAAATACTTAAAATTGAATTTTTTAGGGCGCATTCACGTTGTAGACAGCAAAGAGCGAGACTTTGTTGATGTTAAATCCCCCAACTGGACCATTGAGCAGTTCAACTCCAGCCAGACCTTAGTCATTACAGCCGACATCAATCACCAAGATCGATTTATCGGACGAGTCAGCTTAACCATTTCAGAAACCGAACTTGCAGAATCCAAAGCTAAGATTTTCTTCATGGTTTTAAGAAATGCTCTTTTGACAATTTTCAGCACTCTCTTGACCACCTTTTTTATAATTAAGTATGTTTTCCTGGGAAAAGTCTTGCGGTTAAAACTGCATGCCGATCGCCTAAAAGCCCAGCGCTTAAATATGGCTTTTGATTGGGCTGAAGGTGACGAACTGAATGATATCGGAACCTCCCTTGAAAAAGCTCGAAGCACTTTAAATGAAATTTTCATCAACTTAAGGCACAAAAATAACGAGCTTGCCAATTTGAATCAAAACCTGGAACAAGAGGTCCATGAAAAATCAAATCAGATTGTCGAGTCTTCGCGGCTAGCATCTTTAGCGGAAATGTCTTGCGGCGTGGCTCATGAAATCAATAGCCCCCTTGCGATCATTTCCGCAAAGGCTCGAAAAATTCGAAAGCTTTTGGACGGCACTGAAGAAAGCAAACAGTCTGCTATTAAAGAACTAGAAACTGTTGATCAGACCATCATTAGGATCACCAAGATCATCAATGGCTTGAAAACTTTTTCCAGAAATGGAGACAACGATCCTTTTGAAAAAGCCAAATTAAAGCCCATCATCGAAGAAGTCTTGGCTATGTGCCAAACTCGCTATCAAACCAATGGTGTTCATTTAAAAGTTCACGACTATCCCGAAAACCTTGAGTTGACTTGCCGGGCAGTACAACTAGGACAAGTCATCTTAAACTTGTTGAACAATGCTCACGATGCCATTGAAACTTTTGATGAAAAATGGGTTGAACTCAAAATATCCGAGAGCGAAAATCAGATCACAATTTCTATCACTGACAGCGGAAAAGGAATCCCAGAACACGTCCGCAAAAAACTGATGCAGCCGTTTTTTACCACCAAAGGCGTCGGAAAAGGGACCGGATTGGGCCTAAGCATCAGCAAAGGCATTATCGAGAATCATCAAGGAAAATTCTATTTAGACAACCAGTGCAAAAACACCCGGTTCGTCATCGAACTGCCAAAGACCTTAACTCAAAAAAAGGCCGCTTAGATACGGCCCCACTTTGTTAAAAGCTAAGTGGCATTTGCCTTCAATTGATAGACAATCGCGTTGTCAAAACTGACCTGATCTAAAACCTTAGACAAACCAAAAGCACTTTCACTGGCTCCCATTACTAAAAAACCTCTTGGAGCAATTGCTTTCTCAAGTCTTTGAAAGATCTCGGCCTTTTTCTCGGTATTTTGATAAATCAAAACATAACGACACAAAAGAATATTGAAGGCACCAATTCCAGTAAAAGGATCCAATAGATTTTGCTTTCGAAATTCAACCAAATTTTTAATCTCGGGCTTTAGCGACCAATACCCATCACCGTCGTTCTTAAAGTACTGCACCAATCTTGGCGCAGACAATCCTCGCTGAACTTCGATCTGATTGTACTTTGCTTCTTTGCAACGCTTCAAAGCGTGATCGGCCACATCTGTTGCCAAAATCTCGATGCGCGGGTGGCCTGGATTTTTTTTCATAAATTCATGCACCAGCATTGCGATCGAATAGGGCTCTTGCCCGAAGCTCGCCGCCGCACACCAAATTCTAAAGCTAAATGCCCTCGGATTTTCTTTTAGCAAGCCAGGCAATAGATGTTTTTCAATCGCTTCGAAGACTTTTGGATCACGAAAAAATGAGGTCTCATTGTTGGTGGCAATATCCAACATATACTGTTTAAAATCACCAGTGATACCTTCTGTGACAGCTTTATCATAAACCTGATCCGCCGTTTGCAATCCTAAATAAACCGCGATTTTCTCTAACCGCTGCTCCAGTTGAAAATACACCTGTGGCGAATACACAATACCGATTTCCTTATGAATAAAATCAGCAAAATATTTTAGTCTTTGTTCACTTAATCCCATATGACACCCAAACATTGATTTGATTTCATAATTAAAGCCCCAGCACTGACTTGATTTTGTCTAGCACTATATCTGGAGTGAATGGCTTCATAATATATTCGGACGCCCCAGCATTGATCATCATCTCAATGTCTTCGGGCGCATTTTTAGAGGTCAACATAATCACCGGCGTCTGGATTCCCAAAGACCTGACCTTTGCTAAAACTTCTGGGCCGGTCATTTCGGGCATCTCCCAATCCAATAGAACCAAATTGATATCCGCCAATTGTTTCTTTAAAATTTCAATTCCGTCGTTGGGATTTGTTGCATGAATCAAATTCATCTTAACCATTGAATCTGCCATACAGCGATCCAAAAATGCATGGACTGCCTTTGAGTCATCAATTGAAAGTATCGTAAGAGCAGTAGACATATTTCTTTTTCCTTTTCCTAATTAAATCAAAGGCATTCCCAAATCGAATTTGACGAGCTCTAGACTGTCGCTGACATTTTGCAAATTTTTACTGATTGGCTCCATTGCCAGAACTTCAGCTTCTGTGGCCGCAGTTTGTAGAGCCAATTGATAGGCCCATAGAAAATCAAACAGCCGCGGAAAGACGCTTTGCAATTTCGTTAGCACATCCGGCTCGTGCTTGACCGTTTGCTTTTTAATTAAGTTTTCTAAAATTTCTTCGGCAATTTTTAAAATCCGACTGCCTTCCTGAATCTCAGATAGACTTGCGCCTCCACGAAATTCATGAACAAATTCTCGCACTGTTTTTAATTTTTCCATGCTTAAATTGCCGTCCGCGGATGGTGTCGCGACTGTGGAAAAAGAATCCTTCATGTCTTCACGAAAAAGATCACAAAAGTTCGAAAAAGTAGAACTACCAGCAGGTGCCGACTGCACCACAGCTTCAACGACTGGAGCTGGCGCGGCAACTTCAACTGGAGCCGGCGCTACAACAGGAGCTGTCGCAGCGATTGGCGCTGTCACCACTTCGCGACTTTTTGCTTCTCCTAAAAATTCATCTAATGCCTTACTAATTTGCGGCAAGGAAGCCACACCCATTTTAACTAAAATTTCACCCAATGGAATTCGAACGCGAGCCAACTGCGCATCCACTTTTTGTCCAAGCTCCGCAGTCCAAAATCCCGCCTCTAATGCGGCTTCGACAAAACCAATCTTGCGATGGGTTTGCAAGCGAAACACGGCCATGAGCTGATCCGTTGACATCATCTGATGATCAAAAATAATTTCTGCCAGCGAAGGCATACTTTTCATTTGCTGGATCAATGCTTTCACCAAAGCATCTTTATTTATAATTTCTTTTTCAACGAGATATTCACCAAATAATTTCATACCCACAATTCCCGTCTAAACTCCGTATTTCCTTAGCAGAGTATTGATCTCAACCAAGTCACCCATTCCATCTTGAAAACCTGCAGCAAAAATTGCCCCCGGCATTCCAAACACAACACAACTTTCTTTATTTTGAATCATCACGCCGCCACCTTTTTCTTTAATAGCGCGGGCACCTATCAATCCATCCTCGCCCATTCCGGTCAACACAACACCCATGGTTCTATATCCATAATGTTCCGCGGCTGACTCAAATAAAATATCCACAGCCGGGCGCACCGAATTTCTTTGCGGCGATTGATCCAATGCTAGAAACTTTTTCTCGCCAGCTTTTTTGACGCTCATATGATAATCACCAGGCGCAACATAAATGTGATTATTTTTAATTTCCATCATATCTGTCGCTTCACAGGCTGGCATACCGGTCGTTTCTTGTAGGCGTTTTGCCAATGAAGCTGTAAACACCGGCGGCATGTGCTGTACAATTAAAATCGGCAACTGATACGGAAGTGAAAATTCTTTTAATACTTTTTCCAAAGCCGGAGGTCCCCCGGTAGAAGAACCAATTACAATGACGGACGGTCGAAAGGTTGCCAAATCTCGAGCGGAAAAAGTCGGAAGCGCTGGCCTTGCCGCAATCGTCGGAGATGGCGCAGGGCTTGCCTTTTTTTCATTTGGAAAAAATTGAGTGATCTTAGGAATCAACTCTTCACGAATTTTAGATGCGGCGTTTTCGTAGTTCAGATCTTCGCCCGCGGGTTTCGCGACAAAGTCATCCGCTCCGGCGGTCAAAGCTTCCAGTGCCGCTTCAGACCCCCGAGTGGTGTGAGCCGAAAAAACGATGATTCGCACTGGAAATTTAGCTTTTTTGATTTCTTTAATGGTTTCAATACCACCCATCTCGGGCATTTCCATATCTAAAGTAATCAAATCCACTGAAGATTGCGCCAACTTTTGCAGCGCAATCTTTCCATTGTTGGCAACGCCCACAACTTCCACCCCGGCAACCCCTTCCAGAGCTGCCTTGATTTGCGAGCGAAACACAACTGAATCATCAACAACTAAAACTCTCATTTTACCTCAATTACACTTGAGTCTTTTTTACAAGTTCACGTAAAGTTGCAGCGATTGAAGAAAGTCCTCTTGCTGCTTCTAACGTTTGACCCGCACCAGTCGCACTTTCATTTGCAGCCTGAGCCACTGATCTAACGATCTGAGTGATTCCTTCTACAGCAGAACTAGATTCCTGCATAACGCGACTGACTTCATTTGTGGTCGCAGTTTGCTCTTCAACGGCGGCAGCGATTGTCATTGAAATTCCATTGATCTGTTCAATAACCTTACTGATACCTTGAATTGCACCCACAGCTCCTTTTGAACTGTCCTGAATTCCTGCGATTTTATTTGTGATGTCCTCAGTGGCTTTTGCAGTTTGCTTAGCCAACTCTTTAACTTCATTGGCAACAACCGCGAAACCTTTTCCTGCGTCTCCAGCTCGGGCTGCCTCGATCGTCGCATTTAGCGCCAACAGATTGGTTTGCTGAGCAATTGAAGAAATCACCTTAATGACATTTCCAATTTCTTGGCTGGCATCACCCAACTGAGTGATGGTCGCATTGGTTTCATTCGCCTTTCTCAATGCGTCCTTAGAAATTCCTGCAGCTTCACTTGAAGATTTAGAAATTTCTTTGATGGAAGCCACCATCTCTTCGGTGTTGGTCGCAACTGTTTGAACACCCTTAGAAACCTCCTCAGAGTTCGCCGCCGCCGTGTTAGACTTTTCAGAAGTCAAACTTGCATTTTTTGTCATGCCCGACGCAACTGAAGAAAGTTCTTCCGAAGCAGCCGCTAGCTGATTTGCCGTTTCCTCAAGTGAATTAGAAAGCGCTACCTGTTGAGTGATTACAGCCCATGTCACCATTGGCCCAATGTATTTTTTGTCTTTATCGAACATTGGAGAAACTTGCAGATCTAAGATCTCTTCACCCAACTTGATTTTCGCTCGGTAAGGAAGGTTGCGATGATCTGCCAATAATCTTCTTTGCTTATCAGGCGATTTGTGAAAGATATCGATGGAACTGCCGACCGCTTTATCTGCAGTTACTGGCAAAAGCTTTTCAATCGACTTTAGTGTTTCTTTGCTTTTTGGATTCATGTAATCAATAACGAAATCCAGCCCACAAGTCATGGCATTGATCGGCATGAAATCCATCATCGACTGAATTCGCGACACTTCATTTTCAAGCTTGATTTTTTCAGTTACCACTTCCCAAGTCACCATAGGACCAATATATTTACCAGCTCCATCCACAACTGCTGTGACCAAAAGATCCAATTTTTCGGGCCCCAACTGAATAATCGCGCGATGCGGAAGATTTCGCTCATTTGCAAGTAGGCGTTTCTGCGAAGAAGGATTTTTATGAAATACGTCATAGCTTCCGCCCACGATTTGATCCACTGGCACGGGTAAAAGTTTTTCGATGGACTTTAATGTGTCTTTACTTTTTTGATTCAAATAAATAATTGTTCCATCTAAGTTCGCTAGCATGACATTGATTGGCGCATTCTCCAATAGTTGCTGCAGAACGACCGGATCCACATTCCCCTTTGAACTTCGATTTGTTTCTAATGACATAAATTTCCCCTTATTTGTTTAAATTAAATATTAATATTATTTGTATTGTTGTTTAGGCCGTGATTTTGATTTTTCGCAAAAAATTCCGAGACCCGGTCCACGTCCACCACACTCAGCAAAGCTCCAGGAACTTTGTAAACACCTTCAATAAACCGACGGATTTCAAAGGGAATTGTTTCGGGAGCTGGCTCAAAATCTTTTTCTTCAAGCTCCATCACATCACCAATTCGATCGACAAAAAAAGAAACCAAAACCTCGTCCAGCTTACAAACCACATTCATGGGATTTTCTTGCTGAACACCTTTAATTTCAAAAAGCTCTCGCAGACCAATGGCTGTTGAAATTTGTCCGCGAAGATTGATCAATCCGTGGACGAACTTTGGCGCCAAAGGAACTTGAGTCAAAGGCAAAGCCCTTGTCACCTCTTGGACCCGCATCACATCAATCCCATACAGTCGATCCGCCACATAGAATGTTGAAAACTGTTTTGTCTGATTTGGACCACTCATGTTCCTAAATCCTTTCCAATATTTTTATCACCCATCAAAGTGCGAACCGCTTCCATTAACTTTTCTGGATTTAATTTCTCTAAATAAATATCAAAACCGGCCGCTTTTCCTGCCGCAACGTCGCTGTCACGAAACCTTGTTGTCAAAGCAATCAAAGGAATATTTCGAAGCTTTTCTACTTTTTTGATGGCGGCTGCCAGCTCTAACCCTGTCATTCGTGGCATTTCGATATCAGAAAGCACCAAATTGTATTGTCCTTCAGGAGCTGCCTCAAGTTCCTCGATCGCTTTTTGGCCGTCTTCGACTGTGGTCACATCAATGCCCGCACCATTCAACACTTTTGAAACGTGCTTTCTAAAAAATGCGACATCTTCCGCATATAGAACTCGAACTTTTTTAAGCTTCATATCGCGAAGACGATTTTTCACTTCATCCAAACCACCACTGGCTTCAATGACCGCACCAGCTCCAGATTTAGCATCACCTGCGGCACCTTTTCGCAATTGAGGCGTCATTCGCTCAATCACCCCTAAACCATCTACAACCACGATGACTTTTTCATCATGAACGATGTTACCCAGAATTCCGACCCGGTCCCGAATCGAATCGTCGATCGCCCCATCAATAGTTGCGACATCCAAAATGTCATCAACCTCAAGACCAAAGCTTAATCCAGAACGCTGAATCACAATGACCGGAACACGGTCGTGACCTTTTTTAGATGGATCATTGGGATAACCCAAGGCTTCTTTTAAGCTAATAATCGGAAGAAGCGCTCCCCGATATCTTGCCACTCGCTGCTGTCCCGAAAACTCGATGACTTTTTCATCAAACTCTTCAAGTCGCTGAACCAGACAAAGTGGAATGGAATGCGTCGAATCCGTACCCAAATCGAAGAATAGAAATTCTTGAATATCCAGGGCCACACCACGCTTTTCACCACGAGCAAAAAGTTCTTTGTCATCATTCTGAGCTTTTTTGCCCAAGACTTTTCCGTACTCGCCAGTGCCCATCACGTCTAAGATCAAAGCCACTGAACCATCACCTAAAATCGTCGCACCCGAATAAACATTCAAATTTTTCAGGAAGTTGCTCATCGGCTTCACCACGATATCGGCGGTGTCTAAAATCTCATTCACGATTAGACCGTAACGTTCGCCATCCGCATTTAAAACGACGATAAAACATCCCGAATCATAGTTTTCCCGCTTAGGCTCGCCGGTGATTTCACACAAATCTAAGAGCGGCAAAAGGCTTCCGCGCAGTCGATACATCGCGCGCCCCTGGAGGTATTCAATTTGCCCTTGCCGGGATTCGCTGTCGACTCGAACCAACTCTACTAATTTGACTTGGGGAATCGCAAATTTATCTTTTAAACTTTTCACCAACAGTGCTGGCACAATTGCCAAGGTCAATGGAATGCGCAATTGCAAGGATGTTCCCTTGCCTTCAACGCTGGACAATTGAACGCTGCCACCAATTTTTTCAATATTGGTTTTGACCACGTCCATTCCAACTCCTCGTCCAGAAACAGAAGTGACTTTTTCAGCAGTCGAAAATCCTGGTGCAAATATCAGTTCACAAATTTCTTTGTCTGACATTTTAACCAACTGATCTTGAGTCAAAATCCCTTTTTCGATTGCCTTGGCCGCAATTCGCTTACGATTTAACCCTTTTCCGTCATCTGAAATTTCAATAACGACCTGACCACCTTCGTGAAAAGATCGGATGAGCAAGTGACCTGTCTCTGGTTTTCCTGCTTTTTTTCGCTCCTCGATAGTTTCAATTCCATGATCGCAGGAATTTCGCACAATATGAGTCAACGGGTCTTTAACTGCCTCTAGAAGACTTCGATCCAACTCGGTTTCACTACCCTCTAAAGTCAAATCGATGCGCTTACCCAAATCTTTAGCAATTTCTCGGGTTAAACGATGAAACTTACCCAGCACTGTTTCCACCGGCTGCATCCTGGTCTTCATCACTTCGCTTTGCAAATCACTGGTGACCACATCTAAAACTTTACTCACTGCTGAAAACTCTGGATCATCGATTTGCTGTTGTCTTTGTACGACTTGGTTTCGAACTAAAACCAATTCGCCAACAAGATTTAAAACTCGATCCAACAAAGAAACATGAACCCGAATTGTCGATTCGGCACCGCCGGTCGTCGGGATGGAACCACCAGCAGGTGCTGAGGCTGACACTTCCGAGGCTGTGATATCCGCCGGAGGCAATGAACTCACTGAAGAAGAAGGCTGAGCAGTTGACATAGCTGGCTCCACTAATTTAACCGCAGGTTGTGCTTCAACAACCACAGACTTCACAGTCGGAGCTGGAGCTGCCGGCGCCGCAGGAGAGGCCGCAGATTGAGAAGAATTTGAAGTTGCAACAGACTCCGCGGGAACCCGAACATCTTTGGCAAGATTGATTTCCGCATTGAAAACCGAAGTCGCGGCCTCTGTTAATTCTGAAATGGCTCTGGTCATTTCATCTGACTGCTCTGGAAGTGGGATATCTTGATCCACCGCCTTCAACATTCGATCCAAAAGATCGACGTTTTTTATGCATGCTTCAATCAATCTTAACGGAATTGCCCCACCCAATTTACGAATGGGATCAAGACTGGCTTCCATGGTGTGAGCGACCATACCGATCGGCTTATAACCAAATAGCTGAGCTGTACCCTTTAACGTATGCATATCTCGATAAAGTGCGCTGACTTCATCCTTTGTGGTGACACCTTGATTTCGTTCGATCAATTGCAAGGATCGACCAACTCGCTCTAAAATTTCTTTTCCTTCTGCGATGAATTCATCAACAGCAGGATCTCTTTTTGGATTTGCCATATAGACATAGACTATCGGGAACAAACAAATTTAGTCTAAATAAAATTTGTTAAGATATTCGCAGGTATAGTCGAGTTAATTCGCTGCGTTTTGACGATAGTCCAGTTTGAAATTAATTTTATTTTAAGTCTGTTCTAGTCATATCAGAATATTCAATATTAAACCGAATTGTTTAAGTCATTTTAGTTACTTTTTTAAAAGCGAAATTAAAAGCAAAGAGGCAGCATGGATTTTTCTGCAAATGATATTTTTGAATTTACAACTGAATCTTTAGAACTTTTAGATCAAGCTGAAACCAGCCTTCTTGCCATCGACAAAGGCGGCGACTTCCCCTCGATGTATGATGCGATTTTCCGAGTATTTCATAGCCTTAAAGGTGGCAGCGGAATGCTGGGGCTTTTGGCGCTTCAGTCCCATATGCATTCATTAGAAAACATTCTAGCCAGCGTAAAAACAAAGCCCACCTTAACCAGTGATGAAATCAGCTTTTTCTTAAGCGGTGTCGACGCCTCTAGAAGACTACTTTCGGGCGAAAAAGTTTCCTTTGAATATGTCCTTCCGGGTCAAGGAAAACCAGCTTCAGCGCCTGCTCCCGCAGCCCCTCCAGTTGCCGCCCTAAGCACACCAACTGCTCCAGTGGCAAAGCCTGTTGCACAACCGGCCCCGCAGCCTGCAAAATCTGCTAGCAGCAAAGGCCTTGCCTACATCGCCGATGATGAGCAGATTATTTTAGATGCTCTTGGAGATTTACTAGAAGAAGCTGGCCTTGAGATTAAAACTTTCTTAAATCCAAAAGAGCTCATTGAAACCGCAAAAAAGAATCCACCTGATTTAGTTTTTACAGATCTAAAAATGCCAGAAATGACTGGTATTGAAATGCTAAAAAACCTTCGCTCATTTAATCCCGACGTTCCGGTTATCATCGTTTCAGGTTTCGTCACCAGCGAAGCCTTGATAGAAGCCGTAGAACAAGGAATCTTTGCTGCGGTCGAAAAACCTTTCAAAAAAGAATCCATTATTGGGTATACGATGGCGGCTCTTCGCCAACACAATGTTCTAAAGGTGTTGCGAAGAAGCATTAAAATGTTGATTTATCAGTTCACAGATTTAGAAGATTTTTTAAAAGCCAATGGCAAAGAAGATTTAGCTAAAACAGCCAGATTTGAAATCAACCAGCTGATGGCTCAATGGAAAGAATTAACTGCTTCAAAGCGGTAATAGTTGGCCTAAGCCAACTCTCCCGCTCACTTTTGACTTAAGGCTTTATCTATAATTTCTTGAATCTTTTCGTATTGAAATGGCTTTTTCAAAATTTCTACAAATGGATAGTCCGTCTTTAAATCCAACTCACCCGTTACCAAAAACTTCGGCACAGTGTCTGGCATTTTTTTCGCGGCTAAATCGCCGGTAAGGGTTGGCATCCGGTAGTCTAAGAATACTAAATCCGGTGGATTCGCCGTCACCGCTTCAATTGCTTTATTCACATCTGAATAGGTGGTGATTTCCACGTTCGCTGACGAAAACTCGTCACTGAAACATTCACACAAAATCGGCTCGTCGTCTAAGAAAACAACTTTAAGCGACATTTTTGACCTCCTCGGTCTTATTTAAATAAATTGGAAATCGAATTTCAAATACAGTATTGGACATATTTGGCAACACTTCAATCGTTGCTTTATGCTCATCTAAAATCCCTTTTGAGATCGACAAACCAAGGCCTGTGCCATCGCCCACTTTTTTGGTTGTAAAAAAAGGATCAAACAATTTTGCACGAACAGCCTCAGGGATACCCAAACCTGCATCAGACACTCGGATGACCACCTGATTGTTTTCGTCGTAAACCTGAACTTTGACCCATTTTTTTGAAAAGTCCTGTACGGCATCAATGGCGTTGTTCACTAGGTTAATTAAAACCTGTTCAATTTCAACTTCATTACAAAAAATCTGGGACTTGCTTTGCATATCCATGTGAACCACAGTCGAAAATCTTTTGGCCTTAATTTCCGTTAACAGCATCGCTTCACCGACCAGCTTTGAAATTTCATGGCCTGACATTTCACTTCCATCAGCGGCACGCGAAAATTTTCTTAAACCGGTCACAATTTTTTCAATACGCTCGGTGGCCTTGGCTATTTTCTCTAATCGATCTTGTAGTTTTTCAGGATCATTTATAATTTTAGGAATCGTGCGAGCCATACTTGAAATCATCGCCAGCGGATTGAGCGTCGCGCGTCAGCGCGTCAACGTGCTCGC
>CAZDHC010000047.1:0-23378 GCA_964505225.1 uncultured Bdellovibrio sp. | reverse complement strand
GCACCGTCAATTTGCCGCCCATAGCTTCGGCTAATTTTTTTGAAATCGTGAGTCCAAGACCAGCTCCGCCATATTTACGATTGTCGGTGGTGTCGGCTTGAGAAAATGATTCAAAAATAGAGTCCAATTTCGCTTCCGGAATGCCAACGCCGGTATCAAGCACTCGAAAATTAACTTGTCCAACTGAATTGGGTTCACACATAAGTGTCACAGAACCCGTCGGCGTAAATTTGACGGCATTTCCAATTAAATTGATTAAAATTTGTTTCAATCTGGTCTTGTCACCAATGTATGAACCATCCAATTCTGGGCTAATCAGGACGTTGAATTCAAGACCTTTATTGAACACCATGATGGCAAGACTCTCGGCGATTGTCTCAACACACTCGCGTAAATGAAAAGGTTTAGGGTCTATGTCCAATTTCCCCGCATCGATTCGGGAAAATTCCAATATGTCCGTGATCAGACTTAGTAAGAACTCACCCGAGCGATAGACCACATCAAATTGGACTTTTTGGGTTTCGTTCAGATTGGTGGTCTTTAGAACCTCGAGCATTCCGATCATTCCGTTTAATGGTGTTCGCAATTCATGGCTCATATTGGCCAAAAATTCACCCTTGGCTTTGTTCACCTGGCGAAGCTCTTCTTGTTTTGCCTTTTCCACTTTGATTTGTGAATCCTGTTTTTCAATCGTATCGGCAACATCCAATCTCATGTGGTCTAAATAGATTAAGCAGCTGAGGGATCCATTAGGTGAATTCAAACGGACTCGCTTGATATCATAACTTGATAGCAACAAGGCACCTTCGATGGCGCGTGGTGGAGTAATGGAAAGGTCGGGATAGTAAGATTTAAGATCAGACAGGGTGGTCGCCGCTGCGATGTTGATGATCTCTTTCAGTGAATCAATTATTTCATCTCGATTTTGAAAATAGATTTTATCCATATTTTCAGCAGAGACCTGATGTCCTAAAACTGTAAGGGCCATTTTTTTATCAAGAGAGATTAAAAATTCACCATAAGTTTGACCGGTGAACAAAATCGAAAAATACAAATTGTCTTTTGGATCTAGTTGCCGAACGGATTCGACCGCAGTTGAGCTTTCGAACTGAAAGGCTAATAAGTCGCCTAAGGCCTGTTTGACTGAGTTCGAGTATTGAACGCAGCTGTGGTTGAGATCGATGCGAGCGCAAGTGGTGGTACTCATGCAGCCACCTTTATTTCTGAATTTTCAGGGGAAGTCTGCGTGCTCAAAACAGATCGAATAGCTTCAATTAAAAGCTGCGAGGTTTCAGGATTTGCTTTGGATAAAAGATTCTTTTTAAAGAAAGCCTTTGCCCCCAGTTGCAGGCATTCGTTCACGGTGCCTTCGTCGCCAATTCCAGAAACCATGATGACAGTTGCCTTTGGATCAAAGGACATAATTTCTTGTAGGCATTCTTTGCCGCTACAGTTGGGCATTGTGATATCAAGCAAAACAACGTCGGGAGAGTGTTTTTTGTAGGCTTCAATTCCATCGATTCCGTTGGTGGATTTTTCCACCACCTTGAAATCCTGACTTAGAATTGTCTCTAACCAGTTGACGATCACTTTGCTATCGTCGACTAGAAGTACCGTTTTCATTTTGACTCCCTTTTCACACTTTCAGCTTAAGGGATTCGGGTCAGGAGATATGTGGAGACTTGTCATGATTTCACGACAAATGTGTCTGAAACTGAGAAAATGGTGATCTTTATTGAGAACGTTTCGCTAGTTTAGGCCTGAAAAGCCCTATAAGTAGGCAAAAGTAGGGCCGAAGTTTCCATAATACGCAGCATTGTCATGGTTTGATTTATAGTTAATTTGGCCGCATCATCGGGCTTAAGTTTTAAGACTACTTGTGCGTGCTCACCCCAATTACTGGAGCCTTTTCATGTTCCGTGAATTAAAAACGTTGATTCTTGGTAAACCACTTTCGAATTTTCAAGCGGACCATCACACCCACATACCGAAATGGAAAGCACTTTCGACATTGTCTTCAGATGCACTTTCATCAGTGGCGTACGCAACGGATTCGATTCTTTTTGTTCTGGCAGCATTTTCAGTTTCAGCCGCAATTTGGTCCATTCCGATTGCATTCGGAATTTGTATTTTACTTTTTATTTTAACTTTGTCTTACAACCAAACCATTGATGCTTATCCAGGTGGCGGTGGAGCCTACACAGTCGCTAAGGAAAACTTGGGACAAAATGCCGGCTTGGTTGCGGGTGCATCCTTGATGTTGGGTTATATTTTGACGGTTTCTGTATCTGCGGCAGCTGGAGTTGAAAACATCACTTCGGCGTTTCCGGAAGTGATTCCTTACAAAATGTACATCGTCACGGCAGTCATGACGGTGATCACTTTGCTGAATCTTCGGGGGATCAGCGAGTCCGCAACCTTTTTTGCCTTTCCAACTTACTTTTTTATTTTATCGATTTTTATTCTTATTGGAAAAGGTGCCTTTAATCTTTATCAAGGAATTGATTTGCCTCCAGTGAATCCAGAAGTTGCTAATGCACAGTTAGGGGCAATTCCAATTTTCTTAATTTTACGTGCGTTCGCTTCGGGATGCGCAGCTTTGACTGGTGTTGAAGCTATCTCCAATGGCATCCCTGTGTTTCAAAAGCCTCAACAAAAAAATGCCAAGATCACCTTGATGTGGATGTCGATAATTCTGGGATCCATGTTCGTAGGAATTACCTTGTTGGCTCACGGGTTTGGAATCGTGCCTCACGAAAATGAAACCTTAATTTCATTACTAGGTCGTGCTGTTTTTAAAGACACTTGGATGTATTACTTTTTGCAGGCATCAACGGCGTCGATTTTGTTTTTGGCAGCTAATACTTGCTATGCGGATTTTCCACGTTTGGCTTCGCTATTGGCAAAAGATCGGTTTGTTCCTAGGCAATTGGCATCAGTTGGTGATCGGTTGGTTTTCTCAAACGGAATTTTAGGATTAAGTGTTGTGGCTTGGATTTTAGTTTATCTTTTCAATGCTGAAACCTTCCATTTGTTACCTCTTTATGCAGTTGGCGTTTTCTTGTCTTTTACTTTGTCTCAAGGGGGAATGGTTTTTCACCATCTTCGTCACCGTGAAAAGCATTGGGTTCGATCCATGCTCACAAATGGACTTGGGGCCCTTGTGACTTTTGTCGTCTTGATGGACATTGCCATCACCAAATTTATGGCAGGAGCTTGGATGGTGATAATCGCCATTCCGCTTTATGTTTATATTTGCAAACAAGTTCATCATCACTATGTCTGTGTTGCCGAAGAGTTAAATTTGGACGGCAAAGAACCTAGGCCATTGAAGCGCTTGGAAAGCTTGGTGGTGATCCCGGTGTCCACCGTGCACCAAGGTGTAATTGAAGCCGCCGAATACGCTCTATCCATTTCTAAAGATGTTCGGGGTTGTTATGTCGAGTTAGATTCGGCGGCAACAGGCAGAATGAAGGAACAATGGGAAAAGTGGCTACCAGGGGTTCCCTTGATCGTTCTAGAATCGCCTTATCGGTCGGTAGTAGAGCCGTTGATTAGTTATATCAATGAGTGTGAGGAAAAGTCTTCGCAGCAATTGGTGACGATTTTAATTCCAGAATTTGTGACCCATAAGTGGTGGCATACTTTGCTCCACAATCACACCGCGGTTTTTATCAGGGCCGCCCTAGGGTTTAATCGAAAGAAAGTTATCACCAACATCAAGTATCACTTGAAGGCTTAAGCGGCGCAAAAGTGGATTGTGTAAAAAAGTTTAACATCTAGAAAGCCACGTGCTTCATTTTGAGTGACTGCCACCTGAATTTTCTAAGGCATGTTCCGTGCTCAACAGGCCTCAGCATGAATAAACTTGGCCACCTTTCTATTTTATCGATTCTTTTTTTGTTGCCGTTGGCTTTGGGCCTTAGGCAGGCAGAGGCGGGTTCCCTGCAACGCGCTGACATGAAGCCAGTTCGAGTCGGATCCGGCGCGGGCGCTGGTGACTCCAGTCAAAGTGATCATTCTTCACGAAAAGCAAGAATGATGAGATTGCTTAAAATTCACAATCTTAGGTTCGATCAGGCGGGACAATATATTGATAGCGGTGAAATGACAGCAAGGTTTGATGCTGAACAGGATAGATTTATATCAGAGATGAGAAATGAACATGCCATGCAACCTTTCTTGTGGGTTGGCAACGACATGGCCAAAAATGATTTTATTCGGACTTCAATTTTGTTGTCCGAACAAAGTGAAGTTTTAGCTTTGGTCATTGAAAAAGCAGACTATAAAGATCAATTTTACCGTAGTATCTTGCGCGTTTTTTCGGTCGAGAATTTGGTCGACAGTCAGGTGATGATTGGAATTAAAGAGACTCCGGCCTTTTTAGGAAAGTTAAGATTAACAGCTGACCCAAATCAGATTGATCTCAAAATTTCTGTGGTTGAAAATTTGCGGCAAGCTAAATATCGAGATCTTTCGTTGCAATTGCTTCGAAGTGCAGACGGTGTGTGGTCAGCCATAGATCTTTTAAATCAAAAAATTGTAAAAAAAATGTATCTGACAACTTGGATGGGAATATTTCCTCCAAATGGCGGAGTTAAAGACCTGCAGATGGATAGTCGTGGACCGGTGAATTCGCAGATGGATCATTTTAATTAAAGAAAAGTGGAACGTGAGGAGTAAAGTCAGTATGAAACAAATCAAAAACACCACGCGACTTGCTATTTTAGCCAGCGCCACTTTGGTGAGCTTAACTTCATTGGACATGGCTCATGCGACTAAGGTTAAAGCCTCATGTTACCTTTTGGATAAAAAAGGTGAAGTCATTCAAGGTGTCAATACCACCAAACGTTATGAAATCGCTTCTGTATCTAAAGTGATGACTACTTTTTGGGCCACTTCGGTTTTAGGGTTAAACTATCGCTATGAAACTAAAGTTCATGTTTTGCCGGTTGGAAAAGGTATTGCTGACCTGCACTTAGAGGGCGGAAACGATCCATTTTATAATCGAGAACAACTTCAGTTTCTAGTGAGTGAGCTCAATAAACTTGGTGTTTTTCATATTCGTAAGATGACTTTTGATGAAGATTTCAAGTTTTTGGCGAGCACTCGAGAGCAATCGACGGCAGCAGGTCATTACAATACAAGTTATCCCACGCCGAATCTAGTTCAAAGTCAGGTTCGACTGGTTGTCGATAGAATCAATGGACTGTATTCATCGACAAGGGTACGAGCAAAAAAAATCAATGAGATGGAATTGCCAATTGAGCTGAAGTTGAAAGTCGATGACATTTCATTTATGGCTAAAGAGGATTTCAAAAAAGACTCTGGTTTTAGTTCTTCGTCGGCACGACATTTTTCTAGTCAATCAGTGAATCTTGAGTCGATGTTGAAAGAAATGAACCGAAGCTCAAATAACTACGCGGCGAATATTATTTTTGAAGCTTTAGGCGGTGCCACTGAATTTCAAAAGTTTATTGGAAAGAAATTGTCATTAAAAGAAGAGCAAATTCGTTTTTTAAATGGTTCGGGCGATCGATATGATTATGCCGATGGTAGCTTTGCCTACAACGAGGCTAGCTGTCAGGCTATTATTGCTGTCGTAGGTGGGTTGAATTCAGAAATGATCAATCAGAAAAGTAAATTAGAAGATGTGATGGCGGTAGCAGGTCGCGACAATGAAGGTGAACCAAGTACTGTTAGTGGTATCTATTCATCTGAATCAACTTCGGATGCCTTGATCGCGAAAACTGGGACCGTGAATCCTTCGATTGCGTTAGCTGGTTTGGCATCGACCGAGCAGGGCGATGTTTATTTTGGATATATCTATGGAACTAATGGCACGAAGGCAGATCAAAGAGATGCCCGAGGCCATATTCGACAAGATGTGGTGAAGCTATTTTCAAAATTTGATGGCAAAAAAGAAATTAATTACGCTCCCGAGAAATTCATTACTTTTGACAATGCAAGCCTACTTAAAGAAAAACAGAAAACTGCGCCGGCGGTAGCGGCGAGTGCGCCACCTAAAATTGAGGCAAAAGCTCCATGAGACAAATAGTCATTATCGTTATTTTATCGTTGTTAGTTGTGGCCATTTCTCAAATCGCGGGAATGACTTCTGCCAACGCAGATATCATCGCACCCAATTCTAGAGGCAGTTCTAAAGTCGCACCTGTCGTAAAAGCTGCGGGAAATACAGTTCTTCAAGCGGCCACTGATGGAGATTTAGAAAAATTGAAAAAAGCCATCAAGGCAAAGGTTGACGTGAATGCCCAAGATGAAAACGGGGAGACCGCTTTGATCAAAGCGACCGCAGATTCTCGCGCTGACATCGTGAAAGAGTTGATAAAAGCTAAAGCAAACGTCAATTTGAAAGATGCTGCAGGAAATACCGCACTTTTATATGCAGTGTCTGCGAACTCGATAGAGCTCAGTCAAATATTAGTCTCGGCAAAAGCGGACTTGCTCCAAGTTTACGGTGAAAAGAAAGAAAGTCTTTTGTTTGAATGTGCAAGAGTGGATTCGGACAAGATTGCAGATTTGCTGATCAGAACCAATCCAAAAATTCTGAAAATTCAAAATGCTGACGGGGAGTCAGCTCTGCATGAAGCAGCTCGCATGGGTTCACCAAAATTTGCCAAGGTTCTTGTGGCCAAGGGGTTAAGTGGAAAAAGTAAGAATACCCTAGGCAAAACAGCGCTGGAGATTGCTCAACAAAATAAATTTTTAAGTACAGCGAAGGCCCTGGACACTAAAAAATAGAACTGTCTCAAAATGATTCACGAAATTGAACTCATTTCGTTTTAGAATGAGACATTAATCTTATGTTCTGAATAAACCTGAAATAAAAATCCGACTCCGCTTGAGACAAAAATAGGTTCGGCCGATAATTATAGGACGGACTTCGGTGGGGGAGGCAATTTGTCAGCAGCTCTAAAGAAACCCAATTTGCAGTTAGTATGGGGTGACATTCCAGCTTGGGCCTATGGCTCGGTTGCTGCCATTATGGAATCCCTTAAAAAAGCGGATGTTGAGACCTATCATCATTGTTTACGTGTTGGTGAATACTCTCGGCTGTTGGCGAAATATGCAGGTCTTTCTGAGTATCAGCAAAAGGTAGCTGAGTTCTCGGGTATTTTGCATGATGTTGGTAAAATTGGAGTTGGCGCTCAAATCGTCCACAAACCGGGCAAACTGACCGAGGACGAGTACAATAAAATGAAGGACCATGCGGAGATGTCAGAGGACATCGTCAAGCCACTGGCTCACAGTGAATTCTTTCGTCAAGTGCTTCCGGTGGTTCGCGGTCACCACGAAAGACTGGATGGAAAAGGATATCCCGACAAATTGTGCGGGGAAGAAATTCCAGTTTTATCAAGGGTGATTTTAGTTGTCGATACCTTGGATGCAATGGGCAGTGATCGGGCTTACCGAAAGGGTTTGCCAATTGAAGTCATTTACAAAGAGCTTCAACAGTATGCCGGCACTCAATTTGATCAGGCTCTTGTGAAGATATTTTTAGAAAGTCACAAGCATTGGAAAAATGAAAAGCCCGATCAGCAAACGCAAGAACAAATTCGAAAAGCAGGCTAACAGGTTCCGCTAAGACTTAATTCGATTTGTACTTTCGAAAATCTTATCAGCAGAAGCGGCAACAAATCCTTGATAAAATTTGCCGTCGTTCATTTTGTAGCGTTTCGCAAATTCATAATAACAACCCGGAATGTTTGCGGATTGGTCCGAGAACTGACATGTGATCTCGTTGGCCATGGTAGAGCTTTGTTCTAAATATTGTTCGGGCGTTCCTTTGACGACTCCGCCAGAAGAGTTCAACACAAAGCCATTGGACTCGATAAATGAATTTAACTTTAAAATATCTTGGTAATTTTTCAGCGCATTGATGTTCACCGTAAAATGATTTGGGCGAAATCCCCAAGCAGCAAACCAACTTGCATATTCGCTTTCCTCAGCCAGCTTTAAAAAAGTCGCGTAATCGACTTTCCAGGGTCTGCCTCCAAAAGGGTATTGGTCCGACTTTAAAAAGGAATCAGGAATTTGCTCAACCAATTTGTTCAAGGTTTCCCTAGCATAGGCAGAGACGTTTTCTAGCTCTAACTCGCTAATAAATATCTTAGGAAGGCTGTCGTTTTCATGCTGCCAATGGCGTGCATATAACTTCTTGTTTTTAAAGAAATATTCCTTATCCATTTTTTTATAGCCAAATTTTTCAAAACAATGACCTAAGTTATCAATTCCCAAGCGGGGGTGGTTTAAGGTCCTAAGAGCGATATGATCGTTTAGAACGACCTCGCCTTGACCAGTGAGCAGGTCGTAAATCCTGCGAGCAGCTGGATTGAGGTCGCAATAGTCTGACCACATGATCTGAAGAAGGTCTGTAACTGATTGAATTCTCTGCACTGTTCCCCCAAATGCGATAAAGTAACATTGGATATCCGCTCACTTTATATTTTTTTTAGGAGGAGTGTTATCGTTTTTTCAAAACCATCAACTGTAAAAGTGCCCCCTATTGCAGCACATATCGTGTCGCATCAATTGATTGACATTACAGGGGAAAAACGATTTTACTCTGGAACCTTTTATGGATAGAAAAAATCGAATTATAGCTCTATTTTTGATGTTGCCCATTTTCCACGTAAGTGGGGCTAGTTTTGCGCATGCGCAATCTCAAATGACTTTGCCTCGTGACTATCGTGAAAACACAGAAGCTTCAATTTCAATCAAAAGGCCCTCAAAATACAAAGTGACTACGGATGGATATTTGCGTTTCGAAGGAATGAAATACCAATCCTCAGTGCCAGAGAATCCGCAATTGGATCAAAGTATGCTGGCTTCGATGCAATTGAAAACAGATATCGTATCTTCAAATGCATTTCACCGAATCGATTTTGGTGCGGGAAAATATGTCGACCTTGGTGGTTCAAAATTTGGTGTGCACGAGCTTTTTTCTTCGGGATATTCGGACAATCATAACACTCAGTGGTCTTTGGGTCGTAAGATCGAATTTTGGTCGCAAGTGGATCAAGATTGGCAATTGGGAATGTGGCAGCCTAAATCGCTTTTGGATTCGCTCCGTCCTGACGATCAGGGATTAACGGGACTTTTCTATCGTCACAAGCAAGGGGAAATTGAGATTTTAGGTTTTGCCTCTCCGCTTTTCATTCCAACTACAAAACCTGACGTTCAAGAAAAAGATGGTACATTGGTAACCGATAGCCGTTGGTACCGGACTCCATCTTCTTCGTTTCCGTTGTTCGGAAAGCAAACAAAAATAGTCTACTCGCTCAATATTCCCGAGGCAGCCAAGCTGACTGGCAATCCAGGCGCCGGTGGTCGTATTAAAATTGGTGGGGATTCGGACGGATTCTGGGGTTCTGCCAATTACGGTTATAAGCCGCAAAACAACTTGCTGTTGAAATACAAAAAGAATCTTTATTTGCCAGAGTATGACCCACAGACCGGTGCCGTGGAAATCGCTCCTGATGTTGGATATCAGCATTTAGGTGGAGTGGATTTGGGTTATCAATTCCCAAGAAGCATGATCGCGGTTTCCTATTTAGAAGATCGTCCTATTCCAAAAGCCCCTGACGCTCCTTACGTTTTACAAAATCCACAGCCGATGAAAGCTTATTCGGTTCACATGGAGTCCAATTTTGATTTTTCATGGTTTGATCAGCCAGTGGCTTTGAATGCCAATTATTTGAAAATCGAAGGCGGCGGTATTATTGATTATGATTCTGCTGGGACCTCGCAAGGTGCGATTTTTGATCAACGATTTAATTTCTCAGATGCGGCTTCGATTCGCGCAGATTTCTCGACCAGTATTTTTAGAAAACGAATGATGTCGACTTTCAAGTACATGCGTGAATTTTCACAAAAAGGTTCCCTTTGGAATGGCGAAGTCAATTTCTACGCTCAGAAATCATTGGCGTTGATTTTGGGTGCCGATATTTTAGGTGTTGATGACAATCGTGAAACAAATCTGGATACTGGATTTCTAAACCAATTCAGAGCCAACGATCGAGTTTATGGAGGGATGAACTATGTCTTCTAAAGATTTTAGTTTGTCAAAACGGGCATTGAACTTGGGATTAGTTATTTCCTCTGTTTTTTTTCTAATGGCTGGTTGCAGTTTGCCGTTGGGGGAAAAACCACCCGAAACATTGCCTCCAGAAACAGGTTTTGGCGACTCTACAAAATGTCTGGATATCGTCGTTCCCAATTTTGAAAGATTTGTTAGTGGCGAGGCCTCCAATGGGCAAGTGATTGCGACTTGGGATTGCGTTGCCAGTGTTGTGACCCTTTTCCAAGACTCGGTCCGAGGTCGATTCGAAGACAGATTTACAGATCGTGAGCTAGCCAATTTTGTCGAGCGAAATTTTTTGACTGGAAAAACTGTCAATCAAAGCACCATGACCGAAGTTTTCCGAGTGAAACAGCTTCTGGTAGGGGGAGCAGTTAATTATATCTCACGCACTGAAATGGGTTTGTTTATTTCGGTGATTCGCCAAATTCGCGATATCGCAGTTCGCTTAAATCCTTATATGAAAGTTTACTCTTTCAATTGGAAAATTCAGGGTTATTCAACTTTAGATAATGACGTCAAATACTTCGAATCAGCGAATTTGGAGCTGCAAGGGGCGGCTAAGGCTCTTGCTGCCATTATTGAAAAAAATGGTCAGACCTATCGCCTGGATAGTTTTGTCGATTTGATGAAGGAGATGTCTCAATATTCTTCGACACCTTGGGCTTGGATGAAAAATTTAGAAGAAGCCATGCCCTTGGTTAAAAAATTAAAGAAAACCTTAACTGGTGGAGATGCTTCAGAAATCTTGCCGGTCGAGTGGCGGCGATTTTGTTTGCTGGGTGGCCGAGGGTTCGTCCAATATTTACGCTATTTCTATTTCATCAAGTCTGTCGACAGTATCGGAAGCGGGCCTGAGTTGGTGTATATCACCAGATCAATTGATGATTTGTTTTCTTATTTGGGCGACATGGTCGATGGAAAACCTGAGAAAAATTTAACCCGAGCTGAATTATTAGAAATTCTCCAGGCACTTGGTAAATTAGCTCCAGACTTTAGAATTTCTGACGAGCTATTAGTTGAAGCCATGAAGTTCAAGGTGCTTTTCTTTGGTGGTCGAATTGATCTGTTTGAAAAAGCTGATTTTGAGAGAGCTCGAGCAAAGCTCGAGGCTTTTCGAACTTTGACTGAAAAATTTCTTTCTTATGCGAATGTCTACGGACTTTCATGGAATGTCTCTGAATCCAGCCCTGAAGATGCAATGACCTACTTCAAAGCTTCTGAAGATAATTTAGTCGAGTTTGGTAAGCGTTTTGGTGAGAACTTAGAAACTGGTTATGATTTAAATGATTTGATAAGACTGGCTCTTGCTTACGATGATTTATATCCGCGAATTGAAGGTAAAAAGGGATTGGCCAAGCTTGCTGAAGAATTTGTTCCAGTTTTGATTTCCTACAAAAACATTTTATTTTCAGATCAAGGTTCAGTCATTGGTAAATCAACTACATTCGAAGGCCAAGTTCGTCCAAAAGAAGCTCAAGAGCAATGGAGCAATTTTTTAATGAATGGAGCTTCAGTTTATTCTAGGTTTACCTATTATTACTACTTTTTGCGCAAACAAGAGTTAATTCACGAGCAGGGGCTGGGTTACCTTGGCCAATTGGTAAAAGACAGTGCCTTCTATCTAGAATCTATCATTAAAAGAAAGCCGGCCAATCCGGTTCAGCAGATTTCATTTGCAGAGTTTTCAAAGCTTTGGAACGCACTAAAGGGTGCGGGGCTTTTTCCAGAAAAGATTTCAGTAAAATCCATTGATGGTGTCACAAAAATGGTGATGCAGAAACTATTGATTGATCCCAAGAAACGCCTGGCAGGGGAGCTTCCAGGTGGATTGACTTTAGCTGGTGTCGATCAACTTAAATCTGAATTCTCGGTTTGGATGGAAAATCAGAAATTTGTTGATGTGATGTATTTTGGTGTTCCCTTGACTCAAGGCAAGCCAGGATCGGCGATTTTAAGTGATCTGGATAAGGCGACAGCCACTGATGGCTTGAATGAAATGAAGCTGGTCTATAATACGCCTGTCGCACTTTCCTTCGATGCTTTAGGACGTTTATACCTTGGTAAACCTGAGGCGCCTTATTTAAGAGATACTGCAGACTTGATCAATGTGGTTCGTTCCCTAGCGAGACTGGTGATTCGATCCTATGCAATGGATGAAAAGAGATTCAACTCGCTGACAGGAAGTGTGACCCTGGCTGAGGCGCAAAGTCTTTTTGCAGACGTTCAGGCTCTAGTTGTCGAATTAGGAGTTTTAGATCCACGCAATGTGAATTTTATGGAAAATCGATTTCGGGATGGAAATCTATTTACTGCATGGGCAAATGGCGATGACTTTTTGGACTTTAAAGAAATCAATAATCTGGCTTTGATGGTTTGGTCAGGTATCACAGTTGACTCGAATCTCTATAAAAATTTAGAGAAAGTCTGTGCGATTAATAAGCCAGGTGATTTGAAGGACGATTGGACCGTAAAAATGGATTGTGTTTTGGAGCAATACAAACGGGATTTGCCCGAGCAATTTGCGGCCATGCCAGAGTTCACTAAGTTTATGTACCAATTGGGCTCTGATCATTACGCCGAATTCTTTACGAACTTGGTCAAGGCTGCGGGTTATAAGCCAGTTCCAGATGGAACTGTTCGAGTTGGTGATTTGGCCTTATTCCCACATATCACTCAGTACGTTGAAAATATCTTTCAAAAGTATGATGTTAATCGTGACGGGTTTTTGGATACTGCCGAATCCATGAAAGCGTATCCTACTTTTAAAAATATTTTGAAAGTGGCTGCTGGTGGAAAATTAAAATCAGACGCACAGTTGAAGGCTTTGTTTGCATGGTTGTTAAAATACCAAAAAGCTCCTGAGAAAATCCCGGAGTTCATCAAGTTTTTAGTTTGGTGGATGCCGAAAGGTGAAAAGGGTTGGGGCGTGCGCGCGGATCGGGAAGCGTTAGCCAAGATTTTAGGGTTTATAGCGGATGCTTTTGACAAGGCTTCAAAAAATAAAGTGGTGGTTCCAGATGTTCCACCTCGAGATGATGGCTCAGGTGATGTGGGTGATGGAGAAGATCCAAATGATATCGAAGAATTGCGAAGGCTGTTTTGCGATAGACAGTCCCCACAATACAATCGAGCTCGATGCCGACAGTTAGATCGGCCCTAAAGGCTAAATCCTAAGAGTGATTCTGAAATTTTAAAATTTTAAAAATTAAAAGCGATTCTTCCACATCATGGATTCAACGGGAATCGCTGCGCGATCATTGTATTTAGCGCTCGATTTTTTATTGTATGGCATCAGCAACTCACCTTTTGTTTCAAAGTAAATCAGCTGTCCAATTGGCATTTCGGCGTAAACGCGAACTGGTTGTTTGACAGAAATTTCCAACGTCCAATAGTTGCAAAAGCCAACGTCGCCTTTTCCTGCAGTGGCATGAATATCAATACCAAGTCGGCCTACGCTGGATTTTCCCTCTAAAAAAGGGACGTGTTTTAAAGTTTCCGTGTATTCGTGGGTGACTCCCAAATAAAATACTTCAGGCAACAAAACGTAGCCTTCTGGCGGAATTTCGAAAGTTTTGATTTTATTATGAAGGCGGGCATCAAGGACCTTGTCATCATAGACAGCCAAAGTTTTGCCCAAGTGAACATCGTAGGAATTTGATCCTAAGCATTCACGACGAAAAGGCTCAACTTTGATTGAGCCTTTTTCCATGTGATCTAAAATTTCTTGATCCGTAAGAATCACAGAACTACTTCGTCTCGCGGTGAAGAGTGTGTTTCTTCATGTTTGGATTGTACTTTTTCTTTTCCAAACGACCAGGAGTCTTAGTTTTATTTTTTGTTGTCGTATAACGAGAAACAGGAACTCCTGCAGCCTTAGCTTCAGTGCACTCAAGTGTTACGATCAAACGTCCTTTTTTCTTAGCCATAATCCCTACCTTTTAAAACGAGGCGTTAGGAATAGCAAAACTTCTGGGTAACATCAATATAAACATCGTGGACCTAAGGTGATTTTAGCGGTATTTAGGTTAGAGAGACGATTTGGATTTAAAATAGACTGAAAAATTGGGGGCCCAATGGACTTTTTGTTCACAAATTCAGCAAAATTGGCAGTTAATTTAGGTCTTCAAGTGTTGACGGCTATAGCGTTTGCACAGGGAAATCAGCCTAATTATCAGTCCGATCAAGTTTACGGTAAGGGGTTGGAATTAATCACTCTTGACCAGGCCACTCAAAATATACAACCCGGATCTATAGTCGTTTTGGGTGAACAGCACGGGACTTCTAAGCAAGCGTCTCAGCAGATGCAAATACTTGAAAGCATTCGTAAAAATAACAAAATCGTCAGCGTCGGTATGGAGTTTTTTGAGGCTCAAGATCAAGCCTTGGTAAATCAATGGCGAGCCGGTCAATTGGCTGAAGCTGACTTTTTGAAAGCAATTGGTTGGGGCTCATTCCCTTTTGCGGATTACTCGGGACAAGCGATGTTCCCTAAAAGTGAAGAGGGTGCGACAACTGTAGCTTTAAACGCATCTCGTAAATTGACTGGTAAAATTGCGAAAGTGGGTCTTTCGGGCCTGAGCGATGAAGAACGGGCTCAGTTGCCACCGGGCTTTACCCTTGGCAACGATCGATATTTTGAAAGGTTCAAAGAGATCATGGGGGGACATTTACCTTCGGCGGATGCGATCAATCGCTACTTTGCGGCTCAAAGCACCTGGGACGAAGCTATGGCCTATCGAGCGACCGAATATATCAAAGCTCATCCAGATCAAATCTTGGTGATCGTCGTTGGTGAGTTTCACGTTCAATACGGCGGAGGATTGCCGGATCGAATCCAAGCTCGTGGTGGAAATGTGACGACCTTTTCATTGGTCAATTTGGCGGGCCTCGAGCCTTCAGATCAAATCCAGGCTGTTCAGCCGTCAACTGTCTACGGTGCTCGGGCTGACTTTGTATTGACCTCAATTATTGAAGAATAATCCTCACAGACTAAGGTCCTGCGAGTCTATTTGAGTGCGATGACAGTGCTTAAAAAAACTCGCATACTAAGGTGAGCAAACTAAATTTACGATTTAGTTTTTGCAAAGGAGTATTCATGTTTCCGTTAGAGACACGTATTTTGGTCGCAGATGATATGCCTACCATTCGTGAACTTGTTAAAAATCAGATGAAGACGATGGGTTATAAGAATCTTCTCGAAGCCGGTGATGGTGAAGCGGCTATGCATCTTTTGGTCAGCAATCATACTGCGGGTACTCCGATTCAATTGGTGATTTCGGATTGGAATATGCCCAAAATGACTGGTTTGGAATTTTTAAAGCAGGTGAGAGCTTCTGCGGAATGGGCGAATCTTCCCTTTGTTTTACTCACTTCTGAAACTGAGCGAGATCAAGTGACTGAAGCCATTTTAGCAGGTGTCAGTCAGTATGTCGTAAAGCCATTTGCAGGTAAGACTTTCGAAGAAAAATTGAAAAGCGTTTGGGCTAAGCACAATCCAAAATAAGTTATGCGGCTTTGGCGGCAATTGGATTTGGTAGCGATAACACGTATGGAACTTTCACAAATAGACTAGTTCCTTTTCCAACCTTTGATTGAACCCAAGCGGTTCCACCTAATTTTTTGGCTGCAAAAAGAATCGCGTCCATACCGACGCCGCGGCCGCTTGTTTCCGTAACCACGTCTTTAGTGGAAAATTGTGAATCAAAAATATGCTGAATCACTTCAAGGTCAGATTCGCTAGATGTGTCGATGCCTTTTTTTGAAAGTCTATCTCGAATTTTAGCAGGATCGACTCCGCCGCCATCATCACGAACTTCAATCATAAGCCAAGCCTGGGAATTTTCTTCTTTTAAAGAAAAATCAACTTCAATTTGTCCTTCGGCAGGTTTGCCGAGTTCCATCCGTCGCTCTTGGGTTTCAATTCCATGGTCCACCGAATTTCTAAATTGGTGAATAAAGGTCGAAAATAGTTGCTGATAAACTTCTGGTAAAATCATCAAATCTTGATTGTACATTTTAATCGGCGCAAGAATTTTAGATTCTCGCTCTGCCACAGCTCGAATCACTTCGTCGTATTGAACAAAATGATGACCGATGGGCTCCATCAGGAATTTTTTTAAGAAATCAAACTGAAGTGCAGAGGGCAGTGACTGTTGGTATTTAGACAGCTGCTCGGCCGGTATTTCAATCCAGCGATTTTTCAGCTTTTCAGGTGACCCTAAGATGGATTCATTTTCCGCTGAAAAGTTTCGATAGTGTTGATCAATCAGGAGCGAAGTTTCTTTTAACTTCAAGAATTTTTCAGATGTTGGATCTTGTTTCCATTCTGATAAAAGGCTTTCCGCAAGGTGAGCCTGATCTGCCATAGGTTTGATCGAAAAGCTGGCCGCTCCACCCTTTAGTGTGTGTAAAATTCTAAAGATGTCGTCAGATGAGGTGTTTTTCTCATCTTTAAAGCTCGTTTTCAATTCGCTAAGTAGGGATTCGGATTCTTGTAAAAAGGAAACGACATGGCGTTTTTGTTGAATCAAAGAGACAATCATTTTTGCATGCGCTCTCTCTGTTTCGGCCTCTGTTTGAGCTTGAATCAATTCTGAAATATCAGTCGCGACGACCACAATTCCATCCATGCCGGTGCCTTCATTTGGCCTGAGCGGATAATACTCTAACTTAATATGCTTGCCGCCTGAATGTTGAAAAGTGGGAGGGGCGAGAGGGCTTAAGTCTTCAAATGGCAACATTTCGGCAAATACGGTCAGCATCCATTTTTGAAAACCAGGAACTTGTTTGTCTTTTAAACCCAATACATCCCAGATCTTTTGGCCTGGAGGTTTAGTTTCAACTGTGTCGACGCAAGCTTTTGAGAAGATCTCTAAGCACAGTCCTTGTTTATCAAAAATAAAAAAGCCCTGTCCTAAACTATCGAGTAGGGCAGACATCATTTGGTTCAATTTTTTAACTTGAGCCGTTCGCTCCTCAACCATTTGCTCTAAGTTCTTAGAGTACTTTTCAAGTTCAGCTTGGGCCTTTTGTAAATCTAAAATGACATCTTCTTTTTGTTCTAGTTCGGCGCGATACTTTTTCTGAAGAGTTTCTTCTAGTGTGACATCTCGAAAGTAAACCAACCAAGTCGGCGCGCCATCAATAGTTTCAAATGGTTGAAATGTGATTTGAACCTTTCCGGTCTTTTCAGATTCTGTCTTAAATTGAACCTCTTGATATCCCGTGGAATCAGTTACAAGCTCAAGAGTGTCAATGTGTGATATTTTATCTTCAAATTGAAATGCCTCGTCCAACTTCTTTTTTGAGCGAACTAACTTTCGAGAGGAAATATCGCAAATTAAAGCGGCGGGTTCGTTGCAATAAAGAACGACCTTATCTTTGTTGATAATGAAAACTGGCTCTAAAAGTGTGTCAAAAATCTTAGATTCCACTTTAACGCCTTTGATTTGCTGGCAATCGATTCTCATTAGCTTTGCCGCTGAAGACTGTCATTGATCTAGGTTCTGTCCAGTTGGAAATGAAGCTTCCTTCTCCAACTGCCTGAATTCTCCAATACAAAAGTCCTTGAGGAAGTTTATTCTTAATCAAGTAACGCCTTTTTGTTGTGGAGGTCGTTAAAATTTTTCTTTGAAAGTTTGGATCCAAGGCTAATTCTATGTTGTAAGAAAGAGCCTGTTTGACTGGTTTCCATTCAAGCCAAATAAATGGTTCAGAAGACTTTTGAAAGAAAAGAGAAACTTCATCGAAGGGCTCTAGAATTTCAGGAGTCTTCAGCGGAACTTTAAATGTGTATTCAATCATTTCAGTATTTGAAAAACGAGTCAGTGGTTGATTGTCTTCTCCTAAGCCGCGGACGCGCACAAAATATTTACCAGGTTCAGGAATAGTGATTTTAGCGTTAGGGGTGGGACTGTTGACTTCAGTATTTCTACTAAATTTAGAATCCTTTGAAAGTTGAATTTGATAATTCTTGGGATACTTTAGATCCGTCCATTGTGTGTCAAATTCTTGGGGACCGCCTGTATCTTCATTATTTAAACCAAGAACATGCTTCGGTGAAATGGCACTTAGAATAGGTTTTTTGACTTTGATAATCATATTTCCGGTTTCACTGACCTCCCCTGGGCGACCAGAGCGAGTGGTGGCAAACACACGGAAATATGATTTTCCAGGATTAAATTCTTGATGGTTGAAGCGAGGTTTCAAAGATTCATAAGACTTCTTTTGCGCAAATTCTTCGGTTGGTGAAACTTCCACGAGATATTTTGAGGCTCCATTGACGGCCTTCCACTCTAGGATGAGCGGATCATTGCTCGGCGATAGGAAGTTGATTTCTTTGGTGATCAATTCAGGAGCCGGAAGCTTTTTGGGTTCACCAAATTGCACTCGAAATGGGATGGCAGGTGACCAGGTTTGATCTAGACCTTCAACTTTGACGGTGTCTCGAACACGCACAAAATAGTTTCCATTTTTCAATGGGGGAGTTTGAAGCTCTTTCGTTTTAGTTGTGGATTTCCAGATGATCGATTCGAAGCTGGAATCAGCGGCAAGTTGCAGCTCGTACATAGAGCTGAAAGGTGTTTGGTGTTCCCATTTTGTATTGATCAATGGTTTCGCTAGCAAATTGCCTTCAATATCCACTTCGAAAACGAATTCCTGAGCGTTTAATGGCTCAGTGATTTTCGGAGCAAAGATGTTCTTGAACTCAGTTTTTTCGATTTTGCTATAGATCGGTGTTGGTTCATCTTCAACGATACCAGCTATTCGAACAAAGAATGCACCTTGATTTGGGTATCCCGAGGTTTCTATGTTTCCTCGTCTGGTCTCTAGTTGGGAAGAGATATTCTCAAAATTACTGTCTTTAGAAAATTGGACTTGGTATTTCTTGATGTCCGGACTTGTCGTCCAGCTTAATTTTAAAGGATCCAGTTTCGATTTTTGAAAAAGAAATGGTGGAGGAGCCTTTTTCCATTCAATTTTTATCGAATCAATAGATGCTGCCGCCAGCTTTCTATCAGCATTTGATCCTGTTGGATTGCTAATATCATACTGTTTTTTTGCAATGGGATTTGATAGAATTTTGAAGGCATCTTGAATTTTACTTAACATCTCCGCGGCTTTTTTATCGCCGGGATTTTTTGCAGCACTATATTTCTCTGATAACTTGGCAAAGGCTGCTCGGACTTGTTCGGGTGTCGCATTTTTTGATATTTTCAAAACTGAATAAAGGTCTTCTTTTTGGTTTGGATTGACTTTGGCGCCGCCAATTCGAATGGTTCCGTCCGAACTCACTTTAATTTCGACAGGACCAGAGCCTTGAGCTGCAATTGGTTGTTCAATTTCTTTACCCTTCACAGAGATCTTCGAACCCATTGGTAGGGAGCCTGTGAAGCGACCAAATTGCAAATCCAACTTAAGTTCATCTTTTTGAAAATTCATAACGAACATTGAGTTTTCTTGTAAAGTCAATTCGCGACCGTCATTGAATTTCAAAGTCACTGTCGAGCCGGGACCGGTGAAAATGGAGTCGCCATTTCTGATAACTGTTTTTCGGTTTACAGGGCGCCATAGAAAGTGCTTGGAATCTTTGACTCGAACGTCGCTATTGGTAAAAGAAATGCTCGCAACTTCCTTTTCGTTGGACTGCTCATTTGGCAAAATATACGAGTCGTCGTACAAAAAGAACAGCATCAGCAGCATCAATACGACGGCTGAAAAAAGAATGAAGCGATCTGTTCTGTTAAATCTATTTTCCATAATCTCTTGAAAACACTTCGGAAAAACTGTGTGTTCTCTTAAGATCTATTTAAGAGTCTAGACGAAGGTCTTAGGCTAGAATTTTTGCTGATACTCTAAAGTGATGGCGCTTCGACCAGGAATGGCAGTTGCTGAGACATTCATGTAGGTCCTTTTGTCGATTTTTCTATGCAAACTAGCCTCAAGCCTAGCTTTGCCATTGTCGGAAACAATTGAAGTGTTTGATGATTCGATCTCATCTTGAGATGAAAAAATTTTGAACTTTAATTTTGATCCTGAAATTTGAAATTTTGAAATCTGATTGGGAAGATCACTCAGAACTCTGTTGTTGTTCGACTTTCCTTCGTTGGATTTTGGCTCTTCTTGTTCAAATGAGCTTTGAATTGCCTTCAGAATTTTTTGTTTTTGGTTTGCAATATCTTTTCTAAGCACAATCGCCACTGTTGAGCCGGCGGTTAAATTTTGCGCTCGAATTTTTTCTGCCAACATTGAAGCCGTTTCTTTAGTGAAATCTTCGGTGTTAATGTTGATGATCATCGGGACAGATTCTTCAGAGTTAGAAGTTGATGGGGAGTTAGCTCTAAATATGGCTTTTTGTTTTTTTTCCTGATCGATTTCTTTTAGGACTTTCTTGATGTCGATCGTGATTTTTCCTTGCTCCGAAAACTTCTGTCGAAACTCTTGTTCTAAACACTGAATGCAGATCTGCCCTTCGGTTGTAAATTGATCTTGATTAGAAGTCGGAGTGTTTTGCTTAGTAAATTGCTTCATGTTTGGATCTTCTTGGGCGATTGGGCCGTCGAATGAATCAGCTATGGCTAAAGATCCCGATAGAACAAGGGCAATGAGAGCCAGGTTTGAATTTCTGAGGCTAAATAAGCTATTCACCACCGGGCCCTCCTAGTCTTTAAGCTATACAAATTGTGGGCCCAGTTGATTGAGGGTCAATTCGCAATGATTAGGTGTTCAAGGTGGCAATCTCAAGTTGAGGCGTAGAGGAAATTCCAAACTGCCAAGACATTGTTCACAGACTATGGTCCGCTATTTGGCGAAATTCATACACGAATATGAAACAATTGGTCATAATGTTTCAAGATGATACGTCGTGGTTTAAGCATCCGCTATAAAATTTTACTGCTTTTGACATTGGTACCTTTGATTACTTTATCCGCCTATTTGATGTTGGCGGTTCGAGTTTTTGAAAATGATAAAGTTGCCTATGTGTTTGAAAGCGGGCTTGCAGTCGCAAAGACTTTGTCGGCTCAATCAACGACGGAATTGGGCGGGATTTTGACTTCGGCCAAACCCGTGATTCAAGAATTTTTATCGCAAAGAGAGTTTGGAAAAGTTTCTGCAGCCCTATTTGATTCTGACAGTCATTTTGAGTGGGTTGCAGTTTTCGAGCGGACACAGGATGGTCAGGTCAAGCGAATAGGCTTATCTGAAAAAGTAGAAGGCGTGGGAGCTCGAGATGTTCAAAGTTTCGGTGATTTACGCCCCTTAATCAATGAGGCTGAAAAAGTTGGTAGGATTATCCGAGTTCCATTTAAAGACAATCGGGTTCTAATCGTTGAAAAGGTTGGCCAGAGTCAAGTTGATGCAAAATATTTTTTGATTTTAGGCAAGTTGGATGCTTTGGCGACGAGCTTTCAAACTCCAGGTACGACGGAGGTTTATTTAGTTAATGAACAAGGTTTTGTCCTTTTTGGGCCAACCGGTTCGCAGGCTACCTATTTGAGCGAAAGAATGCCGATCGATTTTATTTCTTCAAGCAAAGAGAAAAACCTCAGTTCGGGAACTGAGCAGATTTTGAATTCAGCTGGAAAGTCTTTGTTAGCCTCTTTCTCAAGTACTAATTTTGGTCAGCTCATGGTTGTCTCGATAGTTGATAAGGCTGAGGCCTTTCGGGCAGTTGATATTTTGATTCGAAGATCTTTGGTGTTCTTTGTGTTGTTGCTGGCGGGTAGTACGATTGTCAGCTTGATCGCATCCGGATCATTGACCTCGGCCTTAACCGATTTGTTTTCAGCAACTAAGCGAGTAGCTGATGGGCACTTTGATATTCAAGTTAAAGTAAGATCTTCAGATGAAATTGGAAGCTTGGCGGATTCTTTCAACGCCATGGCAAGTGAGGTTTCTAGGCTTTTAGGAGAGACTGCAGACAAAGCGCGAATGGAATCCGAGCTGAAAACCGCCCAGACTGTGCAGGAGACTCTTTTTCCTCCGGCGAATGCCGAATTTAGTGGATTTAAGATTTCAGGATATTATGAACCAGCCAGCGAGTGTGGTGGGGATTGGTGGCACTACTGCCAAGTCGATAATAAAATCTTTCTATGGATAGGCGATGCCACTGGGCACGGTGCTCCTGCCGCCTTAATAACTAGCGCTGCAAAATCAGCGTCAACGATTATTGAAAGACTCAATGTTGAGCCAGCTCACGCAATGGAGCTTTTAAATCGTGCGATTTATGATGTCAGTAAGGGTAAGATTATGATGACCTTCTTTTTGGCATCATTTGATCTTACGACTAAAGAGTTGATCTATTCCAACGCCAGCCATGAGGCTCCCTATTTAATTAAAACTTCAGACCAGCCTCTTAAAAAGAAAAATCTAGAGCCATTAAACGAAGTGAACAATCCAAGGTTGGGGCAAGCTCGTGATACAAAGTATGAACAGGTGAAAGTTCAGTTGGATCTGGGTGATAGAATTCTTTTTTATACCGATGGTATTCCCGACATCGAAAATCCCGAGAAAACACCTTGGGGTGAGCGGGAATTCATTAAGTCGATTATTGAAACCAATAAGAACTTTCCTCCTATTGAGATGGCAGTTGGAAATTTGGTGGAAATGTTTTCGAGCTATCGAAAGGGCGCGCCACTAAAAGACGATATCACTTTTTTTATGGCGCATTTTCAGAGCGATAAGGGGGGCATTTGAAAATAAAAGTGAATGACCCACTTTTTGAATCTCTGGAGGCTCTTGATGAAAGTCAGTTTCCGTCAGTCACTTTATGTCGACTTCCTCATTGGAGCGGTGGTGAGCCTGAAAAGACCATCGTCATCGAAGATTCAATGGAACCCGCTCAAGTTGTGATCGAAGCATTTGGAAAGAAGATTCCAAGTATTATCCAAAAAAATGAAAAAAGATTTGAAAGTGACATCGCGAACGCAGCCCGGTTGAAAGAGTTTTCATCGGAATACTTTAAATCAAATTACACTTATTTTTCAGATCCCGTTCAGTTTATGCAAACCCTAGTTTTTTCAAAAACTGAGCATAAAGCGAAAATGAAAGAAGACGCTTTGGCCACTATTGAGAAGCTCAACAGTCCAGCGGTGTCGCAGGCAGCTGAAAGTATCATTGAAGAACTGTATATGAATGCGGTTATAGATGCCCCACGGGAAGCTAAAAAAATGGGTCTGACGGGGAGTGGTACCGACTGCAATATTTTTATCGCAGCTGGTGAGCATGATTTGCAAATTTCTTGCAGTGATCCGTATGGAGCATTGGACATTTC
>CAZDHC010000046.1:0-24484 GCA_964505225.1 uncultured Bdellovibrio sp. | reverse complement strand
TCCACCTTGGAGATGTACCTGAACTGGAACTTCTGGACGGTCATCGGAATTTTTGCAGGAAATTTAATTCAAAACGTTGAAAAATTAGGCTTAGATTTTGCCATGATCGCGACCTTTACTGGAATCGTCGTTCCCTTAGTCAAAAATCACCCTATGTTGTTCGCAACCCTTTCTGCAGGATTGACCGCAGTGCTGACCTATCAATTCCCATTTAAGACAGGAATTATTGCTACTTGTTTGATTGGAGTTTTAGTAGGCCTTATCTCCGAAAAGCAAAACTCGCCTTCCATTTTGGAGCAAAAAAAATGAATCAAGAATGGCAAATGATCACGGGAATGTTTTTAGCCACTTTTGGTGTTCGTTATGTACTATTTGCTTTGGGTGATAAAGTTGAATTGCCACCCATCATTTTACGAGCCCTAAAATTTATCCCACCAGTGGTACTGACTGCCATCATAGTCCCAGCCTGTCTTTGGCCGAAAGGACCAAATACACCCTGGTCGAACTCACTTCCTTATATCATTGGCGCAATTGCTTGTGTCGCAATTTCTTGGAAAACCAAAAACTTAAACCTGACGATCTTGTTGGGATTTATCGTTTTTTATGTTTTCAAAATAGGAATCAGTATTAATTAACTTAAATACAGCTATTTTGCCGGAGAATAAACAGAGGCCGCACCCATTTTTTCACCCATATGCTTAATCGCGATTTTTTTTACTGTACCGTCAGCAATCATTTTTTCGATCAATTCTTGCCAACCTTTTCCCTGCTTTTCAGTGAATGACTTCTTTGAAATGACCAGTCCACTTGGAGTCGGACCTTCCTGGGAGGACCAATCTTCAATTCTTGTAGGCATTTCCAATTTTAACTTTTTGATGTAGTAGAAAAGAAGAAATTGCGATGAAATGAAGGCATCAAACCGATTTTTCCTAAACATTTCATAGGCTGACTTTGGATTGTTCACTTCATAAAACCTTTTTTCCTCGATCAACTGCTGAACAGCTTTATCATAATATGGGCTATAGCTATAGCTCCGAACTCCACCAAATTTTAATTTTGGGTTTGCTAAAAATGCTTCCATTGATTTAACACTCTCGGGAACGTCAGCACCAACTGTCACTTGATTGTCTTCGACCACATAGTGAGAAAACCACGCAAATTGATCTCTGGCCGGCGTTTGGACTCCGGACCCTGCCATATCTAAGGTTCCACTTTCAAGGGACTTCCAAATTCGAGCCCGAGGCTCAAAACTGATCTTAAACTTACAGCCGGTACGACGCTCTAGTTCAGCTAAGATATCGTCGTCAATCCCGCCTTCACCTTCAGTGTGCAAAATTCCAAAGTCGTAATGAGCGAAGGTAATCGGCCGATCCAAACAAAGAGACTCTTTTTGAGCAAAGGCATTCATCGAAAAAAACAGCGCAGAAGTAAATAAAATTTCCATTATTTTCATTCGATATGATCTCCAATGAAGATCTTTTCAAACCTCACCTTATCAATCAATAGGTTATAGCCAAGGGCATTCATATTTTACCTAAACTAAACCTAACTAGGGCCACCCCTGGATGTTCGTCTGGCCCTTATTTTGTAATTCCTTATTTTGTATACATTTTTGCTTAACGAAATTGAGGAGTATCAAAATGAGACACAAGCACTCTAAACAAATGAAAGCACTAGCTTTAATTTTAGCGACGCAAATATCTTCGGTCAGTTTTGCTGTCAACAAAGTCAACAGCTGTTCAGCGATATTCCAGAAAAGTGCTTCGGAACCCTTTTACCAACAAACCGTATTGCCCCAGGTGATCCCCATCACTTCCGAAAGCGGAATTGTAAAGCTAAAGGCAGATAATCCCTATTATGATCGTGATGGAAAAGCCAAAACTGTAGCGAAATCACTTTTAGAAGTGCTGAACTTTCGTTCACCAAAAGAACAAGCCGAATTGGATGCCGTAGAAACTGAAGTTCTTGGCAAGACCTACGGAATGGGCTTTAAGAAAAAAGACGGAACTCCATTTTATGTGAAAATGAATGGCATGCCTGCCGCATTAGAAAAGAAGGATTTCAACAATTTAGTCGAAGGTATGTCGCCCACATTCAAAATCATGCGAAACATTCTGCAGGTTTTCATGAGCAATCCGAACGCTAAACCTGAAGAATATGGCTTAAACCACCTTTCAAAAGAAGAAGTTCAGTACATTATTAATGAAATGAAATCTTCACCTTATTTTGACTCGAGCACTTTAAGTAAAAATCTAAAAAAGTATAAATTTGGTTCAGTTTATGGCGTGGACGCCACCTTTGGTGGCTTAGATAAGCACTTAAGTGAAATTTTCGAAATCAATGCCGGAACACCAAGTGGACTTTCTAATTTAACTTTGATTCTAGAAGTGGTTCGTCAAAAAGATCCAGCCTTGTTTAAAAAGACGGTTCAATATCTTTCTGAAAACAAAGCTTTTGAAAAACTAAGACAGGTCATGGATCAACACGGAAAAGAAATGATCGAGGATGGAATTTCAGTTGAAATTGGTGCCGGAATTTTCAATGGCGCTCACCCCGACATCGCCATGATTTCTTATTTTTCAGGCATGCCTTTAGTGAACCGCAGTGATCTATTTATTGATCGTCAAGGATATGTGCGCCTTAAAAATAAAATGCCAATGAACGCTGATGGCACTTACCAATTCGGAAATCGTAAAGTCAAGCATGTGGGCGGCGAAGAATACAAAGGTCACCTGCAAGTTTGGAGCATCTACTCGCGCTCAGAAGAAGGAAACACTTTACAGCAAAATACCACAAAGGATTTTAAAGGAATTGGAATCAAAATCCCTTCGCAAAATGACGTGAATTTAGAGTTGAGCCGTAAGCATGGTTTAAAACTTCTACCAGGCGTTCTTTATGAATATGTTTTAGATAAGGATGGAAAAGCAATTGATGTGAAAAGAACTGCCAATGGCGAACCTGTCGTTCAAGCGTCTTGGGATCAGTTTGCCAAAGACCCCGTGACTGGTAAAGATGATCCTTCTTTGATCCGCAGCATTCATGCAGGAAAAGTTTATCTTTCTAACTTGGGCACTCGCCTGATTGACCATAAAGGAATTCTTTCTTTGGTGACCAAACAAGCGGCTACTGAATTAACCCTAGAAGGCAAAGATCCAAAAATGAACTTAGTCGCGACTCCACAAGAAGTTCGCACAGCCGAAGAACGAAAGAAATTTTTTGCTAATCCTAGAAACTTTGTCGTCAAAGTTCCAGATGAATCCGGCGGAGTTGGCGTTTACATCTTACCAACTGCAAAAGATGAAACCGTCAGAGAAGTTGTGGAAAAAGTAAGAAAAGAGCCTCAGCGCTACGTGATTCAAAATACGGCTGACTTTATGAGCTTGATGGGTGTTTCAAAAGTTGAAGGAAAAGACCAATTCGTCACCAAAGCTTTTGACGGACGAGTGTTCATGTTTGTCGATCCACAAGGAAACACGATTTCCGATCCATTTGCGATTCTAGTGCGAGTGGCGGACTATTTGAAACTTTCAACCAACACCTCGCAAGGGGCTCAGTACGGTTGGATGGCAGTATTAGAGAATGCTCCAACTAAAGCCTATGACGTGAAAAGATCATCACTTCCACATCCGGTGGTTCCCGTTTTAACCGAAAGTCAGAAATTTCATTTGGTTGACTACGTGATTTCAATTTCGATGATCAAAAATGGTTTTTTAGATCGCGCAACAAAGGCCGAGGCTACTAATTTTCTACAAAATTACTGGCAATCAGCACGAAATATGATGAGCGTCTTGGGACCAAATTATTCTTACATGATTGAAATGATTGAGGCCACGCAACGTGGAGATTTAAGCCCTGGTCAAATCAAAGAAGTCATTGTCGATCTAGAAAGAAGAATGCAAGCCGATAGGTTTTCGCCATTATTAAAACAAGAACTGAATGCGGCTTTCAGCCAGTATATGATCAACTCGATTTCACCGGCTGCAACTACAAATCGTTCTTCAATCCGAAATAGCGGACTTAACAACATGACTCAATAGAAAAACTTAGGAGCACTTAGAAATGAACTCGCAGATCAATGAAATTTTAAAGAAAATTGCAAGCCTACAAAAAGAGCTCCTAAGCGAATATGAAGAACTTTTGCAAAAATATGGATATCAATTTGAAAAAAACAAAATTGTTTTTTTGGAACAGTTTCGGAATAAAAATAAACAGCTTAAGCAAAATGCCATTGCCTATCTTTTCACAGCCGACTTTAAACACTTACTTTCGATACCCTTTATTTATAGCGTCTTCATCCCAATGTTAATTTTGGATCTATTTTTATGGGTCTATCAAACTTTTGCTTTTCCACTCTATGGCATTCCGAAAGTGAAAAGATCTGAATACATAGTTTTTGATCGCCAATTTTTAGACTACCTTAACTTTATCCAGAAACTGAATTGCATGTACTGTAGCTATGGCAACGGCCTTTTCATTTATGCTGCTGAAATCGCAGCTCGCACTGAACGGTACTGGTGCCCAATTAAAGCTGCAAAATCACCTAAGCACCTACATCAATACTATCAACATTTTGCTGATTTTGGCGATGCCCAGGGCTTTACTGAAACCTTCAACAAAACCGAAGGCATCGAATATCAAAAGGACGATTCAAAAAAATCTCCCCAACGAATCTAAATTTTAGCGGCCAACCTGGTCCCTTGATCGATGGCTCGTTTGGCATCTAGTTCACTGGCCACATCGGCGCCACCAATCAAATGAACGGACTGTCCTTGAGCCTTTAAGGCCTCATAAAGATCACGGTTAGGCAACTGTCCTGCGCAGATTACGACGTGATCCACCTCTAAAACTTGCTTTTTTCCATTTCGTGAAATGTGAAATTGATTGCCTACTAACTTTTCGTAAGTGACACCATCGATCATCTGCACGCCTTTGTCTTTCAGCATACTTCGATGAATCCAGCCCGTGGTTTTACCCAAGCGCTCACCAATCTTTCCTTCGGTCCGCTGAAGAATTGTCATTTGCCTTGGTGATTTCCCAATTTCCCGAGGCTCATTGGACAAGCCACCTCGTAAATTTTTTTTAAGATCTACGCCCCAATATCTAAAAAAACTTTCTTTGTTTTGGCTTAGATGTTGCTCAGACGAATCGGTTAAAAACTCCGCCACGTCAAATCCAATACCACCGGCACCAATGATGGCGACTCGGCTGCCAACACTGACTTCTTTTTTAAGAACTTGAATATAGGAAACAACATTTCTGGAATCAGCGCCCGGGAAGTCGACTTTTCGTGGAGTGATTCCCGTAGCTAAAACAACTTCATCATAGCCTTTTCCGACCAGATCAGAAGTTTGAACTCGGCAATTCAAATTGATTTCAATTTTCAATTTTTCCAACTGATTCTTAAAATAGCGAAGAGTCTCATTGAACTCTTCCTTTCCTGGAATCTGTTTCGCCAAATTGAACTGCCCACCAATTTCAGAAGCCGAATCAAAAATAGCAACCTGATGTCCCCGACTTGCCGCTTCGACTGCAAAGGACAAACCTGCCGGCCCCGCACCAACCACCGCAATTTTTTTAATTTTCAAAGCCTTTTCATTTGTAAACTCAGTTTCATGACAAGCCCTTGGATTGACCAAACAACTGGCCGTTTTGGCTTTAAAAATATGATCCAAACATGCCTGGTTACAACCAATGCAGGTGTTGATCAAGTTTCCTTCGCCCCGAGCCGCTTTGTTCACAAAATCTGGATCAGCCAACATCGGCCTTGCCATTGAAACCATATCTGCATGACCCATGGCCAAAACTTCTTCGGCCACTTCCGGCGTATTGATTCGATTGGTGGTGACCAATGGAATTTTCACTTCATTTTTGAGTCTTTTAGTAATTTCCGTGAATGCGGCCCTTGGAACTTTGGTCGCAATTGTTGGAATTCTGGCTTCATGCCATCCAATTCCAGTGTTGATCAAAGTGGCCCCTGCGGCTTCGATGGCTTTAGCCAATTGAACGACTTCATCCCAATTGCTGCCATCTTTCACCAGATCCAGCATCGACAAGCGGTAAATGATAATGAACTTGGGTCCAACTTTTTGCCTGATCTGTTTGACGATTTCAATCGGCAGACGAATTCGATTTTCGAAACTTCCACCCCACTGATCTGTTCGCTTGTTGGTTTTTGCCACAATAAACTGATTGATCAAATAACCTTCAGAGCCCATCACTTCAACGCCGTCGTAACCAGCTTTTTGCGCAAGGCTGGCGCAATTCACAAAATCCGCAATGGTCTTATTGACTCCCCATCCGGAAAGAGCCCTTGGTTTAAATCGATTGATCGGCGCTCGAATAGCCGATGGCGCCACGGCCAAGGGATGATAAGCATATCGACCCGTGTGCAAAATCTGCATGACGATCTTGCCGCCTTCTTTGTGAACGGCATCAGTGATCTTTTGATGACGTTTCCACTGCCAAAAATATTTCATGACCGAAGCCAAAGGTGCCACGGCCCCGGCCAAATTTGGAGCAATTCCACCAGTGACAATCAGCCCAACACCACCGCGAGCTCGTTCGCCATAGTATTTGGCCATACGGTCAAATCCATTTTTTTCTTCTTCAAGCCCGGTGTGCATAGAGCCCATCAAAACTCGATTTTTAAGCGTCGTAAATCCAAGATCTAAGGGTGACAATAGCTTTTCATATTTATTCATAAAGAAATCATAGATTGTTTAATTGAAGGTTCCTACTACAGAAGCTCTGCGGCGAGATTAAAATTGCATTCCCATCATTGCATCCAAAATAGAGTCGAGTAGACTCAATCCTTAATCCCAGGAGTCCAAACTGTCATCGATTGCAAAATCAGAAAACAAACAAATCATTTTTTTTCGATGGACTTTTTTGGCCATTCTTTGCGGATTACTGGCCGGCACCTCTTCAGCAATTTTTCTGGCACTTCTCAATTGGACCACGATTTTCCGCCAGCAAAATCCCGTGATCATTTGGGGTCTACCAATCGTTGGCCTATTAATAGGCTTCATCTTTCACAAATATGGAGGTGACATCTCAGGCGGAAGCAACTTAGTCATTGACGAAATTCACACGCCAAAAAAAACCATTCCATTTAAGATGGCACCATTGGTTCTGTTGGGAACTTTGTTCACCCATCTTTTCGGAGGCTCCGCCGGCCGCGAAAGCGCCGCAGTTCAACTTGGGGCTACCCTTTCTGACCAGCTTTCTAAAATATTTAGAGTCGAATCCAAAGAACGCAAAATTCTTTTAGTCGCTGGCTCCGGCGCCGCGTTTGGCGCCGCCATCGGAGCCCCTTTTGCCGGCGCAATTTTCGGAATGGAAATGATTTGGGTTGGTCGTTTTAAATTGATTGCTTGGTGGGAGTCCTTAATCGCTTCGATGGTCGCATACTTTACCTTTCTGGCTTGGGGACAAGCTTTAGGTTATCAACACACCAATTACCCTAAGCTGTCCGATGCCAACTTTGAACCGCAGACATTTTTATGGGTTGCTGTTGCAGGTATCATTTTTGGTCTAAGCTCCAGAGCACTTCCCCTAGCTACCGACTTTTTTAAAAAACTCATCAATCGCAGTTTCCGCTATCCGCCATTTCGACCGATGGCGGCTGGCCTCATACTGGTTTCTCTTTTTTATTTTGAAGGCTCCGGAATTTATTCAGGTCTTGGAATCGAGCATATCTTAGGTACATTTAACTCGGTCAGCTCTTTTAAAGAACCCTTCTTAAAGACTCTTTTCACAGCATTGACAGTTGGATCTGGATTTAAAGGTGGGGAATTTATCCCCTTAGTTTTTATTGGCGCCACTCTAGGAAGTGCATTGTCACTTTTCATACCAATTTCTGGTCAACTTTTGGCTTCACTTGGCTTTGCGGCTGTATTTGCAGGAGCCGCGAATACACCGATCGCCTGTGCCACCATGGCCATTGAAATTTTCGGAGTTGAAATTGCGCCTTACTCGATCATCGCCTGCATCATGAGCTATCTATTTTCAGGGAAAATCGGAATTTATCCTTCGCAAAAAACAGATAGGAAAGATTGGAAAATGTCTTTAGGGTTTTTGAACCGGCACAACTGATGACTTCTCTCGTCCTAGAACTAACCTTGACGCCCACTTAGACTTTTGCAAAATTGAAACAAACACAGCCACCAAAATAAAAGTTAAAATAGATTCAGTGACTAATTTAATACTAGTATCTTCGATCATCGGCCCGAGTAAAAGCCTAGATATTTTCAAAAAGTAAGGCTGATGCAAAAGAAAAATTCCAAAAGACAGACTTGATACTTGGGTCACCCAGAAGTAGGGCCTTTGAACAAAATACTTTGCCAAACTGAAATAACCAAAAATCAAAACCAAATCCAAGTATTCGTTTTCACCCAAAACTTGAGCATGAAACAGCACGAAAATCAAAACAGCTGCGCCACCTACCAGCGCACCATATTTCTCTAAGAACCCTTTGATCACGCCATAAAAGCGATTCAATAAAAACCCAAAAAAGAAAAATTTAAATCCGGCACACATGGAAACTAAAATGTTCCATGGAGTCCATTGCAAAGTGTGTAGACGCATATAATAAGGCATGACCAAATAGTCGATTGCCAGTACCGCGGCAAAAAAAACGAGTGTTTTTAATTTGGTATTTATCAGCTTTACGAAAAATGGAAACAACAACAGATAGATAAAGATAATTTCCAAAAAATAGTACTGCCCTTCGACCCCAGAAAAAAAGATTCTGGATAGCACATTGCTTAAAACAAATGGCGTATATTGAAAGTCTGTCAGCGGAATCAAATGACTACGTTCGACCAAAAGACGAATGAATACTGTGATCACACTGATCAATAGATACGGAACCATGATCCGCTTAAACTTATCGAGCACATACCGCGAATAAGGACCGGACTTCATTTCAATCAATTGGCATTGAACAAAGCCCGACAACAAAAGATAAACTGCAACTGTCGGAAGATAGGTTTTTACGTTATGAACATAGAAGGAACCTAAAGGCGAATCCCTGAAATATCCCAAAACATGATGAAACACGACAAAAAAACAGGCAACAGCCCGTAGCCAATCAATGAAATAATAGTGTTCTCGGGAACCTGGTTTTTCAGTGCTCAAATGGAATATTCCTAATCAAAAGCATTGTAGGTGCTAGGGACTGTTCTGGGTATCAAATTTGATTTGCTCACTAACATTTACACGCATACAATTTTCACATGAGACAAAAATTCAAAGTTAGAAGTTCGCCCTCACTCCGACTTAAAAATTTAACTGCTTTGGTTTGCATGGCTTTGATTCTTGAAGCCTGCCAGACTTCTCCAATCAAAGTAGAATCAGATAGCTCCTCAAAAGAAACTGCCACTTATGTGAACGAATCTCCTCGCTTTCCCTCGGCCCCAATGAAATACAAAATCATCGGCACTTGCAATGGCTTACCCAAGATCGATGTTAAAACTGCACCTGGTTTTTGCGTCGGCATTGTGGATTTAGGAGAAGGGATGGCCTTCCCTCGAGGAGTGCTACCAATTAACAACAAACAGCTTTTGGTCACTGACATGGGAAGCGGCTGGAGTGTGAATACAGGTAGACTTTATCTTTTAACCAGAAATGGCAATTCTTATGAAAGAAAAACTATTTTAGATGGAAAGTCTCTTTTAGCTAATCAAAAAAAATTAATGGATCGACCACACACGGTTTTACTGGGGCCAGATCAAAAAATTTGGATTGCCAGCGCCAGTACTATTTACACCATAGACCCACTGGCATCTGAGCCCATAAAGTCCGTCAGCATCAAGATCGATGGCCTGCCCACCGACGGCCTACATCCTTTGAAAATGATCACCTTCGACAGCCATAACCATCTTTTTGTGAACATGGGGGCGACCACCAATGTTTGCCAAAAATTTGGTGCCCCAACACTGACTCCTCCGCAACTATGTCCCGAAGCGGAAGGAAACAATGACGGCCGAGGCTTGATTCGCAAATACACCTTGAAGGCCGACGGCAATATTGACCCCAATTTTGAGATTTTAGCCAAAGGACTTAGAAATTCCATGGCCATGGTTTGGAGCGAAGAAAAAGATCTTCTTTTACAAGCTGAAAATAGCCGAGATTTTATCCATAAGATTGATGCCAAGTTAAACGATGCTTTTCTTCCGGCCGAGGAAATCAACGTCATCAAAGAGGGCCAACACTATGGTTGGCCTTATTGCTACAACGACGGAAAAATTTCTCCGGAATTCTATAATTTTGACTGCCAAAAATACCAAAGCCCCCATTTGATGTTGCCGGCTCATGCCTCGCCACTTTCGATGTTGATCTATAAAGGAAATCAGTTTCCCGACTGGTACAAAAATCGAATCATCATGTCCTTGCACGGTTACCGTGAATTTGGTCATCGCATCGTGACTTTTAAGCGCGATGATCAGGGCTTACCGACCGGCACTCCTTTGAGTGTTGTCTACGACTGGGAGGCCCGAGGCGAACAAGCCATGGGCTCACCTGTGGTGATTGCGCAAGCTCCAGATGGAAGTCTATTTGTAGCTGAAGATAAAAATAAAAAAATCCTCCAGATTTTTTATGATCCAAAACTTGGTGACGGCAAACCAGTCTTAGAAATCGGGCAAAACAAAGAAAACGCTGAAGAGTCTGCAGAAGTCTTGGCTTCGCGAAAAAAATCATTCCAAGAGCGCTTAAGTCAAAATCCAATTCCTCTTTTTACTGAAATCCAAGCCAAATTGATCAATCAAAATTGTATCCAATGTCACGGTGGTAGCTCTTATCCAGGAATTCAAATGCGCGAGAACGACGACCTTGTAAATGCTGAAAAGTTTGTTGAACCCCGCGAAGGCCGAAGTCCCTTGGTCATCCCCGGTAAACCAATGGAAAGCGAGTTCTATTTACGAGTCTCAGGCAAGGCTGGAGCTCGGCAAATGCCCCCGCAAGGATTTTCCTCGGTGGCGGAACAGAAAGCCCTTGCCGACTTGATCCAGCAATGGATAGAACAAGGCGCACCTGCACCAGAAGCAAGATAGGTTGTTCATTTGTCAGAATCTTTTTCAAAACTAAATCTTATAGAGCCACTGCAAAAAGCGATTGCGGATTCGGGTTACCAAAATCCGACTCCGATTCAATCACAGGCCATCCCAATTCTTTTGCAAGGCCAAGATCTGTTGGGAATTGCTCAGACTGGAACTGGAAAAACTGCTGCGTTTAGTTTGCCCATATTACAGATTCTTCATAGCCGAAGAACCAACCGAATTCCTAAAAGCGCTCGAGCTTTGATTTTAACGCCGACTCGGGAATTGGCGATTCAGATTCATAAAAGTCTAGAAACCTATGGAAAGTATTTAAATCAAAAGTACGCTGTTGCCTTTGGCGGAGTCGGAATTGGCAATCAAATCCAAGATCTTTCTCAAGGAGTTGAGATCCTAGTTGCGACCCCTGGTCGTCTTTTTGATCTTTTGGATCAAAACCATTTAAGATTGGACCGAGTTGAAATTTTTGTTTTAGATGAAGCCGATCGAATGTTGGACATGGGCTTTATGAAAGACATCGAACGAATTTTAAAAATTCTGCCAAAGGAAAGACACAACCTGTTTTTTTCGGCAACCATGCCTGCAGAAATTCATGGCCTAGCTCAATCGATTTTAAAAAATCCCAAAAAAATTGAGGTTACACCGGCCTCAACCACAGTTAAGAAAATTCACCAATCAGTCCTTTTTGTGGAAAAAGCGAACAAGTTAAACCTGCTTGCGCATCTTTTAAAAAACGAAGAATTTAAAAAAGTTTTGATTTTCGTCAGCATGAAACATTTAGCCGACCGAGTGGTTGAAAAACTGCAAAAAATGAACATTGTCGCGGCCGCCATTCATGGAGACAAATCCCAAGGGGCCAGGCAAAAAGCTCTGGATGATTTTTCGAACAATCAAGTCAAAGTACTTGTTGCGACGGATTTAGCTTCCCGGGGCATTGACGTCGATGGCATCACTCACGTGATCAATTTTGAGCTCCCCAATGTCCCAGAAAATTACGTACACCGAATTGGCCGGACTGCGCGGGCTGGCACAGATGGCATTGCCATTTCCATGTGCACTGGCGAAGAAAAATCCTACCTTTTTGCCATTGAAAAAACCACTCGCAATCAAATTGCCGTCGATAAGGATCACCCCTTTCATTCTGAAGCCGCCGCCCAAGCAAAGGTCATGAGTGTGGGAAAGGCTAAGGCCTTGATCGAGGGAAAACGAGATCAAGCTAGATCCTATGGAGCCAAGCGCTCTCGCTATGCACCGAAACCTCGCCGTTAAGCATTGAAAATGAGCCGGTAGCTGATCAATAAAACGCGTCACCTCTTGCGGCCAGAATAGACCCTATGCTCTAATTCTTTCTTAAGGAAAAAATTATGAGCCAACCATCCAGTCCACACATCAGCACCCATATTTTAGACACAAGCCTGGGCCTTCCAGCTGCCGGTGTACCAGTTGAACTAAAATTTCAATTGGCAACAAAGGATTCAGAAAGTGAGTGGACCCTGCTTTCAAAAGGCGAGACCAATGGTGACGGTCGATTTGTATTTGAAACTGAGCTGAAGGCTGGAAATTATCAAATTGTCTTTCAAACCGAAGCTTATTTTAAAAAACACAATCAGGAACACTTTTTCTTAAACACTCCGGTTTTATTTAAAATTGAAAACACCAAAAGAAAATATCATGTTCCTTTGCTACTCAACCCTTTTGGCTTTTCAACCTACCGAGGCAGCTAAGAAAAAATGGAAAAACGAGAAATTCCTTATTACCAGGATTACGTTACCGAAAACACTTTCAAGCACTTAAAAACGCAAACTAAACCTTTTCCTGGGATCGAAGGTTTAGAACATATCGGTGAAACTGGTGGTTTAGAAAATCTCGAGTCTTTAAAGTTTCTTTGTGAACTGTACGATTTGGTCAAAAAGGATTTGAACCAAGTTTTAAATCAAAGAATTTTAGATCGTGAATTTATCGATCAAAGAACCAAAGCTTGTTATGAGCTCAATAAAACTTTGAACATCGATTTTTTAGATCCTGATTACCATACAATTTTGGGCCAAGAAGATGCCAAAGGTCGCATTGTCATGGGACCTAAAAATGAATTTTATTGCAAACCAAGTTCTGAAGCGAAACCTGTGGCACCGATTCCTGAATTTATGCAAGGCCACCACGTGACACTATTTGGCCCCCCAGGCGAAGCTAAACTTTCGATCAATGCCATGAACGCCTATCACCGAAAACTGAAGGGCGAACCAGAAATTGTCGAACAATTATTAAATATAAAACCCAGCTCACCAAAATGGGGCGCAGATGACGAGGATTCAAAAACTCCCCTGCGTTCAGATTTGATTTTGGCTGGGAAAAATTTAACTCATTGTTTTGATCAAGATATTTCCTTTCAAGATTCCGAATCTAAAAAAAGCTATCAATTGGAAAAAAGTCATCTAGCTCGCCCGATCAAAAGATTTCCAGGACTTGCTCTGCCTTGTCTTTTTTTACTTTATCGAAACAATCCTATCCCGCTTCACCTTTATGACTTTGCACTTCATTTTTTTAAAAACTGGCACAATCCAGCTGCTTTAGCCTTTTATGTACCTAAACTAGAAAATGAAGAATAAGCTCGCTATATCAAATTGATGTTCGAGACTGCTGAAACACTGATTCAGAAATTACATCCCGAATATAAATTGGGAACGATTCGAACTTTGATCGTCTTAGAAAATCCCCGTGCCGTATTTCGAGTGAACGAAATAATGGATGAGCTTTATCCTTATTTCGCCGGAGCCTCGTTGGGATGGCATGACTATTTGGGATCCACTGCCCGACTGTTTAAAGAAGATGCCAATTATCGAATTCCGGTAAAGGCCGACCCCAATATTGTCATAAAATACATTAAAGCCTCCCATGATCTTTTAGCAGACGTGGTGGGTTCTCGCGGTGGCATCAAAGTTGGTGGCATGTATGGCATTCTTCCCATCGACACCGATATTAACTCGCAGTCTTTTCAAATTACTTTAAAAGGTTTTTTTAAAGATGTGATCACACAACTCAAAAGAAACCTTTCAGGATTTTGGGTAGCTCATCCGGATTTTGTTCGTTTAGGCATTGCCTTGGTGCAAGCTTGGGAGAACTATAAAAATGGCGACAGACAAAAATTAGAAACGTTAATCACTTCGCTTTTAGCTGAAAAGTACCATCAAGAGATTTTAAATTTCACTTTTGGTGCTGACATCGAAGGGTTAAGTGTCAGCAATCCCCTATACCCAAGATCTTTAATCGTTGCTGATATTAAAGAGTCCAACTTTATTGCCAACAATCACCCGGATGAAGTTCGTTACAATGTTTTTCAGTCCTTGCAATATTTGACCGACTGGCTTTGCGGCAATGGCTGCGTAGCCCTTCCTGCGCAGGTCGACGGCGTGCAAGTTCGGGTCATGGATGATTTGGCCACCGCCGAAAGGTCCCGCTGGGAAGTCTGGCACGAAATCTATCATAATAGATTTTCGATTGAAGAATTAATTAAAATTGCTCATGAAGAATTGCACTTCATTCGAAAAGATTTGAGTCACTCTAAAAAAGTGGTCCAAGTCAAATGGAGCGACGATCCAGCTCGCAACACGGCCAAATGGTATCCAGTTGCCTTTAATATCATGCTTCATCTGATGACTTCAGATCAGCCCGTGGAATTTGCACCTGAATTGCTTTTGCCATTCACCTTGGATTCGATTCGAAACTCGCAGGATCCTTGGCAGAAAATTCTTTCAATTGATCCAAATAAATACTCACTGAAACCTGAAGTGGAAAAACTGAACTACTATTTTTCAATTTGTGGTTGCAGTCGTTTTGCCAAAATCTTATCCAGAAACTTGGCCTTGGATTTACCTCAGGCCCAGTCTTTGATTCGATCCTTTGATCTTTCAGAAATTTTACAAGCCGCCAGCTTTCACGGTGACATCGGCGAAGACAAAAAGTCTTTAGATACCATGGCATCAAGTGAACAGGCCCTGGTGTTGAATGCAGATCAAAGAATCAAAAAAGAATTGAAAGAGTTGGGTGAGTCCTATCGCCAAAAATTTTCCATGAAGTTTCTAATTTCAGCCAAAGGAAAAACTGCCAGCGAGTTGCTAGAAGCTTTAAAAGCTCGAATTCAAAATACTCAAGAGCAAGAAGTTGAAAATGCCAAAACCGCTCTTTGGGAAATTTCCAATAAACGATTTCAATCCGAAGATGCCAGTCCAAACGTTTCAAGGAGTTTAATCTCTGATATCGAAAATGCTCTGAAAAAACATTCTGTCGCCGGAATCAGTCTTTGTGTCGCAACTGCTATTGATCAATTTCAGAATATTTCTTTAGGTCTTGCCGACACTGCTTCCAAAAGACCCGTCAAAGCCAATACTTGGTTTGAAATGGCCTCGCTGAGCAAAAGCTTAGGTTCTTGCTTTGCTCTGGAATATTTTAAACAAAAAAATATTTCGCTCGATACTTCAGTGAATTCGCTTTTAGAAAAAACCAATTCTAAATTTCGAGTCACCAGCCTAGATAAAGATCATCCCGAGTGGGCCAATCAAGTCACCGTGGCTCAACTGATGAATCACACGGCTTTGAACATGCATTACGTCAACGGCATTGCGGCTGATCAAAAAATGCCCGATGTGAGCGAGATCTTACTGAATCCTTCTGCGTGGAGCTACACGACTGTTGGAGTTTTAAATACTCCGGGTGAAAAATTTCAGTATTCCGGCGGTGGCTTTATGGTTCTTGAGCATCTATTAGAATCTCTGGAAAAAAAATCCATTCAAAATCTGACATCAGATTTTTGTAAATCTTTAAGTTCCATTGAAGGCGCTGCGGAAAAATCGGCGCTATCATTCGAACAGCAAACATTGCCAGACACCGAATATGCCTATGGCTACTTGTCTGACGGAGAATTAGTAACAGGAACTCGGAAAATGTTTCCGGCCATCGCGGCCGGGGCCATGGGCACGGCTCAAGGCATGACTGCGTTTCTCAATACACTCACCAAGGCATATCACCAGTCCAAAGGACATAGCCCCATTTCCCACGACACAGCAATTCAAATGCTTTTTGGTAAAGACAAGGGCAGCATTCAATTTATGGGCTGCAAAATGGGCTTAGGAATTTTTACGGCGGAGGCCGGCCGCAATCGTTTCGCAATACACCAAGGCGCCAACGATGGCTTTAGATGTCTTTTCGTTCATTGCTATCAAGGTCCTGACACAGGCAAAGGATTCTCAATTTTTTGCAATGGCGACAACAACGGCGTGCTTTTAATTGCCGAAATCGCGCAACTTCTTTTAAAAGTAATGGGACTTGAAGGCGTCAACGTCGATTCTTTTTCAGCGGACTTTTTTGAGAAAGCTTCACTTGAAAAGTTAAAGGCCACTGTCCGACAAGAAGAAATCGTCAACATTGGCTACCGCGATCTTATCTTTTCTGCCTTTCAACCTGATTTACCTGAAGAAATTGTCAGCAAAGGACCATTGGATCCCTTAGCAAAATTCAATTTGGCTGTGGGTGGAAAAATTTTAGAGGTTTCCAATCAAAGGTTTGCCCGAGGTGAAAATTTACTTTCAAGCTACTTGCCCGTTTTTGATCCCGCCCTTTTTGGAAAACAAGGTAAGATCATGGATAGCTGGGAATCAGTTCGCCACAACTTGGCTGGAAAAGATACATTGCTCTTTAAACTAAATAAGCCTTCGCAAATTTCATTTGTTCATCTTTCAACCAAATATCATTTCGGCAATCAAGCTGAACACGTGAAAGTCGAAGGACTGACGGATCAAAATCAATGGGTTACCTTAGTTGAAAAAACCGAGATGCTGGGACACGCGCACAAAGAAGTTCTGTCCTTGGATCCCAAATCAAAAGTGACTCAAATAAAAGTTTCCATGTATCCGGATGGTGGACTCACTCGCCTGGGACTTTTTAATGAGGATTTGCCAAAAGAACAAAAGAATTTGTTCCAGCCCGCAAGTTCTGCAAAATGTATCGCTTACTTGGACCAAATTCCTCAGACCCAAAAACCCATGACGCCGAAATATTTGGCATCAACAGAGACAGTCAAAAAAAATTGGCAAAACATGAAACCAGGACAATGGGTAGACGTCGCAAGTTCCGCCTTTGGTGGGCAAGTTCTAAAAGCCACCAATGAGCACTATGGTCCGGCAGCTCAAGTCATTTCGCCATTTCCACCCTTAAATATGTTTGACGGACTTGAGTCCGCTCGAAGTCGCAAGGCCAATCATTCGGAGTTTGTCCTAATCGGACTTGGCAGATCGGCAAATTTAAAAAAAATCGAAATCGATTTCAAATATTTTGTAAACAACAATCCGCTTGAAATTATGATCGAAGGTTTGTCTACCAATGAAAAATGGACCACATTGGTTGCCAGAACCAATGTGAAATCCTACGCGGGAAATACGGTGATATTTGAATTGCCACCGGTTGCGCAACAATTGAATACGTCGCAAATAAAAATCACGACATTTCCCGATGGTGGAATGAACCGAGTGAAAGCTTGGGCGATAAACTAAAGCTCAATTATTTTTGATTGAGCTCTTTCACTGCGTTTAAAAAGTAGTCTTTGGTTTCATTGGTGAACTGACCGGAAGCAATTCCTTCATTCACAATTCGAGTGAAAGCCTGCACTGGTGTTTCATGCCGAGCTGAAACTTCACCCTTCATTTCACGGATGGACTGAAGGAAAAAATCTTTGGTCGCATCGGTGATTTGGCCAGAACGGATGCCTTCATCAATGAATTTCACATGTTGCTCGAGCCTAGTTTGACTTGAAGCCTGAGCCAAAGATCCAACTAAAACCAGAGCACTAAGAAACAAAATAAACGTCTTCATATTCACTCCAATTAGAAATTATTTAAGCTCAATATCTAAATCAATACGACCAGATGAATCCATTCCAATCGAGTTAACAGCACATTCTGCGGCCAATCGGCTCTCAGACGAAAAAGCACAGGTGTACTTGTTTTGTGAGCTTGAGCTTTGCTTTACAAGTGTTCCCGCCGCTGCTCCTCGGAATTCAGCCGTTTTTTTATCGATCTGTTTTCCCATTTTAACTGCATTGGCAAACATTTGCTTTTTTCCAACCACAACTTTGATGGCATTTTGATTTAACTCTAACTCGCAAAATACTTTTTGTTTAACGGTCGTCGAAAGATTTAGATTCAATTCACCAGAACCCAATTCAATTAACCTTTGAGAAACCGGGCTGATGTGTTTGAAACCGTCTTCTGTAAAATGCAAAGACTTACAGACAGGATTAGAACCACGGTACTCATATTCTGCATAAACATAGGCTGCCGAATCTTTACGAGTGGTTCCTAGATTGCCACGAATTTCAATTGAAGCCGCCTGAGCCGCTACGGAAGCAGTCAATAAAAGAGTCGAGATCATTGCACGAGAAAACATAGATCCTCCAAAAAAGGTTTATTTGATTTCTGGGGCAGTATACAGATTGATTTCGATTCTCGCGCTGTCAAAGAATTTGACAGGGATTTTGTTCAATTAACGAATGCCTTCTAGGATTTCTCGAGCTCTTTTTTCTTCGGCGGCGTTTTTATTGGCTTTAAGCACTGTCAAATCCAATTGCGGACAACGGGATTTCAGCATTCGCCCCAAATCCTCGTTGTTTTTGAACTTATATTTCGATGTAAAATGACGACCCAAGCGGTCTTTGCGATTGTCTGGAAAATGATAAAGATCACTGTGCTTTAGCTCACAACTATTGCCTTTAGGGTCTCGCATGATCGAAGTTTTTTCGGGATAGCTGAGCCAATCGCCACCGACTTCTGCTTTGGATTCTAAAACTAAATGATTTTGGCAATTTTTGATCTGCACTCCGCTATCCATTAAGGAAAACTTTTTTTGAATCGAAATTGAGCAGTCATCAGCGCTGGTTGGCAACGCTGTTGCGGGATCAAATTTCCAATTCATTCCCGTTCCCGAATTTACGACAATACTATTCTGAGATTGGATCTTTGAATTTGGAATGTCGCCATTTGGGAAAAACACAAATGATTGCGACGAGTTTTGTTTTTTTGAATTTCCACCGGGTTGCATAAAAATAAAAAACTTGCCGTCGCTACCAAAGGTAAAACTGCGAAAGTCGACATCTGAGTTCGAGCTTCTGACACTCAACATACAGACGCCATCTAAGGACTGAAGTCTTGAGAACCTGGTCATTTGGGTTCCAGAACTGAACTCGCAACAATTGAGTGATGACGGTTCACCCGATTGGCATCGCTCAGCCTTAGCTGGCTGGCCTGATTGAAAAATACTGAATAATACGAAAAGAGGGATCATATTCATTCTTAGAATATGATCCCAGAAATGATCGGTCATTTCAATGAGAGTCTGAAAAACCTCCAAGTTCACTATTTAATTTGCGGTTGAGTTTTATCCTGATGGTCGTGCTGGCCCATGGTGTGGCCACTCATTGGACAGCCTCCCGGGCTCTCTCCTGATTTTCCCTTCATGGCCTTCATTCTTTCAGCCATCATTCCATTCATATTTCCATGCATTCTCGCCATCATTCCTGCCATATTTCCATTCATCATTGCAGAATGATCCTCTGCTTTGGCACCGTTTGATAGAAAGAGCAAAAATAGCGCTCCCGCAAAAAGGCCATGTTTCGAAAACTTCATATTACCTCCTGGTAAAAGAGTAGGAACTACCTACTTTGAATATGTGTACAAGATTTCAAATAGCAAGCCGTTCTATAGTGAGACAATTTCTGGTCTCGGCCCCAGATCAAACTGCTGCTAGACTGTTCCCTTTATAAAGGAACCGATATGAAACAAAATATTTTAGTGTCTCTGCTTTGCGGCTTCGTTGGCGCATTTATTTTTGCCAATCTTTTTAAAGAGCAAATTTCGATAAAAGAAAATACCATCACGGCCTCGTCCCTAAGACTTGTAGACTCAAAAGGAAAAGTTCGAGCCCTCCTTGCTATTTCCCAAGAAGGAACTCCAGGTTTTTGGATGAACGATGAAAATGGCGTTGCAAGACTGACCTTTGGACTTTACGGAGACTCGACTTCCTATTTTGGACTGCAGGATAAAAATGGCCAGATGATAGAACTGATGAGATCTTTTGGCCCTAAAGAAGCTCCACTTTTGATTTTTAAACACAAAGGTCAAGACATGATGATCACGGGACTAAATCCCGGACAAGAACCTGTTCCCTTCTCAATGCATTATGAGGCCGATCGAAAAAGAATTATTCCATTTGGCAAATACGAGGGGCCCTAAAGGGGCATAAGGATAATATCGTGAATAGAATTCCCGTTCCCATTTTTATAATCGTCCTAATTTCGTTCGCCATGATTTTTGCCTACATAAAAAAATCTGGGGTCATGACTCCATCATTACAATACGTCTTTATCAATGAAACCGACGACCATCGTTTTGATGAATCCATTCAAGTTTCCATCTTAGCATCCTACAATCGAACCAAAATTCAAAACGCCGTGGTCATCACCGACCGTTTTTCCCTGACCGATATGCAAACCAAAGCTGCTGAAATTTTTTCGAAACTTGAGCTCGGAAAAAAAACAAATGGCCGAGCGATTTTATATTTATTTTCACCCAAAACACACTCGTTAAAAATTGAAGTGGGCTATGCTCTTGAGGGCGTCCTTCCCGATGTCAAGGCTCACTCCCTGGAGCAGGCCGCCAAAACTTTTACCTATGTCGACAGATATCAAGATTTTTGGGCCGAGCTGATCAACACAATCAATATCGAAATTGCCTCTCAAGAAGATTCTAAAGAACCCGTGATTTATGGATATGACTTTTCAAAATTTCGCTTTTCATCAGGTGGTGCGGGAACATTCTCAAGTTCCTATAAAGCAACTGCCGAACAATTAGAGGCCGACATTAAAAAAATGCCAACCAAGGCCGATCCACGCTATGAAGCAAGCTCCGATCCAAAATGGACTTTAGCCCACTATATGGAAAGTCTAAAAGAAGGAATCGGAGATATCAACTTACCTTTACTGAGTACGGAAAGTCGATTCTTTCGTAGCTTTACTCCTCTTTCCAATTATCAGCTCTATCGTAACTGGAAAATGTACCAAGCTGCGGGGTTGGATCAGATAGTAGAAACTGAAAACTACGCGTTTGCTATCTATCGTAAAAATCAACCCGTTTTGCCAATCGTTTTAGTTAAACAGGATCATCAATGGAAAATCCAAGAGCCACTATCATGGTCTCTATTTCAAAGATTTGAAGATTCAAATCAAGTGTTTTTGAAATTTCCTATTTTTATGAATTCTGCCAAAGCACAAGATCTTTTCGATCAAAAATTTGGTCAGCCTTTATATAAAACTGAAAAATTGGATTTGTCTAAGCTCGACAAAAAAGACCCGGCTCAATATTTCTATTTCAACTACTATTGGCTCGAAAAATCGGCAGAGCTTTTTAGCGCCTTCAAACTTGGGAATCTTTCAGAGGACTCGCTGTGGCTATTGTTGGACATTCAAAATAATTTGGGACGCTTTAGCAAATACTTAGAAATTTCATCCGAGTTGGTCAAAAGAAGACCCCAAGATAAAGAATTGAAACGAAATCATGATTTCTACTTGGACGCCTACCAATTTTCAGGCTCAAAATGGTTAAAGCAATTGCCAAACAACTGATTAAAAATCTCGCATCTTATATAACGTCATGCTCGACAGAGGCATGACAAATGGCTACCGTTTTCAAATAAAGAAAATATCAAATTTACTAGCCAATCGTCTCTGGATCCAGTCGATGATCGAAAGCATGGACCATACCAAAAATTCTTTAAATATAATTTACCGCTTTTGCAGGTCACAGAAGACGTAGTTCTCCCAGCCTCTTTGGCTCGCGCCGACTGATTGACCAATCAAAAATAAATTCTGACCATCTGATGAGCTGCGATACCAATAGGTGATCAAAGTACTTTCGGTTTGATATTGAAGTTGAATTGAATCATCTGCCAAAAATCCATTGTCCGGCTTTCCATATTTCAAAAGGTCCAAAGAAATTTCTTCAGCCGATTGATTCAAATAAGGGTCTTCATCATAAAAAAATCCAAAGAAACCATTGATCCAGATTTGATTGGTGGCACTCTTTTGAAAGGCCATGACTCCGTAATGTGCTTTTCTTGAATCGTAATTAGGGTCTAAGTGAAAACAGGCTCCCGAATAGGCCGACAAATCTGAATTCAAAAAATTGAGTGTGCCATTAGAAAAACGTTCGGAAACTTCGATCATTTCGGCACTACAGGGACGCTCGTGGCAAAACAATGTGGGATCATCAAATGCAAGAATTTGCTTTGAAAGTATCAATATTAGAATGGATATTAACACAACCTTCATAAAGAAAATCATCGGACCTTATCTCAACTTAGTCAAACAATAGACGCTTGAAATTGGCTAAAAAACACCTTAGAATTTTAGTTTAGATTACCCAGAAAGGTTCAGCCTGAAGTGTTTCGGAATATAGCGTTCAATTTATTTATATTGCTTAACGTTTTCGACATTTCGTTTTTTAGTAGCCTCGCGACAGCTAAAGAAAGTATTAACTTAACCAGTCTTAATTTTTCTGCGAACGAAAAACTCGTAGAACAACAGGTTGCCGAAATTCTGATAAAAAATATCTACTCGAAAATTGGAATGATCGCCAATGTATATCCAGTCCCGCCTCTACGTGCAAATCTGCAAAATTTGAATCTTGAATCCGACGGCGAAATCGCTCGAATTTATCCTTATGGTGAAAAAAACCCCTCTTTGATTCGGGTGGAACCACCCTACTATTATCTGACGACAACAGGATTTTGCCTAAAAAGTAAAAGAATTAAATTGACCAATAAGGAAGACCTTAAAAATCATTCAATCGCGGTCATCCGAGGTGTCGCACATACCGATGCGGCCACAGAAGGTTTACCGAATGTGATGCCTATTTCCACCGGAGCTCAACTGTACGACTTAGTATTAAACGGTCGAGTCGAGATAGCCTTAGACTCGGGCATCAACGGACGCAAAATTCTGAGACAGAAGGCCTACACCTCTTTAGAAGAATGTGGAACCATTGCAAAATTCGATCTTTATAACTTCCTTAACTCCAAATCCATCATCCACAAAAGTGCCATTTCAAATATGATAAAAAAATTAAAAGATAGTGGCGAGCTTGAGAAATTAGTTCAGAAAGCAGAACAAGAAGTTCTTTCAAAAGAGTGATTAGAAATCTAAAGCCAAATTGAACCCAGAATAACGCGAGCTTAGAACCGGAATCGCCTGAAAATGCACACCATCTTTTGAATTTAATGACGATGCGTCTTCGCCTTTGGGATAGAAAAATGACCGTCCCATCCACACCCCAACAAAGGCACCTGCGGTAATGTCGCTGAGCCAATGAGCTTCGTCAGCCAACCTGGAAAATGCAACAAAAGTCGCAATTGGATAGGCTACAATTCCCGCTTTCCAACCATAGGCATAGGTCAATGAAGTTGCCGTCGTAAAGGCATCGGAAGTATGTCCAGAAGGAAATGACAAATGATTGCTTTGATCTGGTCGCTCTCTTTTAAAACTAAGTTTCATCGTCGTGGTAACGATCGCGTTACCAACCAGAGCACGAATATGATTTTTTCCGTTTTCAGGATCAAAATAAGTTTGTCCAAGTGCCGCGAATGCGCCAATAGCGTATTTCCCATAGTCATCCCCTAAATTCGAGGTGTTTTTTGACCAAACTTGCTGATTTTTCCAACGATCATGCAAGTCATCATCTTGAGGCCTGGTTACAGCCACCGCCCCTGCTCCGCTTAACAAAAGATACAGCGAGCTTGAATCGATGGCTCTTTCTAAACCCGGCTTAACCTGTTCGGCGTAAAATGATTCTGCAGCCAACAATTTCAATGGAACTAGCAAACACAAACCCAAAATCATTTTTTTCACTTGATAGTCCTACAGCAAAGTATTGGTCCAAGCCCCAGCGTTGATCACATGAGCAAAACCATTTTTTTTCAAAATTCCCAGAGCCATGCCACTTCGAGCTCCAGAGGCACAACAAAGAATAATGGGCTTATTTTTATCGAGCTCATGACTTCGTTGATTCAATTTATCTAAGGGAATATTTAAACTTCCAGGGCGCGACCCCAGCCTAAACTCACTTTCCGATCGGACGTCAACAATGATGGCCCCTTGTTCAAGTAAACTCGGAAGCTGCGCCTTTACTTTTTTGTTGCTCCAAAATCGCCATCCGAAAAAAAGAAGGATCAGAAACGGAAAAATATAGTCTTGAAAATCACCCCAGCTCATACTTGCTCCTAAAGACGGTCAATTTGAAATTTTATGTTACTCAAGCTCTGGCACGCAAGCTTCATAGCGTTAGTGCGGAATGCCTGTTTACTTTAACAATTCAAAAGTAGCTATAATACCA
>CAZDHC010000045.1:0-24668 GCA_964505225.1 uncultured Bdellovibrio sp. | reverse complement strand
AAACAGTTCTTCAAACTTTTTCGCTAGCTCAAAAAAATATTCATTGGATCGACAGAATTCCCGTCGACCATCGTCACAATTGGAAAATAAATCGCGAACAACTTCGCAAAGAGCACAGCTTATGACAAAAAAACTTCTGCTATTTCCTTTGCTTGGGATTAGCTTTCTTTTAGGCGCCTGTACGGCTGGAAAATCTGTAGTCATCAATGCGCCCATCGAAAAAGTGTGGGAATACGCTAGCGACAGCACCAAAGCCAAGGATTGGTCGATTTACTTTGATCACATCAGCCCTATGCCTCAACTCAGCAATGGAATTCCCGATGGCCAGGTCGGATCGGTTCGAAGATGCTTCCGTCGGGCTGATGAAACAGGAATGTACTGGGATGAAGATGTGGTTGAAGTTCGGCCGCCATTTTACCGCCAGATCAAGACTTACAACACCCACGGCCATCATGAAGCTAAATTGAACGAAATCGAATATAAAGTGGAGCAGCTTTACGAAAAAATTGATGATCAGCACACTCGCCTCACTTTTCAGGCTCAAGTTTCTAAAGGAATGGATCTGAAGGCCATGTATTATATGCTTCGCGATTTTCAAGAAGGCACCCGAATTTTACAGTTTAACTTAGAAAACATAAAGGCTCGGATCGAGTCAGACACCAGACCTCATCCCTATGAAACCACTTTGAAGTGGGATTGAATTTTACGGAGACTATATGAACCCCAATGCCGCAAAAAAAGAAATTTCACTTAAATTCAAAATTTTGATTCCAGTTATGGGAATTAGTTTTTTGATGTACACAGTCACCGCCGTTTTGACTGGGATGAATAGCTTCAAGACAGCCAAAGAGGAATCTTTGCAGTTGATGCGTAAAAACACTGAATCCATTGTGAACAAAATCAAAGGTGATTTGGACCAATATCATAGCATTAACGTCCAAATCGCCGCCATGATTCGCGGACAAATGCTCCAGCATAAAACATCTAGAGAAGTCTCAAACGAAACCTTGAAACAAATCTTGATCGACAACAAAAATCTTTTTGGTGTTTGGGCCACCTTTGAGAAAGATTCTTTTGACGGAAAAGACTCCGAGTTCACTGGTAAACCTGGTTATGAAAAAAGCACAGCCTATGGACCCTACTGGAATTGGGGAAAAGACGGTAAAACTTTAACTTTTTTGAATGATGCCACCTATGACGGCCCCTTCTTTAAGCTTCCTAAAGAATCTGGAAAGCCTCTATTCATTGATCCTTATATCGATGAAGCCACTGGCACACCACTGTTAATGACTTCTTCTGCGATTCCTATTTTTATCAATTCTAAGTTTGTTGGCGTTTCGGGAGTCGACATTCTTTTAACTCCCCTGCACGATTTGGTAAACAAAACCAAACCTTACGAGGACTCTGAGCCATTCTTGCTTTCCGACTCGGGAAATGTTGTTGCATCTTTAAGTACAGCCGAGGCCGGCAAACCTGTCGATTTGAAGGAAGCCAAACCTTATTTTGATTCGGCCCTTTCAAAATCAGAACCCATTTTAGAAACCTTAACAGTCGAAGGTAAACCATACGTTTACGTCATCACTCCGTTTCAAATCGGCCCCAATGAAAAACCCTGGGTGTATATCACCAGAACTCCAGAATCGACAGTCTATGCCAAGGCATGGAGCATGCTCCGAACTCAAATTTTTCTGGCTATTGTAGGATTGCTTTTAATTTTTGCTGCTGTGATCGTGATCGCACAACAAATCTCAAAAAGAATTTCTGAAAGGACTCAAAGCTTACTTCAGTCGGCTCAAGTATTAAGCCAAGCCATTACAGATCTGAGCGCTTCAGGACGTGGACTTGCCGACAGCAGTAACTCTTCCGCAGCCAGCATTGAAGAAACAGTGGCATCCTTAGAAGAGATCACCTCTATCGTGAAAGTAAATGCCGACAGTGCATCAACTGCAGCTAATCTTGCGAAAGAGTCTAGTGATCGAGCTGTGACAGGTGAACAGGAAATGAATGAACTGGTCCATGCGATGGGAGAAATTTCAAGTTCTTCTAAAAAGATTGAAGAAATCACCAACGTCATTGACGACATTGCTTTTCAAACTAACTTGTTGGCATTGAATGCAGCGGTTGAGGCAGCTCGAGCTGGTGAGCAAGGAAAAGGATTCGCAGTGGTGGCGGAAGCCGTTCGAAGCCTAGCGCAAAGGTCTGCGGTTGCCGCAAAAGATATCAATTCTTTGATTCGAGATTCGGTTGAGAAAATTGAAAAAGGCGCATCTCGAGCCTCGGGATCTAGCGCTGTCCTAACTGAAATCGTGAGCTCTATTAAAAAGGTAAATGATATCAACAATGAAATTTCAAAAGCTAGTAGTGATCAATCCACAGGGGTGACACAAATAAGTTTGGCTATGAACAATTTGGATCGAACGATTCAATCCAATGCCGCCACCGCTACTACCATTGCAGACACGGTGGATGCAATTCACTCGGAAAGCCAGAAAATGAGCGAAGTGGTGAGCGAGATCAACACCATTGTCTTTGGAAACTAGCCCGCTTTTGATCCAAATAGAATTTCTCTAAACTGCACGACGTTTGACTTCAAATCATCGGCCTGCTTACTGATTTCAGCGCTTGATGCTGAAACCTGTTCTGCCACAGCCGCATTTTTTTGCGAAGTCTCATCCATTGAATTCATCACAGCCGACAGTTGACTGATTCCATTGGCCTGATTGCGACTAGACTCAGCAATTTCAGTATTCAAGCTTGAAACCTTCAGGACACTGTCCACGATTTCTTTAAGCGCAACTCCACTTTTGTCAGCAACACTGCCACCCACTTGAATTTTTTGATCATTATTTTGAATCATATTTGAAATGTCTTTTGCTGCAACTGAAGCTCTTTGCGCTAGACTTCGAACGGCCTCGGCTACGACTGCGAAACCTTTACCTTGTTCTCCAGCCCGAGCTGCCTCTACTGCTGCATTCAATGCCAATAAGTTAGTTTGAAAAGCGATGTCGTCAATTGCAGTGATGATCTCACCCATTTTCTTACTGGCTATTGAAATTTCAGACATAGAGCCAATCAATGATTGCATACCTTGATTTCCAGTCTCAGCCGAAATTTTGCTTTCGGTTGAAACTTTTTGAGCCATAGCTGCATTTTCAGAATTCATTTTGATCATGGCAGACATTTCTTCCAATGATGCGACACTTTCTTGAATGGAAGCGGCACTTTGCGACGCCGACTGGGCCATTTCAGAACTGGCCTTCGACAATTCATTTGAGAATTGAGAAACACCAACACCAGAATCTTCAATTTTCTCTACGAACATTTTCAAATGGCCCAAAAGTTTTGAAATCAAAAGATAACCAAAAATGAATCCAACCAACATAATACTGGCTGACATTATGAGTTCTGCTCTTTCGAAAAAATCCCCGTCTGATTTCGCTGATGCCGCATCTTTTTCAATCAGCTCGCCCAAGTGTTCCATTTTATCTTCTAATGATTTAAATGAAACTGCAAATTGATCCATTTTTTCAATCGAAGCAGCCGCCCCTTTTTCTTTGCAAGTTTCGACCATTTCCTTCGAAAGCCGAATGTATTCGGCCATCTCAGGTTTAGTGTCAGCAATGGCTTTCTTAGTTTGCTCTTGCAAAGGGAGCTGATCCAGCTCACCCAAATACTTTTCAAAGTCGGCTGACTTTTCACCAATTTCTTTTGCCAATTCATCCAACTTGTCTTTGTGACCTTGGGTGGATTGCAACAAAGCCTCCATCACCACACCACGCAACCCATCATGCATCATATCTGCCAAGGTCATCGACCGAACAGCTGGCAATTGCACATTGGCGACGTTATCAAATTGTGAATTTACTTTTTTAATGAAATAGCCGGAAAATAGCGCCTGGGTTGCGACGCAAAACACAAAAGCACCCAGGAAAAGCCAAAGTTGTTTTGATAAACATAATTTCATTTATACACCTCGCAAGGATATTCAATTGGACACATCGTCCAAACAAACAAAAACCCACATGGATTTTTGCCCAGAATCGCAGCCGCTTAACTCAATTATAACCTAAAAATCGGCACCGCTAAGGTTGCGATTTCGCAACATAAATGGCCCAGAAAGTGAACTGAACACTAAGCGAAACGTCATTGCTAAATATTTGCCATTAGAGGGCTTCATGAATCGCTATTTTGGGCTTCTGTCAAAAATTTTGACACTGTTTTTGATGGGACTACCAGCCTTTGGTGCCAACCAGGACTCTATCAAAAAAATGGAGACTATCTCTATTCAAAAGATATCGGGAAACCAGGCCTTCACTTTTCACTTAGATTCCAATCACTCAAAGGACCAAGTCGGCCTCAAGATCTTGAACAAATTAGACGACCTAAATGCTAAGCTCAAATGTGATCAGGCTGTTGAAGTCCATCAGACTTTAAAGAAAACTTCCGCTCTTGAATCTAACTTTAAAATCTATAATAGCGATAGAAACGGCGAAAGAATTTCGATCATTATCAAAAATTCCGACACTCATTGCCAGTTAAAATTAAACAATCTAAATGGCGAAGAAAAAACCATCACTATTGCTCCAGAAGCAGAAGTCTTTCCCAAACTGCAGACCATCCGAGATCAAAAAATATCCTGCACTGACAAAACCGAGAAAAACAAGAACACCAGCTGCGAGATGAACTTAAGTTCTACCGTTGATTTTTTAGGCGAACCAAAGTCCGCCTTCAATTCTAGATTTGAAGCTTTGTTAGGATATCCAATTTCTACTGATGATATTGAAAAACGAAACCCACGAATGCCGTTGGACTTTTCGCGAGCACCAAAACTGGATCTCATTGTGATCAGCTCGCTGCTTTTGAATAATGATTTTTTTGGGAATCTTTTAGCGCGATCTTTAATCTATCATGCGCAACAAGGCGCTAGTGTGCGAATTTACTTGAGCCAGTTATTTGTCAAAAAGAAGGATCTTGAATTGGTTGAAAAACTTCAAGTGGCTTCATCCAACATCAAAGTGCAGTTTTTTGATTACAAACCGAATCCATTAAATCCCCACGACGTCGTCAACAATGTTCATCGCAATATGCACGTCAAAGTTTTCCTAACCTACTCATCTGATCGGCCCGAAGACAGCACCATGATCGTGGGTGGAAGAAATCTATCGGACACTTATTTCTATTCTGAAAAGCCCGACGACTCTAAATATCCTGAGTTGGTTCGCTACGGCACTTTTTCCCATCCCTTTGCTTATTTCGACGATTTAGACTTTCGAGTCCGGGACTACAGCCTCATTAAAACGATGGCTCGCCAGATGTTGGATTTTATCGAATACGATCATAAAGAAATGAACTTTCGCGAAATGTTTACCGACCCAAGCTCTATTCAAAAAGAAAGCTCACCATCCATGGAGAAAATCTCATACCAAATATCAGCACCATATTTAGATGATCGAGCCCTGGAGCAAAAGTTTATTGAATTGATACTTTCGGCAAAGACTAGAATCCGCATTTTAAGTCCTTATATTCGATTTACTAAAGACATATTGCAGGCTTTTCAACAGGCTCAAAAAAATGGCGTGCAAATTCAAATTGTGACCACGCAAGTTCTTGACGGTGACATCGTTCCGGGAATTTTAAAGATTTCCATTCAGGACTATTTAAATAAGATCTATCAGACGATGGAAGTTTACCGCTACTACCGCGATCCAACGGGAATCATGCATGCCAAAGCATTTCTGATCGACGATCAGGTATTGGCTCTTGGCTCGGTGAATTTAAATCGCCGAAGCTTTGCTCATGACCAAGAAATTTCATTTTATATCTCTGGCGAAAAAACAATACAGGATTTTAACCAACTTTTTGAGGATCGTTATCTGAAATCTTCGAATCGAATGACGAAACCATTTCATATCAATCCACTTTATAAACCGATGCTAAAGCTATTGGGCAACACGATTTAATCCAGCCAAAATTGCATTGATCCCAAAAAAAAAAAAAAAGGCCCGTGTTAAACAGGCCTTTTCTAAGATTCAATTTTTAAAGAACCAATTAAGCTTTGCCAGCGATCAAGTTCAAAGCGCTTCCGGCTTTGAACCATTTGATCTGCTCAGCATTGTAAGAGTGCTTTAAGCTCACTTCTTCTTTTTGGCCATTGCTGTGCTCAAGAACCATTTTCACTGGTTTACCTGGAGCAATGCTCGCTAGTTCGACCAAACTCACCTTATCTGCTTCTTGAATTTTCTCGTAGTCCGCTGGATTTGAGAACGTCAAAGCCAACACACCTTGCTTTTTCAAGTTCGTTTCGTGAATTCGCGCAAAGCTCTTAGTGATAACTGCGGTACAACCCAAAAAGCGAGGCGACATAGCCGCGTGCTCTCGAGAAGAACCTTCGCCGTAGTTTTCATCGCCAATGATAACCCAGCCTTTTCCTTTAGCTTGGTAATCACGAGCAACTTTAGCAAACTCAACGCTCTTTTCGCCAGACAACTGATTGGTGCCTTTGCCGGCCTCAGTGGTGAACGCATTCACTCCACCTAAAAGCATATTGTTGGAAATGTTATCTAAGTGACCACGGTATTTTAACCAAGAACCTGCTGGGCTGATATGATCCGTCGTACATTTGCCTTTAGCTTTCGCCAAAACCAACTGGCCAACGTAATCTTTTCCATCCCATTTCTTAAACGGAGCTAAAATCTGCAAACGATCTGAAGTCGGCGCAACCGCCACAGTGACATTTTTTCCACCTGGCTTTTGATAACCCTCAAGATCCGCCACAAAGCCCTTAGCCGGAAGCTCAGGAGCTTCAGGAGCCTTCAACTTGATCTTTCCTTTTGGAGTTTCTAACTCGTCCGTCATTGGATTGAAATCCAATCGTCCCGCTAATCCCAATGCCATCACTAGTTCAGGTGAACCAATGAAAGCCAAAGTCTCATTGTTCGAGTCCTGACGACCCCGGAAGTTTCTGTTAAACGAAGTCACGATGGTATTTTTAGTTCCATTTTGCATGTCGTCCCGTTTCCACTGACCAATACAAGGACCACAAGCATTTGCTAACACTGTAGCGCCTGCTTCATTCAAAACTTTCATCTGACCATCACGCTCGATGGTGCTTTGAATTTGCGTCGAACCTGGAGACACCAAGAAAGGCTGAGGCATTTTTACGCCGGCATCCAATGCCTGACGAGCCACAAAAGTCGCTCGTCCGATATCTTCGTACGAAGAGTTCGTGCAAGACCCGATCAAGGCTGAAGATAATTTTGTTCCCCAACCATTGGCTTTAGCTTCTGCCGCAATTGCCGAAATTGGACGAGCCAAATCCGGAGTGTGAGGGCCAACCAAGTGTGGCTCAAGAGCTGACAAATCGATCTCATAAACTTCGTCAAAATATTTCTTAGGCTCTTTGAAAACTTCAGGGTCTGCTGTGCAAAGATCTTTGTTCTGATCAGCTATAGCCGCAAGCTCCGCGCGATTTGTCGACTTCAAGTAAGCAGACATTCTTTCGTCATAAGGGAAAATTGAGCAAGTTGCCCCAAGTTCTGCCCCCATGTTGGTGATCGTCGCTTTTCCAGTACAAGAAATCGAAGCAGTACCTTCTCCGAAATACTCAACGATTTTATCAGTTCCACCTTTTACAGTTAACATTCCGCAAAGCTTTAAAATCACGTCTTTTGCAGACGCCCAACCATTCAATTTTCCTTTTAAGTGAACACCAATTAGCTTTGGATTTTTTACTTCCCAAGCCAATCCCGCCATCACGTCCGAGGCATCAGAGCCACCGACACCGACTGCACACATACCCAAACCACCCGCATTAGGAGTGTGAGAATCTGTTCCAATCATCAAGCCACCTGGAAAAGCATAGTTTTCCAAAACAACTTGGTGAATGATACCCGCACCTGGTTTCCAAAAACCAATTCCGTAGCGAGAAGCTGCCGTTGCTAGAAAATCAAAAACTTCAGCGTTCACTTTGTTCGAAGTCGCCATGTCTTTTTCTTTACCGGCATTGGCTTGGATCAAGTGATCGCAATGCACAGTTGATGGAACTGCCGCTTCATCTTTTCCTGCGAGCATAAATTGCAACAAAGCCATTTGAGCTGTCGCATCTTGCATTGCCACGCGATCTGGTCGAAGCAATAGAAAGCTTTTGCCTCGCTCAAGTTCTTGCCCTTGAGGATCATCTAAGTGACCAAACACAACTTTTTCACCCAAAGTTAATGGGCGACCTAAGCGCTTACGAACGATTTCTAGGCGTTCTTTGGATTTTTTATAAACTTCTTTGACCATTTCTGGAGACGTTTCGATTTTTGCCATATTTCTCTCACTTGTTAAATATTGCGAATATTGTTTCAAATATTCATCAATGTTTTCTACGGGTTATTAACGAAATAAGTGTAGACCTGTCATCGGATCAGCACAAGACCTTACCCGGCGTATCAGGTCGTTAGCCTTATTATACCCGAATTGCATAACATGATCTTAACGCCGCATTTTTCTAGCTCTCCGATCGGGCGTATAGCCATAGCCAACACGGAGTGTTTTATGAAATCTCAATCTAAAGTCATTGTTCTAGTTTTAATCGCCCTGATCTCATTAGCTTTACCATTCGAAAGTCTGGCTTCTACTGAATTACCCCCTTCTACAATCTCGCGCCTAACTCAAATCGCAAATCAAATGTCCTATATCTGGGGAGATTCCATCTTAGAAGGTGATTATTACTCGGATGCCCCAACCGTTTTGGAAAAAATCGAAATCCTCCGCAATCAGGATCAAACCATTGCCGGCTACCGAATCACTTATTCGGCTCAAGCGGTCGACACTTTTGAAAATAAATCCGGAAAAATTATTGAGAGAGCTTATGTTTCTGCTGATTTTCAAGATTTTTATCAAGACGAGCAATTTGCTGCCGAATTCTTTGAGAATCGCTAAGGCTAAAACTACTTTTTTTGAGAAATTTCAATTTGGATTGCGAATTACATCTCGCACAATTAAATCAGATAACATCTCATTTCCTAACGCGCTTGGATGTCCATCCAACAAATAGGCCTTACCGTTCAAAGTCTTTTGAATTTCAAAATGGCTATAGTCAGCATACTCAATTCCCAGTTTTTTAAACGATTCAGCAAAAAAATCACCTTTCATCTTAGCGCTCGGATGGAGAACTGCGATAAATCTTGTGCCCGGTAATCTTTCATGAATCCGCATTTTAATTTGTTGAATCATTTTAGCGGTCTTTTGAACAGAATGAGAACCTTCAGAAGGAAAAGAGATTCCTAATTTTCCAAGTAAAAGTGACTTTACCATTATCTTATATAACCAGTTACGACTGTCTTCAAATTTCCCCTTATAAATCGCTTCACCATTTTCAAACTCATAATCTGGCTTCAGCCACCCCCAAGGGTCAGACCTTAAAAACTGCATACTTCCAACCGCACGCCCCACATGACTATCGATCACCACGAAAAAAAAGAATCCATTATCAGGTTCAATGTCATTTAAAAAAGTATACTGTTTTTGATTTAAGGCGAACAAAAGAGTATTGGGGGCTCCCCCACTTCTGCCTATGTTATAAACCTTATATTCAGGCAATCGTGCCTGCAGGGCAGAAGGTAAAGTCTCGTGATCTTTTAAACCCTCTCCAAAAACAAAACTACATCCCGAGATGATAAGGTGCCCCTTCGGTTTTTTGGATTTTTTGGGGGAAACCGTTTTTCTACGACCGAGGTCATCTGTGCTATAGTCTACTGAATAGATCAACTTTTTTTCAAGACGAGTATGAAGAACCACTTTTGTTTTTGCACTTGGCAAGTGCATGTCGTATTCAGTCCAAAATTTCGGATCTATGGTTATTCCTTCCCAATCGGGCAGGTCACTTTCTTTCGGTATAGTAATTCCAGAAAATCCAATAGAACTCTTGTTTATTTTACTGAGAGTTGGGACCCGGTAAGGTGTGAACTCTAAAAAATTGATTACAAATTCAAAAGTAAGCAGACAAAAAACAATGACTGCTATATTTACAAAAAAAACTTTCATACGCCCTTTTGTGTCATCTAATTGAACAGAACCTGGTATTAAAGATGATCGACAATTGTAGACTCAAAATATAAATTTTTAATTTAAATTGTACTGCAATTTTAAAGAATCAATTGGTGTTGCCCAATTGGCTTCCCAATCGATGGCAAAAATCGACTTGGCTTTTTTACCCAGCTGCCAGCCTTTGACGATATTTTCCATGATCGCATCCATTTGATCCGACGGACTGGTTCCAACTTTCAAAAGACTGGCTCCCATCAAAACCAATGAAATTGGCACCGCCATTTGCGCCGCCATAAATGCCTGCAAACCGATCTCACCAGGCACGTCGGTCTTAAATCCGGTCATCAAATGCCACAAATCATGGGTCTGACGAATTCGCATCATAACAAAAATGGTGTCATCTTTGACTTCTAAATTTCGATAAAAATCGACCTTTAAACCCAATCCCAACATGTGATCGGCAAAACACTTTCCCAAGGTTCCAGCTGGCAATTTAGAGAGCTGGTGAAGGTCAATGGGCCCCAAAAGCTTTCGAGCTTGAACCGTCGCAACTGCCTCGGGACTAGTCAGAAATTTCTTTCGAGCGGATTCTGTAGCGCCCAATGAATAGAGCGCCTCACCAATATCAAAAACTGCTTCAGTGTATTGAGGATTTCTGGAAAGACGAAAAAGCGCCCACCCCATTTTGAGATGAGCGATCAGTCGATTCAACGTCTTCCACAAATTAGACATAGTCTCCGCGTTTGATTTTTTCTAAAATCAATTTTTCGGTCTTAATCGGATCTTTCGGATCCACCGAGAAAAACGCCTGTTGCTCGCAACGAATCTTTTCTTTGATCAACCAACGTAAAATATCAGAAAGATTTTTATTTTTCTTATCTAAGAAAAACGGATCGTTTTCCAAAGCATCTTTGGCTTTTTTCAGAGCCCTGGCTTCGACCGGATCAGACTCTTTCACTTTGTAGTGAGGAAGATCATAGCGCTTCACATCTTCAGGTAGCACTCCCAAAAATTTGACTTGCGGAGCTGAAAAGTGCGCATTTCGAATCAAAGAAGCGGCAGAGCCAGCTTTCAATGTACGGAAAATGTTTTGCATTGTGTACGCATCGAGATCTCCGAAAAAGTACATCGGCACAGACAACTCTTCTTCGATCAGCTTACACCAACCACGAACCGCATTTGATGGAACCCCTTGAGCACCCATCAAAATACAATTGTTTCGTTTCGTAAATCCCATGGTCACCAAGGTATTTGCGGTACCTTCTGACTCGACGATCAAACAAAAATCAATTTTCTTTTTCGCTTTTAACTTTAAAGACTGAGGTTTGTTTTTCGGCTGAAACGGCGCCGTTCCCAATGAAGACAAATCAATTGTCGCCTTATCACCATCTGCCATTGTTTCAGTCACAACTAATTGCTGTGAATAGGTCTGACCACCACGATCATTGGCAAAACAATTCAGTTCTTCTCGGTAAACCTGAAGCATGTCGCCGATGAAATCAATAATAGCATCACTCTCGGGTTGATCATCGAAATCCAAAGGTTTAAATCTTGGATTTCCTTTAATCAGACCTTTACAGATATAGTAAAGCTCCCTTTTCGTATTCACCGATCCGATGTCCAAATTTCGAAGCAAAATCTCGAGCATAAAAACCACTCGAGCCAACTTTTGCACAGACGAAACATTCAGTTCCGTGCGGACCATTTTATCGCCAGGGGTTAGGTAACCCACCTTTGGATTGTAAAAAGAATTGTCCAAAGAAGTCTTCACGGCCTCTAGAACCGGTCTTTTCGACTTCTCTAAATCCGTTAGCATTTTTTCAGCTAAAATCTTAGCTTCCTTTGGAATATCAATTTTAAGTTCGCGAATACTAATTAATTTTGCCATAGCTCTTTACTACTTTCGTTTGCCCGTCGATTTTTTAGTTGAAGCCGCTTTTTTATTTTCAGCCACCACTTCTGCTTCTGCATCGTCTTCGTCGATATCAACGACAGGAGCATCATCGTCATCAATTCCCATTTTCTTAGCGTCTCTTGATTTTTGTTTCGCTAATTTATCATGTGCCTCTTCTAAATCGGCCTTCGCCTCTTCAGAATCTCGTCCCAAAAGCTTACGCAATCCTTCTTCGGCTCGTTTTTTTCGAGCATCATTGGAATTCGTAATGTGCACCAAACCTTCAACCAAAATTGGTCCAAACTGTTCGATGTGAGCCAATTTTCTTTCCAAATCAGCTTCTTTAAATTCTTTTTTAATATGACGTGAAAGCTTTTGTCCTGCTTGCATCAAAGCTCGGCGAATTTCTTCTACCAGCTCTTCCGAAGCATCCACTGTCTCTTTCGAAGCATTTTTAAATTTAATAAATGGTGAGGTTAAAGACACCGCAAAAATATACGGTCCAATTGGCAAACTGCCTTTAGGTTGCTGTAAACCATAGGATTTCCAGTTCACGGATTCGATCGCCCAAGTGATCGCACAACCTGATTTATCAAATTGCAATGGCACTCGGTTCGCAAATCGAAGCAATTGAACCGGAGCATCGGCCTCTAGATTTCGATTCACAAATCGAGCTAAAGCCACTTCAACAACCACTGGTTTAAAGTCACAAATCGCAGGCTTTCGAGTCACAACCGAAAAGAAATCCACTTCACCCAAACGAGCGATGGATTTTGAAAGAGCTTCTTCACCGACAGTTAAAACGGAACGGGTCGATGGCGCCATTAATTCTGTGTCTTGAACTGCCTGAAAAACTTTTTTGAATTCTTCCTGTGCCAATGAAGTCACCGGTTTATTCAAAAGTGCTTTTGGCATTCCTTTAGCAGAAAAATCCTTTAAAGATTGATCGGAAATACGTGAAAATCCCGTCTTTAAAAACTTATCTAGATTCACTTTTCCATACAAAGTGGCATGAGTGATGAACTCTCCCAGCTTAAAAGTATGAGGGTGAGGCAAAGTTGCCTCAGGAATATCTGGGACCTGATTGCTTACGCGATCGATGTCCACCCAATCATTATCGAGCAATTTATAGCGCAATTTTAAGTGTGGATTAACGAGAACTGTTCCCTCTAAATAAGTTAACAATCCGCCGTCACCATTCAGCTGAATTCTTCCGTCGATGATAAACTCGACGCGAACTCCTGATTTACGGTCCCAATCAATGGTTTCTTTGTTTTTCAAAACACCCGTGTTGGATTTAATGTCGACATCGACTTGGCCCTTGACGGCCTTTCGCATATTCGCCGTTTTACTAGTAACAAAAGCACCTTTAGCATTGGTCAACTGCGCCCAAGTGGTTGCAGCTGAAATACCAATACCCTGCTGACCGCGAGAACATTTACCGCGACCAAATTTAGAAGATGCTAAATATTCCCCGTAAACTTTCGCTAAATCGTCCTGTTCAATTCCGGGGCCATTGTCTTCAACAATGATCTTAATCAAATCTGTATTTTTAGAGGATCCAGTTCCAACTCTGGTCACTTGCACAAGAATATCTGGCAAAATTCCAGCTTCTTCACAGGCATCCAAAGAGTTATCAACCGACTCTTTCAAAGTGGTCAAAACCGCTTTTAATGGCGATGAGAAACCCACCTGTTGAAGATTCTTTGCAAAGTACTCAGCCGTACTACTTTTCGTAATTTTATTGCTCACGATGACAGTCCTTTAGGTTTTCAAATCAATATATAGACAAGCTGAACGCACCGCATAGAGGCAAGCTGAAAGTCGAGACACTGCGATCGCTCTGCGTTAATTGCACGAGTTTTAATCAAAACTCAAACTTTGAAGCCCATTTTTTTGGATTCGATATATATTCCCACCGATGTTTAACCACCCTTTTTCATCAATATTCCTACCTTTTTTGTGTGTTTTTGGTGCTTTTTTTAGCCCAGAACGATCATTTGCCGACAAAAAATTAGTGATCATCGGCGACTCTTTAACTGAAGGATTGGGCGTCGCCTCTGAAAATGCTTACCCAAATATACTTGAGAAAAAATTAAAGACGGCAAAATACCAATGGACTGTCATTAATGCTGGCGTCAGTGGCGCGACTACGGCTTCGGCATTGTCCCGAGCGAAATGGCTTTTGAACAATCAACCGGACTTGGTGTTAATCGCTTTAGGTGCCAACGATGGCTTAAGAGCCATCCCCGTCGAAGAATCAAAAAAGAACCTAAAGGCCGCGATTGATTTTTTAAAATCTAAAAACATCAAAATCATTTTAGTCGGTAATTATTTGCCACCAAATTACGGAGCTAATTTTTCAAAACAATTTAAAGATATGTTTTCGTCTTTAGCTAAAACTGAAAAAATCAAATTGATTCCCTTTTTGTTACTTGGAGTGGCCGGCGATCCTAAACTCAATCAGGCCGACGGAATACATCCCAATGAAAAAGGTCATGAAATCATGGCTAACACTGTTTATTCGCATATCAAGGACCAACTATGAGTATTTCCATTTCCCACCTGACGAAAACTTTTTTGCAAGGAGCCTCTGAAATTTCGATTCTTCAGGATCTAAATCTTGAAGTTAAAAAAGGCGAAGTGGTTGGCATTATCGGCCAATCCGGCAGTGGAAAATCCACGATGCTCAGTCTAATTTCTGGCTTGGATCGTCCAAGCAAAGGCAACATTTCCATCAACCAACAATCAGTAGACCAATTTAGCGAAGATCAATGGGCCCAATTTCGCGCAAAAAATATCGGCATAGTTTTTCAACAATATCACTTGGTTCCTCACCTGACCGCACTTGAAAACGTTACGATCGCTGCGGAAATTTCTGGTCAATCTGGAAGCGAGGCCCTTAAAAACGCCACGGCTTTGTTAAATGAAATGGATCTATCGCATCGATTGGATCATTTACCCGGAAAGCTGAGCGGCGGCGAATGCCAACGAGTCGCCATTGCCCGAGCATTAGTCACCAAGCCTTCGCTGTGTTTAGCTGATGAACCCAGCGGAAATTTAGATTTTGAAACTGGCGAGAAAGTGATGCGCTATTTTTTCTCGGCCATCAAAAAATATCAGACTTCGACCTTACTTGTGACCCACAACATTGAAATTGCCAAGGGTTGCGACCGAGTCCTGCTTCTTAAAAATGGAAAGTTGATTCCAGCATGATGCTCTTGAAGTTGACGTTGAAACAGATTTTGCGACAAAGATTTTGGTCGATTTTGTTTATCGTCAATTTGACTTTAAGTTTAGCAGCTCTACTAACAGTGGATCGCTTTAAAACTTCCTTGCAAGCACAACTGTCCGCGAACTCAAAAGCCCTATTGGCTGGCGATTTAGCCCTAACCACACGGCGGGAATTGAGCAACGATGAACTGACTGCCGCCAATCAGGTTTTATCTGATTCGACTTCAAGCATTGGTTATGATTTTTTCGCTATGATTCGCTATCAAAATGATAGCCGCCTAGTTTTAGTTAAAGCCATTGATCAAAACTATCCCCTTTATGGTGAACTTTTAGATCAAAACAATCAGTCTTTGCCTTCTCAGTTTTCGGAATTGGGAAAAATGAACCTTTGGGCGTACCCCGAACTTAAGGATCAACTGCAAGTTGATCTGGGCGACGAATTGGAACTAGGCAATTTAAAGCTAAAAGTCAGCGCCTTCATTGGTAAAGATGAAACTTTAACTTTTAGAGCTGCCAGCATCGCTCCTCGAGTTTTTATCGACCGCTCATTATTAAAACAATCTGGATTGATTCAATTTGGTAGCACCTTTTCTCAGACTGTCTTTTACAAAATTCCACCCAATGAAAAAAGAACTGAAATTGCTTTACGTGATTTAATCTATGAGAAGGTCAAAGATCCCAATGTACAAGTGATCACATCTCAGGCGGCCAGCGAAGATTCGGGCCGGCAATTTGGTTACTTGTCAGAATATATGGGTCTACTGGGAATGGTTTCTTTTTTATTGAGCCTCATCAGCGCTCATTTTCTTTTACGAGCCAATATTTTACAAAACTTGAAACAGTACGGAATTTTCAAAGCACTTGGCCTGACCTCACAGCAAATCTATCAAGTCGAATTGCAGCGAATTGCAGCCCTGGGACTAGCCGCTTCGCTTTTCGCGATCCCCTTTTCGTTTCTACTTTCAGATCTTTTGCCTTTGTTTTTAAAAGACCTGATGAGCATCGACTTAAGCCTTCAGTTCTCGATCAAAAACTTTTTGTTGCTGCTATTTTTGTCTCCAGGAATCTTAATTCTATTTCAATATCCCCAGTTGAGTTTTTTAAGTCGCATCAATCCTGCCCAACTGTTTCAAGCGGCACTTGATTTTCCCAGCTCGCAAAAACGAGATTGGTTCAAATGGGGACCTGCAATTTTATCCATTATCGCAGTGAATTTTTGGATTTCAAAATCAGTCCAAACAACCGCAGTTTTTTTAGGGGCTCTGATCAGTGCGGCTTTGCTTTTGCGAATCTTAGGCTGGGGCTTGACCAAATTATTTATCATTCTATCGCCGAAAAAATGGTTCTACCGCTTTGGTCTTCTTCACACGCAAAGACTTCCTCAAGGATTTCAGGTTCTGATGCTCACTATGGGCCTAGGCACGATTTTGTTGGCTTTACCCATGCAATTGCAAAGGTCCGTAACCAACGAATTGGTGGTCAATCCTTCGCAAAAAACTCCGAGCCTTTTTTTATTTGATATACAAGATGAACAGCTTTTAGACCTGCAAGCCAAAATCAAAGAACAAGGTGCCGATACTTTGTCCATGTCGCCTATGATTCGGGCCAGAATTAAAACCGTTAATGGCGTGGAATTTGAAAGAACTTTAAACAAGTCGTCTAATGACTTGTTACAAACCCGCGAAGCCGAAGCCGAAGCGCGCTTTAGAAATCGTGGTGTGAATTTATCTTATCGCGCAAGTCTATCGAAATCCGAGTCCCTTGTTGCAGGCAAAGATTTTAGTGGCCCCTTCAATCCGGACAGTGCAAACGAAGTTGAACTGTCCATTGAAAAAAGATACGCCGACCGGATTGGCTTGAAGCTCAATGATCAAATTGAATTTGATATTCAAGGCGTTGCGATCAAGGGAAAAGTGATCAACTTCCGCCGAGTTCAATGGACTAGTTTTTCACCAAATTTCTTCATCTTGGTCCAACCGGGCGCCCTGGATCTAGCTCCAAAAACTTGGATCACGGGTTTAAATCTAAGTGGTGCGGAACAAATCAAAAATTTGACCTTGAGCCTTTCTAAAAGCTTTCGAAATGTCAGCATTGTGGATTTACGAAGAACCGTCGTTGAAGTCCTAAAAATTTCCAACAAAATGACCTCGGCCCTGCAATTGATGGCCGCCTTATGTTTGATGACAGGACTGATTATTTTAATCAGTTTGGCCCAAATGCAGATGGCTCAAAGAAGGCAAGAATTCAATTTGATCAAAATTTTGGGAGCCAAACAAAGCGACATGATTCGATACACCTTGGGCCCGCTTATTTTAGTCACAATTTTTTCTGCCGGAGGCGGAGTCCTTTTAAGTCTTTTGGTCAGCAGCGGACTACTTCTTTATATTTTTGATATTTATGCCACTGCCGACTTGAGCATTGCCTTAACTGCGGGATTGATCACCTTGTCCCTAGGGCAGTTGGCAATTTGGCTTTTTGTTGTGCGCATTTTCAGAACGAAAGTGTCTGAAATATTCCAAGAAGTTTAATTTATTCCTGGTCCGAAGAATCGTCAGCAGATTCATTTGCCAATTCATCCATTGCCATCTCAGCTCTGGTTTTGTGACCTTTTTTTGAGTTGCATTCTTTGCAGCAAGGCACACAATTTTTTTTGTCTGACTTACCACCGCGAATGATTGGGATCAAATGATCCATGGTCAGTTCTTCGGGTTTAAACTTTTGTTCGCAGTGGTAGCAAATGCCTTTGCCAACTTGCTGCTTCCACCAACTAGAAGCGCGTAGTTCTTTGGCTTTGCTTTTCTCTCGCTTTTGATGTTCTGGTGATGCTGGCGCAAAATATAGATTCATAATGATTTCAATAGGCTTTGTTTAAACTTTTGGACATTAACCCCTGAAGCGCAACCGGCCCCACTGGTCGTCAAATATTTTCCGTTCAATACAACGCTGCCGACTCCTTCTTTGGGCATCCCCTTGGTGCATCCATGTGATTCAATTAAGGCGGCTCCGGTAGTGGTATTTTTAGAATCCTTAATTTCTAAAAGCCAACTAGTGGGGTTTTTAAAACTGATCACAACTTTGGTCATCAAAGACATTTTGGTGCCTTTGGAAGCCGATTGAATTTCAACTCCGTCATCCATAAGGTGAATACGACCCACGTTTTTTTTCTTTTCAGAATTCAAACTTAATAACTGCTTTTCCTCATCCTTCAGTGATGTTCCTAAACAGATTACTGTCGGCGCCTTATTTTCTGAGGTCGAATCGTTATTGTCTGAAATGGTCAAACAGGGCTTCTTTTCCGTCATAGATTCACGCAGAAGATAAGTCTTTTTGCCATTTTCAATTGTGACAGAGGGCTTACAGTTCGTCTGATAAGCAATCTTAATATCCTTAGAAAAACTAGTTCCGTCTATCTGCAAGTTTTTAGGTGTCTCGAGACAAGCCAAAGCTAATTCTGAAAAACTAAAAATCCCTAAACACGTCGAGGCCAGCACCAATTTCAAATTCATCTTACTATCTCCAAACTATTCACTACTTCCCAACAGACGGATAATACAATTTATTGTCCCACAAACCCTGACTAAAATATTGTAAAACACCTTTTAAACGATTGACCATGGTTTGTTTTATTTCATTTTGATCTAAAATAGGCTTCTTTTGTCCCGGATCAGAAATTGAAAACAGCTGAAATTGCGCCAAGGAATCGGCAGACCGTCGATACTCAAGAAAATAGTCTTTGGTGATAAACAAATAACGATTGTCCACATAGTTGATCGCATACCGATCACCTGAATTAAACACCGAATGGCCAAGAAAATTCTTTTCCTTTAAATTGACGCCGGCCACTTCTAAAATTGTCGGCATCAAATCCACCTGCTGCACCACTTGGTCCTGTTCCACTTTGGGCAATTGGATTTTAGGAGAATAAATAATCAACGGCACCCGGTACTTGCCAATTTCATTGTCATACTCGGGTCGAGAAGATTTATAGGTGTGATCAGCTGTTATGACAAATATGGTATTGGCAAACCAACTTCTAGTTCTGGCTTTGGCAAAAAATTCGCGCAAAGCATAGTCAGTGTAACCAATAGACTCGTGAATATCCAAATCGCCCTTGGGAAATTTTCCACGATATTTATCAGGAATTCGAAATGGATTGTGCGAACTTAATGTAAAGACCGTCGAAAAGAATGGTGGCTTCTGCTGATCCAATTGATCATTCATCCAAGACAAAAACGGCTCATCCCAAATTCCCCAGGTGCCATCGTAATCTTCGGATTTGGGATATTGATTTTTTCCGAAATAACTTTGCATCCCAGCGCTCTTCATAAACTGATCAAAATACATCGTGCCGTTATTGGCCCCATGAAAAAAGCTAGTCGAATACCCTTGATTTTGCAAAACCGTTCCCAGTCCCAAAAAGTAGTTGGTCAAATATTGAGAACTAATAAAAGGCTCATTCATAAGAGCGGGAACTCCGCCCATGATCGCTCCAATGCCCTCAATAGATCGTCTGGCATTGGCGTAGGAATTGGTAAAGAACAAAGAGTCTTTAGCCAACTCATCCAAAAATGGGGTGAATCCTTTGCCGCCGTTTGGATAACCTAAATATTCATAGGCGAAACTTTCCAAAATAATTAAAACCACATTGGGCTTACCCGCCGATGGCTGAGAAATTTGAGATTCAGCTGATCTCTGGGCCTGACCGTAATTCACCCACTTCAACATTTCTTCTGGCGAACTGTAGAATTGATCACGAGGCAGACTTTGTCTGCGAATAGTTTGCAGAAAGGTAAACGAAGAATTGAGAACCAAATTGTTCATACTTGGATTTAAAAACACTTGCGCGTGTACAAAATTAATCGGCTTCTCTTGAAGGCCACCGCGCCCGCCCACCACAAAAAGAATTAAAATCAGCACTGCTGAAAGAATCTTTCTTCCTAAGGCTGGCGCTGGTTCTTTAAAACGCAATGGCGAAAACAAAATCGCTGCTGCATATCCAATCAACAACAAAGAGCTCACCAATGAAAGTGGCCAATAGTAGAATACCATGGCCCAAAACTTTCCCGGAATCTCTTTCATGAAAAACAAGGCGTCTAAGGTGTATCTTCGCCCCATGAAGTTGACAAATTCGACATCACCTAAATTTAAAATCATGGTGGGAAATTGAAAAATCAAAAACAGACCTACAATTACTTTGTTAAAATACGTCGAGTTATTTAGTTTCTTTGAAAAACTGCCGGCGATGGCCATCAACAAAGGAATTGTCGCCAATAGGGAAATCGCGGCCATATCGAAACGAATTCCATGAAGAAAGGCTAAAAGAATATCACTGGTTGGTTGATTTTGAAAAAAGCTCCAGTTCCAAAACAGGAACAACAACCTTTCCAGAAAGTAGAATAGCAATGTGATGAAGGATAAAATAAGAATCAAAAACATGGGCAGAAAAGGTCCTCTTTCTGCCCCCTAATAAACCACTATTTTCGGTAAGAGTCTACGACTCCGGTCACCGGCTCATCTTTGTAATCAAATTTAATTGTCACATTTCGCGTTGCCGTATTGACCGCCAAAACCTGACCAGAAAATCTCCAAACATTTTTAACTCGATCACCTACGCAGACATCATATCCATCCTGATGGCGCACACATTTAGGAGCCACTGCGGCCGCAGCCGCTACCGGAGCTACGGCCGGCCGAGACTGCGCCACCGGAGCTTGTTGAACTGCGACTTGCTGCTGTACCGGGACTTGAACGACTGGTGCTGGGTTGGCAGCAGCAACTTGGGCCGCATTCTGAGCCGCCGCTTGCGCAGCTGCTTGGGCATCTAATACAGCCTGGTTTCCTAAATAGTACTTGGTGTAGATCGTAGAAAGAGCTTCATCTGCCGGACGAACCACTTCGGGATTGGCATCCGCCTGAGTTCCCACACCTGAATTGGCTCCACCGATAATATTGGCTTGCTCATCAGCATATCTTCCAAAAATCACTGGCTCTTGCACTTGTCCTAAAATCAATTCTAGGGACCGAAGGCGAAAGTTGGTCCAACTTTGAATCAAAAAGCTCGCTTCATTGATCACACTTCGATCAATGTTTTTGAGCTCAACTCTTTGAAAAGTCGCCGGATCGCCCGAGTTCACTTGATCTGGATCGGTATCAATCACCTGAGAATCCATGATCTCGTTGTTCACACGCAAGAAAACTTGAGAACCACCAATTCCTGACTTTGCTTCGATACGAACCATTTGCACTTCTAAGTTCGGTATAGCCTTTAATGCTGGATTTGCTTTTCTGGCTTCATTGATCAAGTTGATTCGCAGCACATCTGGATTATTCGTTCGCTCCACCATTTGGTTGGTGATGGGGATCATCACGGAAGTGGTTGATTGCGCTACGGCCATCGAAGGCACGATCAAGGACGTCAATGCTGCTAAAGACAAACATGACCAAATGAGATTAGATTTGTTTTTCATATTCACCTCTTACAGCTCGTTTAATTTCTTTAAAATATTATACTCATTCGAATGATCAGACGAGTCCACGGCACCACGACGATTCAATTCTTTCAACTGTGGCAATGACCAACCCATCACTTCTGTAGGATCTCGCTCCGTCGCATTTCGCAAAAACTGCTGGAACTGATACCACTCGGCCTTTTCAGTGTCGTCCGCACAAGTTGCCACTTCCGCTCTTGAAGTCGCGCCCCAACGTCTCTCGACACAAAAATACGGATCGAAAGACATGGATGTGACTCGTTTTAGAGCCGTGCTCAAACCCATTTTGACTTCTTGACCTTGTGAATTTTGGTAAGAAATCATACAAGTCGAATTGACCTGATTGTATACTTTCAATAGGTCTCGCTTTAGATTTGTTCCATAGTATTCAAAATAGGGATCTCGACTTTGATATTTGCTCAAATAGCTTTTGGCTAGCTCCACCATGTCTTTGGCTCGTTTTCGAATTCTCAGATCTCTTCCTGGTGTTGAATAGGCTTCCCAATCGCCGTCAGAACCATAAATGTTTTGAGGCAATTGCGCTGGATGTTCCAAAGCATGAACCTTAGCTTGAATTGCTGTATTTACAGAGTTGGCGCGACCTTGTAGATCGACACAAAGATTATTCATCTCGGTTTGAAATTGAAAAATAGGATTCAATTTATATACACCAGTGGCCAAACGAACTTTGACGTAATCATACCAATCTAAAGATCGCCCACCGATCACAAATTTCGCCGACTTCGAGTCAACGTTGTTAGCATCTAGATTTCCGAAGTACTGCTCTAATGAAAAGTTCGGGATTTCTTGATCTTTAGCAAATTGAAATTTACCAGTGGCTATATAGCCTTGCTTATCCCGAGTTACATTTGCAAGCTGAAAAGGGCGCCAGTTTTTAAATCCAGCTCCATGAGTTGGCAAGCTTCGCATAAATTCACTGCTGTATGAAACACGAGTCAAAGAGTTGTCCGGATGTGAATCAATCAAATAGACATCTCCATTTTTTGAAATGTCATACACCATTGCCACGTGACCTGTGGGCTTGTAAGTGACTGTTCCAATTGTGATCGAATTTTTATTAATCGCAGGAGCATAAAAATCAGCTGGTGTTTGCCCTGGAGCCGTCATCAACATGCGATAAGAACCTGACGAAATTCCATCATGGATCTGACTTGCCACTGTCCAGAAATCACGGGCCGCCCCGCGAGAGTGAGGGACATTAATTCGAGACGAAAAATAATTTCCATTTCGAGTGTAACGAGTGTCGCGAACATTCAATACATCTTCTAATTGATGTTGAACTTTCAAAAGTTCATCTTGGCGCTTTTGAACTTCTTCCATCGGCAAACCTTGATTGATGGCATTGTTCACTCGGTCCGTGTTTTTTGAAACCTTTAATTCCGCTTCTGCAATTTGCTCTGGCGTCGCAGGATTTCCAGTTAAACCAACACCAAAAGACATGGGCAGTTGATTTTTATAAGCAAAATAGCTTCTTAAATAGATCGGCATATCGGCGCAATCGGCGAAATGAGTTCCATCGATATCCATTTGATCGCGATAAGGATTAGCTGATGATGCTAAACAAGTATCTATAGTGTCACATCTACCGGCCTCGACAGCCTTGCCGATCGAGTAAACAAAGTTTTTAAAACTATTCTCGTCTTGATCCGTCCACTTTTCTTTTAGAACTTTCCAAGGAGCTGGCTGCTCGGGAGGAAGACATTTCAGAAACTCGGACTTCGAAATAACATATCTTTGAGTTTTAACTCCATCGACCATGACGTCAGTTTTGGCAAATCCAGAGCACAACTGCTCTAAGGGTGTCAGCGATTGAGTTTCTTCTGCGGCAGTTGATTCTTGAGCTTGTGATTGGGGTTGGGATTGCCCTACGCCAGCTTGAGTGGTCCCTGCTTGATTGGCTCCAGAGTTGGAATTTTGATTTCCGCCCTGATTTGAAGGCGTTGTGCCAAATATACTATCAAAAAAGCCGGCCTGAGCTTGTAGAGACGATAAACACAATATAGCGATAGGCAGGGTCTTCCATATCTTAATCTTAGGCTCAATTTTTGACAGCTTCATAGGCACTCCTCGAACACTAAAATGTGTCCGGAGCCTTATGAGCACGTTTTAGGCCGTTTAATTTAATGCCCAGGACCCCTCATTTTGTTTTCAGCTGTCGAAAAGCTCGACAGTGCCCAGATTTGGCGGTAAAAAAACGGCATTATGACTATAGATATGATGCGCGAAAGATTACAGAATGCCTATCCAGATGCTGCCGTTGAGGTGGTTGATACAACCGGAACCCAAGATCATTGGGAGGTTTTTATCGAAAGTTCGGCCTTCGCTGGAAAAACCCGAATCCAACAACACCAATCCGTTATGGCTGTATTTGGGCCAGAATTAAAAACGGGCGAAGTTCACGCTCTTTCCATTACAACTAAAATTAAATCTTAAATAAATTAATAGAAACCAGGAGACGACTCATGTCTGACGTAAATCAAAAAATCGAATCTTTACTAACTGAAAACGAAGTGGTTCTTTTTATGAAGGGAACTGCCGGTATGCCAATGTGTGGTTTCTCGGCTCGAGCTACTGCCATTCTTCAAGATTTGGGTGTGAAATTTAAAGACATCAACGTTCTTGAAGATCAAGAAATTCGCGAAGGCATCAAGACCTATGGAAACTGGCCGACGATTCCTCAGCTTTATATCAAAAAGCAATTGGTTGGTGGATCTGACATTATGATGGAAATGTACCAATCAGGTGAATTGCAAGAATTGCTGAAGCATTAATTTTAAATGAAAATTAACCTCGCAATTTGGGATCGAGTGATCCGCTTTTTACTGGGAATTTTATTAACCACTTGGGCCATCGCTGGCGGCCCAAGCTGGGCCTACTTCGGTGTCTATTTGATTTTGTCAGCAAGTTGGGGTCTTTGCCCCATTTACTCGATTTTTAAATTTCGCACGATTAAAATCCAAGAAACCAAACTTTTTAATAACGATTTAGGCAACGACGAC
>CAZDHC010000044.1:0-25452 GCA_964505225.1 uncultured Bdellovibrio sp. | reverse complement strand
TTGGATCTGGATTCTTTTTTGATCAGTTCTTGGTTTTGCCCCGGAACCGAAGTCCGGATCAAACCAATTCCCAAATCCGTGGTAATGCCAGTTAGGTGAGTGGTGCGAACGACGGCGCCCGAGGCAGAGGTGATCGTCGCATTCTGAATTCCGCTGCAAAGGCAAAGCGCTGCAAGTAAAATATAATCGTTTGAACCTTCATAGGTGGTGCCGAACACTCCAAAAAATCCCTCGATGCCAACAACGGAAACAGCAATCATAGATACGCTCATGCTTAAAAACATCAAAAAATAAAGAGGCGGTTTGCCTAAAGCAATTCGGCGATCAACAAAATAGGCCGAAAGCATGGAGCCGATTAAGAAAAAAATCGGCACGGTGAGCATCCCAAGAGCGGCCATCATATTCCCTTGAGCAACTTCAGTTCCAAAAAAAGTTGCAAAGCCCGTCGTGTGGGTGACAAAGCGATGACATGCTAAAAAACCGCCCGAATTGATGGCGCCAGCTTGAAAAGCCATGGATAGCCAAATGGCCATATTTTTAGGGGAATAGTAAGATAAACTGCTTGAGCCAGAAAACATACTTGATAGGTTACCATTGACCGAGTGCATTTGAAAAGGAACACTAGCGAAGATGTTGAAAAAAAATTTGATTAAAGTTGTGGCTGGAATTTTTCATCGCTGTGTTTCAAAAGACACGGGGCCCGAAGTTTTGCTTTTTCAGAGGAAAATGGAAGGAGCGGGCGGTGGTTTTTTTGAATTTCCAGGCGGGAAAATTGAAGTTGGCGAGTCTGAACATCAGGCGCTGAAAAGAGAATTGCTAGAAGAATTGGCAATTGAAATTCAAATTTTTGATTACTTGGGGAGCTCTGAATTTTCCTACAGCGCCGACCGCGACATAAGTCTGGCGGTTTATTTTGTCAGCGGTCCCATTGAGAAGATTCAGTTATTGGATCACGACAGTTCCAAGTGGATCAATCGCAGTCAAATAAACCTTAGTGAAATTGCACTGGGGGATCGGCCTTTGATGAAAGACTGCTTTGATTATTTGGAATTGTTTTATCGGGATAAAATATAGATCTTTAAGAAGTGTCCAGGTTTTAAAAGTCGATCAAAAGATGATCAGTTGCTGATTGTGGATCCCTAAAGGGCCTTTATAGGCATTCAGTATGAATTGGCAAACATCTTATCGCAATTGAGTGGGTTTAATTTCAATCATTTAAAAAGCTGAATTTGGGTTGTCTAGATCATTTGCACCGCCAGCCGGTCAAATGCAGAGATAATTGAACTGAGCGGCGGCCATTAGATTGCAATGTTAGAAACATGGGGAATTCAAAAAAATGGGGGTAAGTTTGATTATGAATTTAATCAAAAGAGCTGCAGTGTTTTCTGTTTTGATTTTTTCTCTGATTTTATATCCAAATTTATCGCAGGCAAGTTTTTGGAGCGATCCGCTGGGCTCTATCAGAGGTACGGTTGCGGATATCGTCAATCAAGCTTCAGGTGTTCTCAGTAAGGTTGCTGATGTTTTAGGGCTATCCCATTGCGACACGGGTTATGTGGATGGGGTTGAAGCCTATTGTTTTGACAGTCAGCAAAGGGCCAAGATGAATGCGGCAATCGATGTGTTGGCAACAAGCCCATATTCGTTTCAGCATGCAGGTGTGTTTAAGCATCCATATACTGAGACTCGGAATCGAACTTCGAAATTCGTCAATTTCGACTCTGAATCAGCTCGTCATACAAATCCTGCCGGCTATCTCGCAGGCTGCTCAAATGACAATTCAAATTGGGGATGTCATTTTGCTGGCGTGACCTTTATATCGTCAGGAGGCAATGCTTTAGAGCGGATGAGACTGTCCGGTCTTTTGTTGCATGAGTCTGAGCATAGTACAGGGAAGATGCACAGTTGTGGATCGACTGCTGATAAGGATTTAGCCGGTCCATATGGGATGGAAGCGCTTTATCAGATGTCGCAAACTAGAAATTTGAATAGCATTACGGCTGGTGAGCGTTCCTTAGCACTTAGTCGAGCAGCTGGAATTGCCAATTATCAACTTTGTCAAAATGGGGCCGGTCGAGATTCTGTTTTCATGGATATCAAAAACTCTCCAGTAATCTCCACTGTTATAAATCGTGTTCCGGCAAGTCGGTCAGGTGGATCAGTTCGATCTGGTCGAATTAATAGACAATCTCAGAAATGAGGATAGATGAAAAAAAATCTGAAATATTTTGGTGCGGTTGCGATAGTCGGAATTGGTTTGGGCTTGTGCAAAATACAAGCAGAGCTGCAAATTTCTGTTGCTAAAAAAAATATCACAGATCAACCTTCGCGAAGCACTTTGAAAAACAAAAGAGAAATAGCATCGATTGGCAAAAATGAAAATCCAGTGTCGGTCAGTTCTGATTTTTATGGGAAAGTGGCAAAAATAGCCCTATTCCTATCAAATGAAATCTTAAATCAATTAAAGACGACTGGCCAATTGGATCGACAAAAAATTTTAAAGGTTGGATTGGAAAATCCAGTTGAGTTTACTAGTGCTGTAAAGGTTTTGTTGGAAGAATTGCCAGATTCTGTCGTGGAAGTTCGTTCTTTAATACTGTCACTATTGGTGGATCTGGTCAGTGAAGTTCGACAGTCTCAAAGTGACAAACAAGAGAAAATATTTTCGATGGTTTACGAAATTGCAGATCGAGAGATGGAGTCGGAGGAGCTTGTCACTTCGCCACAGCTAAACAAATTAAGTGAATATCAAAAGGAAATTTTAGTTCATGATGGTTTTTTGGTGCAAGCGGAAGAACAAACCTATTTTTCAACTTTGGGACCTAAAATTATAGCCCTACAGTTGGCGAAAATGGACTATGATCAGAACCGAGCCAATGACTATTTAAAGCAAGTTCAGGCGTATAAGTTGCGCAATATTTCTTCATTTTCTTTAGATACTTTGAAGTTAGCAGTCGACTTTTAACTCAAAAAACGAGCTTTTTCCGATTCGGTCGGAACTCGGCAGGTTTCAGTTTTGCCGAACCAGCGGTAGCGATTTTTGGCTATAAATTGATAAAAGAAATTGCCAACAAAGCTGGGTGTCACAATTCGGAAAACTGAAAAAAGATTCCAAGGAAATCTCATTAACTGGATCACTTTAAAAACGGCAGCGCTTTCCTTAAAATGAACATTGGTAGCAGTTTCGACGACAATAATGCTGGATAAAGCCTGTCGTTCCTCGTGGGATAGGTGCTTTTTTGCTGTCTCACTTTGGATGGCTGCAAAGTGAATTTTTCCGGCGGTCTCATTTTGAATCACGAAATTGACAAAGCCATTGCACAGGTTGCAAACCCCATCGAAAAACACAATAAGATTTGGTGTGCCAGGTTGGTTTTTTTGCATCTTTTCCCTTACATCTGAGACAATAACCTAATCATGGAAGTTTTTCTATTTCCTTTAGGTAATGTGGTCTTTTATCCAAGCACTTCAAAGCCATTGCACATCTTTGAACCAAGGTACGTCAAGATGGTTCGTGATGCACTAGAAACTGGTACTCCGATTGCGGTGGGTTTTGTCGATGAACCGCACAAAGAATATTCGTTTGAATCGGGAGTTGACCTGAATTTTGTCAGGCCGGTAGCAGGTTTTGGCTTTCCTTTAATATTAGAAGAACGAAGTGATGGCAGCTTGTTAGTGTTTTTACAAGGCCAAGGCAAGGTGCGGCTGGGAAAGGTGCAAAACCGCAGTACACCTTATATTGTTTGCGAAGCCGAACAATTAGAAGAAAATCATTTGATGAAAAGCGACCTAGTGAAAGCCTTTGGGACCATCAACAAGTGTCTGACTAGGTGGATAGAGGCGCATATTCCCAGTGTTGAAAATCAGCAGCAGCTATTAAGAAATATTCGGACTCCCGAAGAAGTCGTGGGTTGTTATGCGAGCTATTTGATTCGGGATCACGATATGCAGCAGGTCATCCTGGAATCCAATGACATAAATGACAAAGTGTCTTTGGTCTACCGACTGATTTCTTGCCAGGAAGTTGTGTAGCTGGCACCATTTCAATAAATGGCGCAAAACGACCAAAATAGACAATCATCTCAACACCACCATCATCATGGCCATTCGCATGGTCACCATCACCATCATGGCGCCAGTGGCCGTATGAGTTGGGCTTTCTTTTTAAACTTGGGCTTTGCTCTGGTTGAATTAATTGGTGGCTATCTTACCAATTCATTGGCGATCACATCAGACGCTATTCATGATCTGGGTGATGCTTTGGCAATCGGGATTGCGTGGGTTTTGGAAAAGTTATCCCTAAAAAAGGGTGACTCTGATTTTTCTTATGGTTACCGGCGCCTCAGCGTGATGGGCGCTTTGATCACCGGAATCATTCTTTTTTCAGGATCTTGTTTAATCATGGTTAAAGCCGTTCCAAGACTTTTTCAACCCGAAGAGCCCCATGTGGCTGGTATGGTGGGTTTGGCGATTTTAGGACTAGCTGTGAACGGAGTAGCGGCCTTTCGGATGTCAAAAGGTGCTTCGTTAAGTGAAAAAATGATTTTGATTCATTTGCTGGAAGATGTTTTAGGCTGGGCGGTCATATTGATCGGATCGATTGTGATGTATTTTAAACCGATACCGATTTTAGATCCAATCATGGCTTTGGCCGTTGCGGTTTGGGTTTTATGGAATGCTTTTCACAATCTTAAAGAGACAATTAAGGTTTTTCTGCAGGCGACACCTTCAGGATTGGATTTGACTCATGTTGAAAATTCTTTGAAAGAGTTTTCATTGATCAGTGGCATTCACCATATGCACCTTTGGTCTATTGATGGAGTCCATCATATTTTAACCACTCACTTAATTGTAAAAGAGAACAGTCAAATTGAAGACGTTCATCGCCTGAAGGCCGATGTAAAAAAACACCTATTTGACAAGTTTCATATTCAAGAAGCGACCATCGAAATCGAATGGCCTAATCAAAAGTGTTACGATCCCAATCATTAAAAAGTTAATCTAAAATAGCTTTCATTAAAAGTTGCGCTCTGGAAAAGTCACCTTTTCGGAGCTGTGAAAAAAACAATTTGGACCATGAAATCAAAAGGTAACATAAGACTTGCGCTTTGATGGTCATGGAATTGGCGTGACGGAGGCACACTTTTTTACGATTTCTTTGATAAAGGTAAGTCGTATAAAAAGAGATCTTGTGACAGGTTTTTCCGATTCCATGTAAGATTTTAGTTTCTGAATCTGTACTTAAACTTCCACCAAGTTGAGCCAGGCGAATGGAAAAATCCACATCCTCCCAGTAAGTTCCAAGGTTTTCATCAAAGCCTTTGGCTAATTCAAAGGCCGATCTATTGAGCCAAAATGCAGTTCCCGGAATGTAGGCTTTTTGGGAAGTTGAAGTTCGATCGGTGTTGGTAAAAGTAAATTCATCTTTGCAATGAGAAAGATGGGCCTTCGAAATATCTAAAATTCCCCCGAGCGAGTCCGTTTTGCCAACTTTTCTTGCCCAAATCATCGGGGCAATTTGCATTGGAGCCGATGTTTGTGGGGCAAGTCTCAATTCAATCAGCTGGCAATCGTTTGTTAAAAATAAAACCCATTCAGAATGTTGAAAAGCATATTTTAACCCAGCATTAGCGCCGCCAGAAAAGCCTAGGTTTTTATCATTAACCAAATGGTCGACTTGGGGGAATTTTTCTTGTAAAGCCTTTAGATGATTGGGCAAGCTACCGTTGTGAACTAAAATCACATTTTTGGGGTCAACGCTGATCAAAGCACTTTCCACCGTTCGTGCGGTTAATTCTGGGTGATTGAAAGATAAAATGACAATTTTCAAATTTGGTCCCAACAGTCAGTTTCAAAACCCACACTTATCCTTAAATTCTAGCGACAGCAATACTAATTCGGATTCGGAAATTCCTTTAGTGGTATTGCCAGCTGCTGGTTTTGGAACACGGGTGGGGTCTCCCCAGGCAAAAGAAGTTCAAATTGGACCTGAGGGTAAACCCTTAATCGAACGGGCTTTGCAGCAGGCAGCCATTCGGGGGTGGCCGGTTCATGTGATCACTCGAAAAGAAAAAACTCAGTTGATCGATTACTTGAAACAGTATTCGGTCCGAGAAAATCTAGATGTCACTGTTCAAATTATTGAGCCCAGTCAAGAGTGGCCAGATACGGTGTTGAAGTCGGCTCCCTATTGGCGGAAAACAAATTTGCTGTGTTTGCCAGACACCAGTTTTGAGCCCCAACGTATCTGGGATGAATTGATCAAGGCACTGAACACCGATCCAGAAATGGATCTTTCAGTGGCCAGTTTTAAACCTAAGGATTTTTCTACTTGGGGAGTTTTTAGAAAAGAGTCGGATCAGGTCCAAATCTGTGAAAAGCCCCGCGAGGTGAAAAGTGAGACTGTGGCTTGGGGTTTGATTGGGTTTCGAGCTAAAAAGGGTGAAAAGTTGTTTCAAGCTCAATTGGCTAGTACCTTTGATCATCAATGGAAAGATCTATCTTTAAGAGGTCAGTTTTTCCCGCTAGAGGATTTTAAAGATCTGACTCGCGGTTAAAGTATTGACCGACCCTCAACGCCCAACTTACAATTACAATAAAGTGTGGGGTTACTGATGATTTTCAAGAAGCGAAAATTATTGTTCATAATGGCTATTTTTCTATTTTGTCGCACGGGCCTAGGTTTGGAAAAAGTCATCGCTGCTGCTGATAAATGGTGTCCCTATACTTGTGCCGCAGGCGAGGACTATGACGGTTTTTCCATTGAATTGTTACGGGAAGCTCTCAAGCTGTCTAAAATTGAGCTAAGCTATCTCAATGCGCCATTTACTCGGGTCACCTTCGAGGTTGAAAGAGGAGAATGGCAGATTCATGCGGCCACCGACAAAGATTTTACGCCCAATTTGCTGATCGGCAAAGAAGCTGTTTCAAAATCTAAATGGGTATTTGTCAGCACCAAAAAATCTGGTTGGACCTATCGTGGTATTGAATCGCTTAAGGGAAAGCGATTTGCTAAAATCAATGGATATGTTTATTCAGATGGTCTCACTGAATTCTACAATAAACCTGAAAATAAGAACCTGATTGTTCCAGTCACTTCAGACTCACCGCAAAGTCAAATCTTCAAAATGATGAAATTGGGCCGCGTCGACGTTATGGTTGAAGATGAAAGTATCATTCATTACTGGGCAAAAAAAATAGATATGGAAGATAAAATTGTATTGTCTGGAGTGGATTCGAAGCAGGATTTTTATCCTGGTTATGCAAATACTAAGGAAAATACTCAGGCAAAGGATTTGATGGCCTTGGTAGATAAGAATCTTAAAGTCGTTAAAAGCAATAAAAAATTTATGAATGACCTGTTCAAAAAATATGGCATCGAAAAATGGCAATAAAGTAAAGTTTGATATACTTACTCGCGGTTAAAGTATTTCATAATGATTTCACGAGCACGAATTTTTGCGCCCAGCACATTTAAGAAAATAAAAACACCACCAGTTTTTCGATCTAAAAACACCACTTCACTAGGCGGAGTTCGTAAAGGAAAATCTCGAATGATTTTGATCGCCTTAGAAGTCAAACGCTTTGGCAAATCCGAGGCTTTCCAATCATAGATCCCATCCGCAGTCATAAACTGTTTTTGAGTGCGGGGATCCTTGGGATCCAAAAAGGGCTCGACCGTCATTTCGCAAAATTCTTTAAAAATGGTTTTCAATTCTTGTGCATCATCGCCCTCAATAAACTTCAAATCCAATGAAGCTTGCTCCAGTTGAGCTTGATCCTGCATCAACGCGGATTTGATCATTTGGCGGTAGGCCTTTAAAAAAACCGGTTCATACTGTCTGACGGCGCCAAAATCCAAAAGGACCAATTGGTCTTTGCCGTCAGCGCTCAGGCGGATTTTGTAATTTCCTAAGTGCGGATCGGTCTGAATAAAACCAAATTGAAATAGTTCTCGAAAATAAAGATCCAAAAAGTTTTCACTTAAGCGATTTCTTCGCTCTTGGCTTAGGGCCGAAATCAGGGGATCGCTGACGGACAATCCGGGTTCAAAAGAAGTGGCAATAACTTTTTTAGCACAAAATTCGGGATAAAGTTTTGGGATCACATATCTAGGATCATCGCCAAATTTTTGTCGGTAATCCAAGGTGTGTCTGGCTTCTTGTTCGTAATCAACTTCTTGCTCCAGCATAGTTTGAATTTCTCGAAACATGGTGTCCGTTTGAAATTCACTTGGCAAAAGCGAAAGCATTGAAAAAAGAGAGCGAATGGCCTTGAGGTCACTGGCTATGGCCTTGTCGACGCCGGGGTATTGTACTTTTAGGGCAATCCACTCGCCAGTTTGCTTAATTTTAGCTTTATGAACTTGTCCCAAAGAAGCGCTACCAATTGGATTGGGGTCGACTTCTAGTAAGCTATATTTTTCTTTTAGATTTTCAATAATGACTTTTTCAATTTCAGAAAAAAGCAATGGGGGAGATTGAGCCTGCAAAGTTCGCAAAAATTCATTGGCCTCGGGTGGAAGAAACAATTCGCCATACATTGAAATCATTTGGCCGGCTTTCATCAAGCTGCCCTTAAGTTCACCCAGCTCTAGGCTCATCAATTTTGCCTGGTTGGTCAAAAAATCGGTCCACTTTTTTTCTTTTAAACTTTCATCTGTTAAGATTTGAGTCAAAAGATGGCCAGCTGTTTTTAAACCAGTAGTGGCCGTCAATTTGGTCATTGCAAAACTTCGAGTCAAAATTGATGACTTGATCTTCTTAAGGGATTTCATACAATCTAGTGTCTAGAACAAAAGGTGACCCGTCGATGATTATTTTTTGGTTTCGCCGAGATTTAAGGCTAAATGACAATGTAGGTCTATTTAGAGCACTTAAAATGGCACAAGAAAACAATAAGGTTGTGCAAACTTTATTCATCTTTGATCAAGAAATTTTGACTCAATTGAATAATCCAGATGACCAAAGAGTTGGATTTATTCACCAAACCAATCAAAGTCTTAAAGGTGAAATTGATGGCAATGGTTCAGACCTTTTAGTTCGGCATGGAAATGTGAAGCAAGTTTTTGAAAAGCTTTTTGCGGAACATAAAATTTCATCGGTGGTTTGCAATCACGACTATGAACCCTTGGCGATCGAGCGAGATATGATGGTTGCAAAGATTTGCACAAAAAATGGTGCCGAATTTTTGTCTTTTAAGGACCAAGTGATTTTTGAAAAGTTCGAAGTTTTGTCCGATCAAAAAAAGCCCTATTCTGTTTTCACTCCTTACAAAAAAAAGTGGCTCAAAAATTTAGTTGATTCGCCGGTGAAAGTTTTTAAATCCGAACAGGGACTGCAGTTTTTGCGTCCCTTAATTTCAAAACCCGAAATTCTACCGACCTTAAAAGAAATTGGTTTTCATCCGCCGACGGTTCAATTTCCTGGGACTGAAGTTTCAAAAAAATTGATAGAACAATATTCTAAAGTTCGGGATTTTCCGGCAATCAATGGAACCAGTCGGCTTGGATTGCATTTGCGTTTTGGCACGGTCAGTGTGCGAAATTTGGTTTTACAGGCTTTAAAAGAAAAGGATCAAACTTGGTTGTCGGAATTGATCTGGCGCGAATTTTTTATGCAGATTCTTTTTCACTTCCCATATGTGGTGAAGGGTTCCTTTAGATCCGAATATGATTTGATCGAATGGCGAAATGACAAAAAGGAATTTCAGAAGTGGTGCGAAGGTAAGACCGGATATCCCATGGTGGATGCGGGGATGCGAGAGCTGGTAAAAACGGGATATATGCACAATCGGGTCCGAATGGTCACCGCTAGTTTTTTATGTAAGCATCTTTTGATTCACTGGTCTTGGGGTGAAAGATTTTTTGCTAAGCATTTGTTGGATTTCGATCTGTCAGCAAATAATGGAAATTGGCAATGGGCAGCAGGAACGGGTTGCGATGCCGCCCCATATTTTCGGGTCTTTAATCCGCAGGCGCAGCAGGAAAAATTTGATCCTGATTTGAAATATATTAAGAAATGGGTGCCCGAGTTTGAAACTAATCAATATCCCTCACCCATGGTTGAACACAGTGAAGCGCGCGAACGAGCAATAAAGGTTTATAAAGCCGGATTGGAAAAATCGAAATGAAAATATTGATAACAGGTGCGACAGGTCTGATTGGTAAGGCTTTAGGAAGAAGTTTAGTGCAAAAAGGCCATCAGATTGTGGTGGTCTCGCGAAATGGGAAAAAAGCCAAATTAGAAATTCCGTTTCCCTGTGAAATCATTGAAACAGATCTAAATGCCAGCAAACTTTCAAGTGAAAAGTTGCAGGGAGTTGAAGCGGTTTTTCATTTGGCTGGTGAAAACGTCGGCGAAGGAACTTGGTCGGAAAAAAGGAAAAAAGAAATTTTAAATTCCAGAACTGAAACCACCAAAAACTTGTTGGAAAGTTTTTTACAAGTTTCCTCTTTGAAGGTTTTTATCAGCGCCGGAGCTATCGGATATTACGGCGATCGAAAAGATGAAGAGCTAACTGAAGAATCGGTTCGGGGAACCGGCTTTTTGTCGGATGTTTGTTTCGAGTGGGAAAATGTTTCCAGGGAATTTGAGGAAAATGCTTATAAAAACAAAGTTCGCTTTGTTCGTGCTCGAACCGGAGTCGTATTCAGTTCCTTTGGCGGAGCTTTTCTAAAGATGCTTTTGCCATTTCAAATGGGTGTGGGCAGTCCGCTGGGTGATGGCAAACAGTGGTTGAGCTGGATTCATTTACAGGATTTGGTTTCTGTTTTTCATGAACTTTTAAACAATTCGCAAATCAAGGGTGCCGTCAATGTGGTGGCGCCCGAGCCGGTGCAAAATTTAGAATTTTCTAAAAAGTTAGCGAAGCTGGTAGGAGCTTGGTCCGCACCCAGTGTTCCTAAATTCGTTTTAAAAACGGCATTGGGTGAAATGGCTGAAATTGTTTTGGCTTCGCAAAAGGTATTCACACAAAAAATTCCCAATCATTTATTTCAATTTCCAAGTTTGGATTTGGCCCTAAAAGATCTCTGTCAATATGCCGCTGAAGGGGATCAGGTTTTTTATGCTGAGCAATTTTTAGATGTTCCAAGGGATAAGGTGTTTCAATTTTTTGCCGAAGCCCAAAATTTAGAAAAAATCACACCGGATTTGTTGAATTTTAAAATTCAATCGATGTCCACCAAAGAAATTCAAGAGAACACTGAAATTGTGTACCGTCTTAAGGTGCATGGTCTGCCCATTTCATGGAAAACATTGATCACCAATTGGCAACCGCCAGAAAAATTTGTCGACACTCAGTTGAGCGGGCCCTATACAAAATGGCATCATACCCATTCCTTTATAAGTTTGGGAAATGGCACTTTGATGACGGATTTGGTTCGTTATCGATTGCCGGTCGGAAAATTGGGACAGATATTTGGCGGAAGTTTTGTAAAAGGCGATGTGGAAAAGATTTTTTCTTTTCGTCGTGCTGAAGTCGAGAAGTTTTTCCTTTAAATTATGTTACGACCTAAGTCGGGTCTTGTTTGACTGGTCTTTTGGAAGCTTGCTGATCACAAAAGATGCCATGCGGTTTGCTTTCCTTTATTCTATTGAGATGAAAGAGTTCAAGGCTGTCCTGAATGGACGAGATGAAATTCAGTTGTCCTTTGGCGACGATAATAAAATGCAAAAGATCCAAGTGGTGGGTTGCACGGATTTGCTATCTTTGGTTCGAAAGTATCAAATTCAATTTGGGCAAGATTTGCTGACTTGGCCTTTACCAAAGGGAGTCTCGCACTCGGAACTTTTATTAAAAGAAGTTTTATTGAAAGCACAAGGGAAGTGGGAATTTCCCTTCAAAGATTTAGAAATTTGTCATTGCCGAAATGTGCAGACGGAAGTCGTTGATCAAGCGATTGTCGCAGGGGCTCACCAAAGTGAAGTGGTTTCAAGGCAAACTTCTGCAAGTACAGCTTGTGGTACCTGCAGGTTGGATGTGGAAAAGATTATTTCATTTCGTTTAGGTAAGGCAGAATAAGCTCTATTCGGATTTCTTTTTGTCTGTGATCTCTGGTAAAATCTTTTCTGGAAAACTTCCAGTAGCCAAATAGTGTTCTAAAAAGGGTTGGATTTTTCTGCGGCAAGAGCCTCCACAAGGGCCAACTCCAGCAGTTGTGCAATCAAAAATTTTGTTCATGGTATCGCAGCCATCTAAAATGGCTTGTTCGATGGTTTTTCTGTCCACATTATTACAGCGACAAACAATTTCGGATTTTTGTCGTTTGTTTTTGTGGTGTGAATTCATAAATAATTTAAGAACCTGTGTTTTTGACTTCGTTTAAAAGGCCAATCAGCTCTTTGACCACTTGGTCTTTCAATTGATCAAAGGGAGCTTTTACAAAAGCGCCGGCAGCGTGAATGTGTCCTCCGCCGCCAATATTTTCTGCTACGGAAAGGACTTCAATTTTGCCTTTACTGCGCAGACTGATTTTATACTCGTCGGTGCCGTCTTCTCGGAAAAGGGCAGCAGCTTCTAAAGTTTCAATATTCATCAGCATGTCGATCACATCTCGGGACTCGTCGGGTTCTAAATTGTAATGAAATAGATCCGAGTCCTTCAATTTCAATACGGCCAGTCTGCCGTCAGCAAAGTATTCAATTTGTCCAAGGGCACGGGCTAAAAAGGCCATTTTCTGAACGGTTTGATTTCCAAACAGGTGGCGATGAATTTCTTCAGTATCAATGCCCAGCTCAATCAATTCGGCCGCAATTCGATGTGAAGTGGCCGAGTTTCTGACGAAGCGATAAAGTTGCGTATCAAAAGTGATAGAAGTGTAAAGGCATCTTGCCACTTCGCGAGTTAAGGGAAGATCTAATTCTTTAATTAATTTAAAAGCCATTTCGCCAGTGCTGGCGCACTTAATGTCGATCCAAGATTCTGGAGAAGGGCGGGGGCCTTTGTTTAAAACCGGGTGGTGATCCACAAAAGCAACCGTGGTCGCGATTTTCTTTAAGGGTTGAATCAGCGGAGCCAAAAGGCGTTCATCATTGGTGTCAAAAATTAAAACCAGATCGGCAGAGGTAGGTAGCTTTTGATTTTTATCAAAATACTGAATCCATTTGTCGGGCTCCAAAAAGCGATATTTGTAGGGTGTTTCGTCCACATTGATCAGTTGGACCTGTTTGCCAGCAGCTTTTAAGGCGTGAAAAAAGGCAAGTTGGGCGCCAAGGCCGTCGCCATCGCACTGTCGGTGAGTTGAAAGAATGATGGATTTTGCCTGACGAATTCGGTCCGCGAGTTGTTTCATTGAAGTTCTATTGTATGAAGGGGGGGCTTGACCTTCAATAAACCCTTTTTGGTATGGACCAGATCTAGATGTTTGGCCGCCGCGACACGGCGCGCGCCGCCTTGCGTAACTTTCAAGACTTGTTGCATCGCCCTAAATTTGGTAACTATCTTTTTTCGTTCAAACAGACTTTAGCGAGGTTTCTCATGTCTAGCTCTGCAAATGATAAAATGCCAATTACAGTCCAGGGCAAAATTAAGCTTGAGACTGAGCTTAAGCGTCTTTTGCATGAAGAGCGTCCTTCTATTATTAAAGCAATTGAAGAGGCCCGCGAACAGGGCGATATCAGCGAGAATGCTGAATATGAAGCGGCCAAAGAACGCCAAAGTATGGTCGAAGGTCGTATTGCAGACCTTCAGACTAAAATTGCCATCGCTGAAGTTGTCAATCCGGCCGACATCAAAGCGGATCGAGTGGTTTTTGGCGCGACAGTTGAAATTTTAGACCTAGAAGATGATGTAAAGCACACTTACCAAATTGTTGGGGTTGATGAAGCTGACGTGAAATCAGGCAAAATCTCGATTATGTCTCCGATCGCAAGATCTTTAATCGGTAAGGTAAAGGGCGATATTGTTGTTGTTCACTCGCCAAAAGGTGAAAAAGAATACGAAGTCCTGAGCTTTAAATATCAGTAGCCCCTTTTGAGCGCATTTGCCAGAATGGTGTCATGCCTCAGATGAACCAAGGGCCATATAATAGTCGCCAAAGCTGGAAAGATTCAGAAAAGTTTTTAGTCGCCGAGCAGCCCGGGCTTGGACTCAGTTTTATTGGAATTTTTTTGGCGTTCTTCATGGGATTGGCAATTCGGGCCATCGTTTCTTCGGACAAGGTTCAAGAGCACCTTAAAAAAGCCACGAGCAGTGTTCATCAAAATCTACAAATCGATTTTCAGCATGCTTACGTCAGTTTGTCTCGGGGGATATTGCCCGACATTTCGGTGATCATCGAAGACAGTAAAATTGAGCTCACGACTGGATGTCATTTTTCTCCGGTCCTTGAAGTGGATCAAATTCGATTGCCTCTTTCCTTTTGGCATTTGTTGCAGGGGAAGATTTTTATACACGAAATATTGGCCAATCAAATTGATCTTAGTCTGCGCACGGATCAATGGAGTTGTGACCTGGCTCCAACCAATTCGGCTGCAGAAAAAAATCGTTCTTCAAGCGAGGTTGGAGTTGGGAATGCTTCACTAGGGCCTGTTGCAGTTTCTGCAGCCAGTGGTGCCGTCGCAAATTCGCCGGATATGGATGAAGTCGCTTCCAAAACGGTTTCGACTTTAAAAAAAGCAAGTGAAGCCATTCAAAAAGATTTTGAGAATGTGCAAAGGAAAAATCCAATTGATACGGTTCGAATTGCAAATTTGCGCGTTCACTATTTGCCCATTGCCTTCACTTCATTTGGCGTAGATCAATTTGTCATTAAATTGAAATCTGAAGATCCAAAGTGGGTGCAAATGACCGGGCACCTTAATTTGGGTGGTGAGTCTTTAAACGGAGATCATGGATCGAAAGCTGACCTTAAAGTGGATGCCGTCGAGGGAGATCAGCCATCGGTCAAATTGTCCTTGGCCGGGGTTTGGCGAGAAGGTCATTACAAGTTGGCAGGAAATTATGATTTGAAGAAAGATGAATTTGAATTGAGTTCAAATCTACATCACCTTCCACTTAGTCAGATCGTTCCTTTGTTAAAAAAATATAAATTGATAGAAGAGGACTATAACGGGAAAAAAATATGGTTTTCTGGTGATCTTAAAATGGCTGGGAAAAGTAAGAGCTTTTCAAAAGTTCCGATTTCCCTTTTGGGATTAAATCTTGTGGGTGATATAGGAGAAATATCTGCGCAACATGTTGATATAGAAAGTTTGGAGCCATTTAAAGTAAAACCCATCGATTTTTCGATTAAAAGTTTAAACATTTCTGAGCTTCTGCGTTTTTTCAATCGAACTCATCCCAGCCCTGCATTGGGTGAATTGGGTACATTTACGGGGACCGGGTATTTTTCAAACTCGGATCGTTTGGTTTTGCGGGGAGACTATTCGGGGTTGCAATTTGTTTTTGCCAATCATGGAAAAAGACAAATACAAAATTTGAGTTTAATCAGTGGAGAACTTTCACTAAATAAGAATCAATGGAATGTTTCGCTGGACCGAATCAAGCCCACAGAAGGTTTGTTTGACGGAAAAGTGCAGATTGTATCTGACCGTGAGTTTCGAAAATTGGCAATTCAGACAAAGATTGACGAACTTTCCCTATCGCCCGCAGTGCAGGCATTGATGACGGACGGTGGCAGCTTGGGAGCTGTTTCTGGAGATTTGAAATTGAATATGGATCGAGCGCAAATCGTGGATTTGCGCGGGCAAATCAAGTGGGATCAGATTTTGATTTCGGGGATTCACATTGCAAAACCAAAAATGAATTTGGCCAGTGTGGGCAACGAAGTCGTCGTGGACCTTTCCGCTGGTCAGATCGATTTTTTACCCAAGCAAAAAGCAACGGTTCCGGTATTAGAGATTTTTTTCGCCGGCCTCACTTTAGAAAAAGATCAGTTCTCTTTAAAAAATCCGTCCATGCAGCTTCGCACGGAAAAATTTCAAAAACTTTCTTGGCGGCAGTTTCAGGCTCAAACAAATTTCGGTAGATTGACCTCAAGTGGTGGGTGGAATGAAAATTCTGAGCTCAGTGGTCAAATCAATTTGGCAGGTAAAAAAAATCTATCCTGGGAAATTGTTGGCGATCGCGCGAACCCAAAGCTTCAATGGAAAAAAAGAACCGATGGCAAATAACAGATTCTTGGGAATTATCAATAAACTGAGCGGTCAGGTTGTCGGTGAGCTTGGCAAGTTGGTCGAAAAAATTGATTTGGTAAAAGAGATTCAGTTGAAGGCCCTGGAAAATCTCAATGGTAACTTCTTTGTTTCAGTTGAAAAATGGCCACATCAAGCTTTGGTCATTCCTCGAATTCAGGCTCACCGGGGATCTTGTAGTGAAACCATCAAAGAAAATACCATCGAGGCTTTTCGCGAAGCTCGCCGGCGCGGGGTTTTGATGTTCGAGTGCGACGTGCGTTTATCGAAAGATAAAGTTCCTGTCGTTTTTCATGACGAAGATCTTTTGCGTATGGTGGGGAATCCAGGTTTAGTCAGCGAGCTGACAGCGAAAGAGTTGAAGCAGCTGGCACAGGTCAGCACTTTGCAAGAGGTTTTAGTCGATCCGCTGGTGCCTCGCTTGGTGAACATCGAGCTGAAATCAAAAATTAAAATTGATGATTCGTTAGAGCGCAGGGTAGCTGAAGTGATTGCGGATACCAAATCCCAAGGACGAGTTTTATTTTCAAGTTTTAATCCCATGTCTTTGTTTCGGATTGGATTGCATTTGCCCGATGTTCCGCGGGCACTGTTGGTGACGGCAGAAAATGATCCCGATAACTCCATACTTTTGAAAAAAATGTTGGCTGCGCCTTTTTTTAGTTTTCACTTATTGCATTTGGATCATCGCATGGTGGATGAAGCGGTCATTTCCTATTGGCGCAAAAAACGAATTCCGGTTGTGGTGTGGACAGTGAATGGCAAAGACGAAATTCAAAGATATCTTAAAATGGGCGCCATGAGCGTGATCACGGACACTGTCTAGGAATTGAAAATTTATGAGCATTCGGCAAGTCCAAGTTGAACAAATTAAGAAAATTATATTACCGCCAATTCGGAAATTGATAGTTTTAACTCTAATTAGCAATTCTATCTTACTTATTTTTTTGGAGTCCTTTAACGATTTTAAGTCATTTTTTTCAATTTTGATTGGAGAAAATTTGATCGTTATTCCGGGTGTTCTAATGGGGTTTTTCATAGCGAGTCGGTTAAAGAATAGAGAAGCTATAAAAATTACTGAGGAAGTGAATCGGGCTCTTGTAAACTGCGAGTTGTTGAAATTTGCCAATGTTCAAGCCGGCAGCATTTTTTTTAGATTGGGGCTTGTTCAATTAAGGCACGCTATTTTATTGGAAGGTAATCATAATGTATCTGTTGTTTGTTTTTTAAAAGAAGATCAGGCATTTGATGCAATTCTTTGGCAACGACCTAGAACAATTTTCCAAATTTTTAATAGAGAAAGATTCATCGCGATTCCAATAGAGGAATTAAAATAAAGTCCTATTTTTTGAGACTTGACTGAGCTCTCATCCATGATGTTGTCCGTTGGTAAATAGTGTCATAAGCGATGTGGGTAAAATGCGACTAAAATTAGAGACTGTTAGCTGTCTAAACTTTTGACACATGTTACCCTATCCCGGCCTTAATTTGGGCCCATAGCTTATAAACAAAACTAGCCGGTCTAAACCAGTGGAAATCTACCTAGGTTGGGCATACTCCTTGGAATATTCCTTTTTGTGATCAAAAAACAAAAAGGGAGTTCCTATGAAAAAGTCTAATTTGGTTCCTTATGCTTGTTCTGCTTTGGCCGTAGTTGCATTTATCGCCTGCGGAAAACCTAAGGATGATAGCAATAACGGAGCTCCAGTTCGTGCTGCGGGAAATGGAAATCCAGCTACGCCTCAAGGAAAACCCAACGTCTCTTCGCAACCCAATGTGGCTAGCCAGCCTTCTGTGGCCAGTCAGCCCAACGTAGCTAGTCAGCCAGGTGTTGCAAGTCAACCAAATCAAGCCTCGGGTGCTGAAGTTATCCCTGAGATTGGATTTTTAGAAAAGAAAATGGCCTTAAATGAAAGTGTCACAATGAAAATTAAAACTGGAATTGTCGTCGACTCGGTACCAGTGGTGGAAATTGTCGAAGCCCAGTGTCTTGGACAAACCGAAGAAGTGGCAACAAGGCAGCTTCAGGCTGGTGTCTTTTTATTGGGAAAATCAAGAGCGTCGGTGATGCAAGATACTAGTACGAAAGAAGGCAAAGAAAAACCGGTTCTTGTTATGACTTGTACGAGCGAAAAAACGGGTGAATTGGATTTAAAAGAACTAGGCGGACGTAAAATAGCCAAACGAACTTTGGTTAAAGGGAAAGCTGCCATCAGTGAGCCAATGGTTTTATCAATGTTAGATGGAACCAAAAAGTCTGGAAATATTTCGATCAATTGTGCCGGCATTTTGGTGCAAACTTCCGTGAATTCAACTGGCGGGGTGACCTTGACTGTTGGATCATCGATGATCGTCATGCGAGACCTAGGAATCAAATTGACCGATGGATCTGAAGCTAAAAATTTGGCACCGATGGCCTTTATTGAATGTGTGAACGAAGAAGTAGTTTCTCAAAAGGAGAGCAAATGAAAAAATTAACTTTTAAATCAGTTGTAGCCGTTTCCTTTTTGACAACGTTTTCTGCCCTGGTGGCAGCTGCACAAGTGCAAACAACACCAACGGGAAATGAAATCGAAGCCTCTTGTCGAATTAAGGCCAAAGAAGTGGCAGCCGACACTTATCGAACTTGTGTTGTCGATCAGCGTTCAGCGCAAATAGAGCAGATTAAAAAAGAGTATCAAGAAAAATTGGCGGCCCTAAAAGCGCATTACGAAGAAGAGATCAAAAAGCTTGCTGGTTCAAATAACTCTAAAGCAAAAGCCGAAGTTGAAAAGTCTACTGTGACGACAGAGACTATTCAGCCGCCTGCTCAGCAAACCGAAACTTTGCCGGTATCGGAGACAACCTCTGAGGTAAAAGTTCAAGAAGCAGAAGTGAAGTCGGTAGAGGTTGTTGTACCTACTACAATGGCGCCAAAGAAATCCACCGCGACCAAAAAAGCGAATTCAGGTGCCGTGAACTTAAAAGTGGATAAGACAAAAAAGTCGGCCGTAAATAGAAAAGAAATCAAAATCGAGAAAAAAGAAATGATCAATGTGCAGGATATGTCTGTGCAGTTGAAGGCCGCACCGGCTGGATTATTAAAGGACGCTAATGGCGACCTACCTGAGCCAATTCCAGTGGAATCAACTCAGGATGCATCAAGTTTATAGTTAGATAGTCAGTGACCTATTAAAAGATTATCGGCGAATAGCTTTAGGGTCGATGGCGTCTTGGAGGCCGTCACCCAAATAGTTAAAGCTCATGGTTGTTGCCAAAATCAAAAGACCCGGAAGAAAAGCTAAGAACGGCGCTTCCGAAATCAGCTCTTGAGCATTGAACAACATATTGCCCCAACTTGGAGTTGGCGGTTGAATTCCCAATCCCAAAAAGCTCAATGCTGATTCAAAAAGAATCGCACTACCTACGCCAAGGGTTACTGAAACCAACATTGGAGCAATCACGTTCGGGAACATGTGACGAAGAATAATAGTGCTGTCCTTAGCTCCCAATGTCTTAGCGGCCAAAATGAACTCACGCTCGCGCAAAGACAAAATACTGCCTCGAACTAGTAGAGCCAAAGTCATCCATGAGAACAACAATAGGATCACAACCATCTTCACGATGGATTCGTTTTCCGAGCCCACCAGGCTTTTAAAAAGCGGCAGCTTGTTTAGGTCAATGGCTGCAATCACGATCAAAAATGGCATCAAGGGAAGAGACAATAGAGCGTCAGTGACCCTCATCAATACAGTGTCGACCCAACCGCCGTAATAGCCAGCCAATGAGCCAATCAATAGACCAAAGAAGGCCGAGAAAATGGCAACCATGATACCAACACCCATAGAAATACGGGTTCCATAAATCAAACGAATCAAAACATCTCGGCCCAATTCATCGGTGCCCAAGTAGTGTTTGGTTTCAAATGAATCTACGACATGAGCAAATTGTTTTGATGCTGGAGTTCCAACTTGAGAAAGGATATTTCGGATTTCAGGAGTTTCCTTTTTCACCAATTCGTAAATAGCATCTTCGATTTTTTCAGTTTCGACCAATTTTTTGTCGAATAGATCTTGGCGAAGGTTGGCTGAAACTTCTGAATTCATGTTTTCGAATTGCAGAACTTTGTCTTCTTTTTGATCGGCGGGAAGCTCCAAAACAGTCATTGGTGGCTTGTAACGATTCAGCGGATTTTGAGACTCGGGGTCAAGCCCAGTGAAGGCCTTGATCAGTGGAGCGCAAAGGGCGACTAAAACGAAAGTCAAAATGACGATCATCCCGGCAACCGCCATTCGATGTTCTAAAAATTGAGTCAGAACAATCTTCCACATAGGAAGAACTTTTTCCAAATCCTGTTTTTCTTTTTCTGTCAGGTGTACTTCTTTTTGTTCAATCATTTTTTCTGGCCTTACTATTTAAAAGAAATTCGTGGATCGGCAAATCCATAAAGTATGTCGGCTAATAAATTCATAAATAGAACCATAGTGACCGAAATAATAAAGCTCACCATGGCGACATTGAAGTCGTTACCAATTATTGAATCGTAAACGAGTTTGCCAACACCTTGGTAAGCAAAAACAGTTTCAGTGATTAGGGCTCCCGAAAAAATTCCGGAAAGTGAAAGTGTCACAATCGTGATCAAAGGCAAAAGTGCATTTCGGAAACCGTGCTTCCAGATCACTACGTTTCGTGAAAGTCCCTTAGCTTTAGCCGTTCGGATGTAGTCGTTTCTCATTGCTTCGAGCATTGCGGAGCGAGTGTAGCGGACAAATACGCCGATTTGTAGATATGCTAGTGAAAGAGTCGGTAGAACTAAATATTTTGCGTGATCCAAAATGCCTTCGATGCCAGTTAGGTTGGAGCCAATCGTAAAGGTTCCTCCGGCTGGGAATATTTTTAACCAAACAGAAAATACGATAATCAAAACAATCGCGAGCCAGAATGAAGGCACTGAAATTCCGGCGAAGGCAAAAAAGTTGATCAAATAATCCAACTTTGAACCTGCACGTAAAGCCGAAAGTACCCCAAGAGGGACAGCTATTATAAGAGCCAGCATCAAAGATGACATTGAAAGATAAAATGTGTTGATCAATTTTTCGCCGATCAGGTCTGAAACCGGAATTCGGTAGGTGCGAGAATAGCCCAATTCACCCTTGGCGATGGTTGTCGCCCATGTTGCATAACGCTTATAAACGGGCTGATCTAGGCCATACAATGAACGAAGTCTTGTGACATCTTCAGATGTGATCTTTGGGTTGGATTGAATCATCAATTCAACTGGGTCACCGGGCATTAAAGTCATGATGAAAAAACAGAAATACGACAGAAGTAAAACGACTGCGACTGTCTGTAAAAGTCTTCGCAAGATGTATGTTGTCACTTTGAATTCGTCCTTTTGTTAATAACCAATCTATAATTCAATTCAAAATCTATTTCGAAAAATTACTGCAAAGTCCAGTTTTCAGCTTCGTTGGTTTCCGCAAACTGATGGCCTGGAAGTTTAAATCCCTTCAGTGCATTTGGGCTCACAGAAATGTCAGCACGATAGTACAAAGGAATTGCTGGAACTTGATCCGTGTAGAATCTCAAAAATTCTTGAGCCAATTGCACTCGTTTTTTGAAATTAAATTCAACTTCAAGTTTTTCAAGAACGGCATCGGCTTTTTTATCAGACCAGCCTCCGTAGTTCTGACCAGACCAACCATTTTTCAATGTTGGAATTTGAGAGGAGTGAAAGTTTGGTTTTGGATTGCTTTCCGGAGAAGAAACCCAGGCGTACATGCCCATCGCTCCAAATTTCCCTTTTTTCATGCTTTCGCCAAAGAACACTCGAGCTGGTTCGTTTTTAATTTGCACGTCAATACCAACAGATTTCCAGTTGGCTTGTAGGTAAGTTTGAACGGTTTCTCGAACCTTGTTTCCAGCAGTGGTCATAAATTCTAAAGTCAGTTTTTTTCCGTCTTTATATCGATAACCGTCTTTTTCATTTAATTTCCAACCGGCTTCATCTAAGAGCTTCGAAGCATCTCGTTTTGAAAATGGATAAAGAACGATTTTTTTAGGGTCGTCTGTGTACCATGGGTCAATCGTTGCTAAGTTGTGAATGGCTGGAGTTTGTTTTCCTTCAAACAAAGCTTTAACTAGGTCTTCGCGATTAATCGCGTGAACCAAAGCTTTACGAACGCGAACGTCCTTAAGGAAAGGGTGGTTCAAATTCAAATCAATGTGTTCGTAAGTCAAAGAGGGTTTGAACTCGACATGATAAGGTAGGTTTTCAGATTTTACTTTCTTCTCGAAAGTCAGAGCTTGGTCAAAGCTAAATCCTAAAGAAGAAACCGCATCGATTGTTCCTGATCGAAGGTTGGCCTCTAAAGTCGCCGTGTTTGGAATGACCTTCACCACGATTTTTTTGATGTTCGGCTGTTTTCCATAGAAGTTCTTGTTCGCCACAAAAGTCACGTGAGAGCCAAGTTTCACTTCTTCAATCACGTATGGGCCATTGTAAAGGCCAGCCATGGTTGGGTTTTTAGTGTAGTTAGAGTTGGTTTCGTAACCTTCTTTTTTGCTGCTCCATTGTTTGAAGACAGGTTCTTCGATGTGGCGAGGAAGTGGAAAGAACTGACCTAGCTGATTGTAGTCCCAACGAAGCTTGTCATAGGTGAAAGTACATTTTTGCGGAGTCTTTGCATCCCAAGTGATGTTTTCAACCATGGTGTAGGTTTCTTTTGAGCCAACGCTGACATTGTCGCTGCCGGCCACTTCGACTGCAAATTTAAAATCGTCGCAAACAACAGGCTTGCCATCAGACCATTTTGCTTCCGGAATAATTTCCCAAACCGCTTGAACCTTTTTTTTGCCACTAACAGTTACGATTTTAGCGCCGCCGTTTTCGATAGTTGGTATGGTCTTAGCCAACTGAGTGTACCATTTTCCATCAGTGTTCATGGTCACTAGAGTTCGGCCTACAAGTCCGTACATATAGACACTGGCAACCATGGTCATAATCATTGGGTTTAGATTCTCAAACTCTTGAGAGATGCCCAACTTGTATTCGGTATTGCTTAAGGCTGCATTGGCTTTATAGCCAGTCATCGTGAAAGATGCAGCTATGATAAAGGTACTTGCCAGTTTCATGATTTTTTTCATGAGTTTTTCCTTTTTTATCCCTGTTGGGTTTTTTCAAATAACCAGCAAGCCGTCTTGTGCTCCTGGTTTGTTTGGTTATGGTTCATTAGGTCAGGTAATTTTTGTGAACAAATATCCATTTTGTGAGGGCACCTGGTGTGGAAAGTACAGCCAGATGGCGGATTGATCGGAGAAGGAACTTCTCCGCCCAGGCTCTTTTTCATTTTCTTTTTGCCTTGGCCTACGCGAGGAATCGCAGCAATGAGGGCCTGAGTGTAAGGATGTTGTGGATTGTTGAACAGTTCATCGCGAGTCGCAATTTCCACAATTTTTCCCAAGTACATCACGGCAATGCGATCACACAAGTGTTCAATCACAGATAGATCGTGAGAAATGAAAACATAAGTCAGTTTCAATTTCTCTTGAAGGTCTTTCATCAAATTCAAAACCTGAGCTTGAATGGAAACGTCAAGAGCTGAAACCGGTTCGTCGGCAATGATTAGTTGTGGGTTAAGGGCTACGGCACGAGCGATACAAATCCGCTGTCTTTGACCACCTGAAAATTCGTGGGGATAGCGATTTACGTGAGAAGCTTTTAAACCCACGATTTCTAAAAGCTGCTTCGCGCGTTCGATGCGTTCAGCAGGTTTTAAAATGTTATGAATTTCAAAAGGCTGAGTCAAAATTTGACCAACCGTCATACGTGGATCAAGGGATGCGTAAGGATCTTGAAAGATCATCTGCATGTTTTGGCGCATTTTTCGTAAATGTTCGCCTTTCACTTTTAAGAAATCTTCGCCTTGAAATTGAATTTGACCAGCCGTGGGTTCGTAAAGGCGAATTAAAGTTCGACCTAAAGTGGATTTTCCGCAGCCGGATTCGCCGACTAGGCCTAAGGTTTCGCCAGTGCGAACATCAAAAGAGACGTCGTCCACAGCCATGACTTGACCGACTTCGCGAAGAAATAAACCCTTCTTGATCGGAAAGTACTTTTTGATATTGCGAACTTCTAAAATATTTTTGGTCATTGATGATTACTCCACTGGGTGAAAACAGGCGACAGAGTGGCCAGGTGAAAGTTCAACAAGAGGTGGCTTTTGAGCCTGACATTGAGGCGAAGCCTTGGTGCAACGATTGAAAAACGGGCAGCCCGGAGGATATTCGTGAGGGGCTGGAACCGATCCTTCGATGGTTCTTAAACGCTGTACTCTTTGACCAAATTTCGGCCGGCTGGTGATCAAAGCTGCCGTGTAGGGATGGCGAGGAGCTGAAAACAATTCAGCAGTGGAAGCGATTTCACAAGTGTGGCCGCCGTACATGACCATGACCCGGTCAGAAATCTCAGAAATCACACCTAGATCGTGAGTGATAAATTGAACAGTCATGTTGAATTTTTCTTGAAGACCCTGGATCAACTCTAAAATTTGAGCCTGAATGGTCACGTCCAAAGCCGTGGTTGGCTCATCGGCGATCAAAAAAGTTGGATCGCAAGACAAAGACATTGCGATCATCGCACGCTGGCGCATACCGCCTGAAAGTTGGTGAGGGTAGTTGCCCACGCGCTCTGCTGGGGAAGGGATTCCCACCAAATTGAGCATTTCAATCGCTCGTTCTAAAGCTTCTTTTTCAGAAACTTTTTTGTGGCGCATGACTTGTTCTTGAATCTGTCGACCGATAGTTAGAACTGGATTTAATGCAGTCATAGGCTCTTGAAAGATCATGGCCATTTCATCGCCACGGACATCTTCAATTTCTGGCTCGGTCATGGCCATTAAATTTCGGCCATTCAACCAAACTTCACCACGAGTGATTTTTCCCGGGTGCTCAATCAGACGCATGATGGAAAAAGAGGTGACAGACTTTCCACAACCAGACTCGCCAACGATGCCAAGGGTTTCGCCTTTGTTGATGTCGTAGGAAATGCGGTTTACAGCCTTAAAGGCCCCAGATTTTGAGAAAAAAGTGGTTTCTAAATCGCGAACGCTAAGGACTGCGTTTTTGTTGCTTCCGGGGTTGGATCTTGTCTGCTGCTGATTTTGATCTGTTGCCAATGATGCCTCCCTCTCGCAGATTCGAATCACCAAAAACTGCGAGCGCATTTGCCTAACAAGACCAAGTGCAAAATGCCAAGGATTTTTCCGAGCTTTTGCTCAAATTCTTAAAGAAATCTGCTGGTTTCCAGGCGTGACCAAATTTTAAGCAAAGTTTGGGT
>CAZDHC010000043.1:19103-25692 GCA_964505225.1 uncultured Bdellovibrio sp. | reverse complement strand
CGTAAAGAAAATTTCTTATGGATGTCCCTGGTTGAAAAACCTGGTGTTCCTTTTTCAACGATAAAGCCTACAACTTTGTTGTCGTCATCTTTTGCCCAAACAATTGCTAAATCTGCAATGCCACCATTGGTGATCCACATTTTTGATCCATTGATGACATAGTGATCACCTTGTTTTTTTGCACGAGTGATCATGCCGCCAGGGTTGGAACCAAAATCTGGCTCGGTCAATCCAAAGCATCCGATCAATTCGCCTTTGGCCATTTTAGGAAGGTATTTTTGTTTGTGCTCTTCTGTTCCAAAAGCTGAAATTGGAAACATACAAAGTGCGCCTTGAACGCTGACGAAGCTGCGAATGCCGCTATCGCCACGCTCAAGCTCTTGCATGATCAAACCATATGAAGTGTAGTTCACTCCAGCACAGCCATAACCCTGAATGGTGGCACCAAAAGTTCCCAGTTCGGCAAGGCCTGGAATTATATTTTTCGGGAAAGTGGCTTTTTCGTAATGATCAGCAATCGAAGGCATGATTTCTTGATCGACAAACTGTCGGATCGACTGGCGAATCATTTTTTCTTCGTCAGTGAACATTGCATCTAGGTTTACAAAGTCGGGTGATGTAAATTGGGCCATGAGGTCTCCTAATCGGTAGGCTTTAAAGGTCAACTTTTGCAAAGGCCCATCCTTTTTTAAAATTCATTAAATGCCAATTAAAATATGAGTTTTCCTAAGGCGGCGAGTCGGAATGTCACAAGATTGATCTGGTCCATTGTAGCTGCAAAGATAGACTGGAGGGGCATAAATGGAAAAAAAGCTAAAAGCACTTCGAAGACAACAGGATTTGCTTAACAAGCAGCTGACTAAGCTCTTGATCAAAAGGATTCGTTTGGCCTTCAAGATAATGAATTTAAAGACCAAGCATGGTTTGCCTATTTTTGACTCTCAGCGAGAAGATCAAATATTGGCAAAATTGACCAGTTCTGTGCGCAATAAAATTGACTCGGACTATTGTCATGAGGTCTTTAAAACGATATTGAAAGAGACTAAGTCTCAGTTTTCAAAACAAAAGGAAAAGTATGGCGACAACTCCCACACAAAATCCCGTAGCAAATAATGACATTCAAATGGATGGACTTGAGTTCATCGAGTTTTCGTCTCCTCAGCCGCAAAAATTAGAGGACTTATTTTGGGCCTTTGGTTTTTCAAAAACCATGAAACACCAATCTAAAAATCTTTCTTATTTTCGCCAAAACGACATTCACTTTATCGTCAATGCTCAAGCGGGCTCTAAAGCTGAAACTTTTCACAAGGCTCATGGTCCAAGTGTGAGCTCAATGGCTTGGCGCTTTAAAGATGCGAAAAAAGCTCATCAGTTAGCCATCAGTCGTGGAGCGGAAGCCGTTGAAGGTGACTATCAGGGATTGTTGGCGATCAAAGGAATTGGTGGAAGTTTGATTTATTTCATCGATCAGCATGCCGATGCCAATCGGTATGAAAAATGGGGATTTCAGTCCTTAGGCGCCAACGCTAAAACCCAAAATGACAAAGGATTTTTGTTGGTCGATCACCTAACGAACAACGTGGAAAAAGGTGAGATGAAACGTTGGGCAGATTTTTATAAAAACGTTTTTGGATTTGTTGAAGTTCGTTATTTTGATATTCGTGGAGCGAAAACGGGTTTGACCTCTTTTGCTTTGCGTTCACCTTGTGGTAAATTTTGTATTCCTATCAACGAAGGCACTGAGGCCAAATCTCAGATCAATGAATACCTGCTTGAGTACAAAGGGCCTGGGGTTCAGCATATTGCCTTTTTGACCCGAGATATCTTGGCGTCTTTAGATTCTTTGACAGACTCAATTGAGACTTTGGATATTGATGACGAATACTATGCCGAAGTTTTCAATCGAGTTCCCAATGTGACTGAAGATCACAAGGCTCTTCGAGACCATCACATCTTAGTTGATGGTGACGAGGAAGGGTATCTTCTGCAAATTTTCACTAAAAATATCATCGGCCCCATTTTTGTTGAAATCATTCAACGAAAAAATCACTTGTCATTTGGTGAAGGAAATTTTGGAGCCTTATTTCGTTCGATTGAGCGAGATCAAGAAAAACGCGGATTTATCTAAATCCGCATTTTAGTGGGAATATGATTTTAATTTCTTTTTGGAGCCACTCGGCTCTCTAGGGATTGCATCAATGCTTTGCCAAAACCAGAAACATCTCTTGCCGCTTGAGTCTGAGCCAAGTTGCGGTCGCCGGTTGTGCTCGTCGCTCCAGTCGAAGTGACTTCCACTCGATTGGCATCCACAACTCCTGTGATGGCAACACCGTGGTCTAAGATCGTCAAAGATTTGAAAAGGTTCAATTGACGAGAGGTGCGGCATTTTGCAATCAAACTCTGCTGAGAATCTCCAGTTGATAAGATGTATTTTTTCACATCTTCAGCTTGGTATTGATCTTTGTGAGCCATCACCAAAACAGCGGCACCAGTGACGAACGCGGTTGCCTGTGAGGTTCCAGTCATAAAGCCATAAGTGTTGTTTGGCAAAGTTGACAAGATGTTTTGTCCTGGAGCTGCAATGTCCACAGTCTCGGTTCCGTAGTTTGACGAAGAAAGAACTTCAGTCGAAGGATCGATGGCTGTTACAGAGATAATGTTCGAAAGACCGTAATCAGCTGGATAATATTTGTGTTTGTCCGAGTTCGAGCGTTCGTTTCCAGCTGCTGCGACAAACAAGATTCCCTGTTTGCGAGCTTCTTCAATAGCGTCGTGTTCTTCTTGTGAAAACTCGGTTCCGCCACCACTGTAATTGATGATGTTGGCGCGCATTTTAACTGCGTATTTGATGGCGTTGACAGTATTTTTAAGATTGTCTGTGCTTGCCACTTTTGGATCGTAGTACTTTAAGATCATCAATGAAACTTGTGGTGCAATTCCAGCAATTCCTTTGTTGTTTCCAGCTTCAGCACCGATGATTCCAGCGATATGAGAGCCGTGTCCGTGATTGTCTTTTAAATCATTAACATTAGAGACAAAGTTCCAACCGTGAACATCGTCAACGAAGCTATTGCCGTCGTCATCAATACCATTTGTTGCTTTGTCGCGACCATTGGCATCTAAGCCAGTTTCACCTGGGTTGTTCCAGATATTGTGAGCTAAGTCTTCGTGCTTAAGATCGGCGCCCGTGTCGATCACGGCAACAACGATTTTTTTATTGCCTTGAGAAACTTCCCAAGCTCTTGCCGCGTCGGATTTTTTCAATCCCCAAGCCTGTTGGATAGCCGGGTCGTTCATCATAACCTGTTGCTCGTTATTGATTTTGTTCAATTTCGATTGAGCATCAGTTAATTCTAACGGACGGTGATTTGATTTTGCTTTAGAAGCCAAGTCGAACTGTCCTTCGCTTTGAGTGAAGAAGTAGCCAGCAACCCCGATAACTGTCGCAACTGCAATCAAGGTGTATTTGTTGGACTTCATTTAGAACCTCCGTCGTTGACTTGTATAAGAGCAAAGCGGGGGCCAGTCCCTGGATGGGATTTTTGACTGTAAGTATCTAAAACAACTGAGGTTTCATAGTGAAACGATGGGCTTAGCGTGTCGACACTTTGAAGGACTGTAGATCCTCTAGACACCAGTTTGGGAAAGGGGTGCTACTTCCTGCCTGGTTGAGCCTAGAATAGAATATAAAGTTTCTGAGAACCAATTTAACGTAACCCCGGGTTTCCTCATAGGGGATGTTTTCGATGAATTCTAAAGGGTCTTCATCTAGTCTCGTTTTGAGCCAGGATTCGATGGCCTTTTCATTGGCGTTGTAGGCCGCCGCAGTCAGTACAAATTGCCCGCGATAACGTTTACCTAAAGCGGATAAAAGTGAAGCTCCGATGGGGATATTCACTTCTGGTTTATAAAGATCTTCGAAGGTGCTAATTCTGATTCCAGTTTTTGTTTCATGATCATGAGCTACGCTTGGAATCACTTGCATAAGACCTAGGGCGTCGGCCCCCGAGCGAGCCAAAGGATTGAAAGCAGATTCTTGACGAATGATTGAAAGAATCAGCTCAGGCTTGACGTTGAATCTCTCGGCATTGGTTTGAATCAAATCCAAAAACTTTCTTGGAAAAATCAGCTCAGGGTTTTGAGTCAGCAATTGATTTTTAAATTCAATGGAAAGACTGCCCAGTTGTTGGAAAAGAGGGTTGTACAATCCAGCCATAGCATAGGCCTTAAAATAATAGAGCCATTTTTCCGGATCTTGAGTGTTTTGGTTTTTTAAATCTTGAGTGCGAAGATCCAAGAATTTTTCGAGTACTGAAAACTCGCCAACGTAATTCAGGGCGCGAATCAGTTGATGATCGTAGCTTTCCACAGCAGAGGGTCTAAGCCAAAGTTTAGATTTTGCAGATTCAATTTCAAGCGCGGGAAGCTCAGTGTTCAGTTCGCGATAGGCAATCAAGCCATAAAATCCTAAAGGATCCATTTGCGTGAGCTCTTTTAAGTCGACTTCACCAGTATCAGTAGGTTGATCAGATTGGTTGGTTTTGGGTGCCGTCAGTGCGGCTTGTTTCTTGGAGCGAGCCAACCAAAAAGTGTATTTGTTTTTATCAAAAGGATCTTGAGTTTCATTTTTTAAACTCGTGAAGGCTAAAACAGCTTCAGCAAATTTGCCTTGGCGTCTGAGCATCCAAGCTTTTGAGAAAAGAATTTTGTCTCGTAAGTTTGATTTTGGCTTAGACTCTTTTTCGGCTATTTCGAAATGTTTTAAGGCTTGGTCGAAATTTTTAGCCTCTTCAAACATTTTGCCGCGGACGTAAAAAATTTCTTCAATCGAAGTTTTTCCCTTTAATTTTTTCTCTGCTATTGAGAGGGCCAGCTTGGCCTCTTTCAAGTCGCCTTCAGTCCACGCAGCTCTGGCCCAAATCATATAGGCCTCTAAAGTTTTTTGCGGAAAACCCTTGCTATCAATCCATTTAGCAAATTTTTGTGATTCGATTTGATATTGTTCTTTTTTTTGTTCTGTCTTAAAGCTATTTCGATAGGCTCGTCTCGCGTTGTATTGGTCATCGAAGTTGAATTCTTCGCTGTCCATGATTTTTCCAAGAAATGAACGACCCAACTCGAATTTTCTTTGGAAAATCAAATCGCTGGCCACTTTGAAATAGTCTTCGTTTTTCGGATTTGATATAAATCTGGGAGCCAACTTCACCAAGCGATTCTGTAATTCTTCTGAAAGAGCCTGATCTTCGTTGCTTTGATTTGTGGCCGGAACTTTTTCAAGAAAACTTTGTGCTGTTTGTAAGCTGACGATTTTGTCTCGAATTTTATCGCTCCACTGCGCTTTTTTGAAATGAGCACGAGCTAGACCTGAAAAATTTTGTTTTCTTTCAGCAGTCAAGATCATGCGGTCGATATCCATTCCTGCTAGCCACGGAAATTGAGATCCCAAATTTTCAGGAACCTGCGGTAATGGTGTTGGTAAATTTGCAGTCTCTGTGCAGATCATATGTGCTTTGAGCAACGACAATTGTTTTAATGGAAAGGCTTCGCCAGATAGTCTTGCGTAAAGAGAACAGCTACCTTGAACGTCCGATTTTTCTAATGCTTTAGCTTTATTGAAAGCCAGCAATAGACTTTCTTGTTTTGAATCTAGTGTATCTTGATTGTGCGACAGACTTGTACAACTAGAAATAATAATCGCCGGAGTCAAAAGCGAAGAGAAAAGGCCTAAGCGGATAAGAAACTTTACTGAAAATGGCATAAGAGTATTTTAGGTGTAGGCCAGTGAACTCTCAAGCCAAGATTTTGTGCGGCCAGGGCTAGAACAGGCTAGTTCGCCTGTCCTGCTACGAGCCGGCTTGTTCCATAATCAATTTGATTGTTCCAATCTACGAATGCGGTCTTCAAGAGGTGGGTGCGTGCTAAATAGAGCCATAAGGCCAGATGATTTTGACGAAATCTTCATGGTTGCAGAACTGCCATTGTCGGCAGGGATTTGGGCATATTGCATTTGCAGTTTTTTAAGGCCGCCGATCATTTTTTGGCGGCCGGCGAACTGGGCTCCGCCAGCATCAGCGCGGTACTCGCGAAGACGCGAGAAATAGTTCACTAAAATGCTCGCCAAAATTGTGAAAACTATATCAAAGACTATGGTCAAAACCAATTGCATACCAGAGCTGCCACGGCGCTCTTCGCTATTTCCTGAATTGGCAATCACGCTTGCTAAAAGTCGAGATAAAAACAGAACAAACGTGTTTACTACTCCTTGAATCAAAGTCATGGTCACCATGTCGCCATTGGCGATGTGGGCAATTTCATGACCAAGCACGCCCTCAGCTTCATCTTTGTTTAACGCGCGTAAAAGTCCAGAGCTCACGGCGACCAAAGAATTGTTGCGGCTAGGTCCCGTCGCAAAGGCATTGATTTCAGGTGCATCAAAAATACCGACTTCAGGCATTTTTTCTAAGCCAGCTCTGCGTGCAAGAGCATAAGTCGTTTGCACGAGCCACATCAATTCAGGATTTGTTGTGTTGGGATCAATGACTTCGACGCCCATCATGCTTTTGGCCATGAACTTTGAGAGCATCAAGGA
>CAZDHC010000043.1:0-19093 GCA_964505225.1 uncultured Bdellovibrio sp. | reverse complement strand
CCCCGAAAAACCCATAATCGCGCAAAGCACCAATAAGCCAGCAGCGCCAGCTGGATTTTGAATGCCCAGTAAATTAAAAATAAAAGTTGAAGTGATTGAGATCGTAATCATCACCAAAATATTTACAGCTAAAAACAATGCGATTCTTTTAAACCATTTCATCTGTGGTTCCTCCAAAAATAGCTAATAGAAAATGTAAGATATCAAGTCAGTGCTTTAAATTCAAAATTCAACGCGTCACTTTTCAAGGTAACGGACACTTTGCCGCCATTGATCAAGCGCCCAAATAGAAGTTCATCGACAAGGGCTTTTTTAATGTGTTCATCAATGGTTCTTGCCAGCGGCCGTGCGCCATAAACCTTGTCGTAGCCTTTTTTCATCAACCAAACTTGCACATCTTTGTTGACCTGAAGGTCGACATTTTTCTTTTGCAGTTGCATTTGAACTTCTTCCACAAATTTGCCAACGACTCGTAAAACAATAGCTTCATCCAAGTCGCCAAAGTGCACAATTGCATCTAAGCGATTGATAAATTCCGGAGTAAAAGTTTTCTTGATCGCGTCCATGGATTGATGGCGGGAAGGCTGGTTGACCAAACCAATTGAACCGCGGGCTACGTCAGCAGCGCCTGCGTTTGAAGTCATGACCAAAATCACATTTCGAAAATCGGCCATTCTGCCATTGGCGTCGGTCAAGCGACCAGCATCCATTATTTGCAACAAAATGTTGTAAACGTCAGCGTGGGCCTTTTCCATCTCATCTAAAAGCAATACACAATAAGGTGATTTGGTGATGGCTTCGGTCAGCTGACCGCCTTCTTCGTAACCCACGTAGCCCGGAGGCGCTCCCACAAGCCTTGCGACCGTGTGCTTTTCCATGTATTCACTCATATCAAAGCGAACAAACGGAATTCCTAAAATCAAAGCTAACTGTTTGCAGACTTCCGTTTTTCCGACCCCTGTGGGCCCAGCAAACAAATACGAACCAATCGGTTTTGTGTCCCGGCCTAGGCCAGATCTTGAAAACTTAATGCTCGAAACCAATCTTTCAATGGCTTCATCTTGACCGAAAATCTGCGCTTTTAATTTTTTGTCTAAATCTCGAAGTTGTTCTTTGTCATTGCTTGAAACGCTGGTTGAAGGAACTTGCGCAATCTTAGAAATGACATTTTCAATTTCAGATTCTTCTATCAAGTGTCCAATGAGGCCTTTCAGTTTCGCCGAAGCTCCGGCTTCGTCAATCACGTCAATGGCCTTATCTGGTAAAAGTTTCGAGTGAATGTATTTAGAAGATAAATCTACGGCCGCTTTTAAAGCAGCGTCTGTGAACTTAACCTGATGGTGTTCTTCGAATCTTGTTTTCAGTCCTTTTAAAATCTCTAAGGCTTCTTCGACACTTGGTTCTTTGACATCAATTTTTTGAAAGCGGCGATTTAAAGCTCGGTCTTTTTCAAAATGCTGACGAAACTCTTGATGAGTGGTGGAGCCGATGCAGCTGATTTCGCCAGTCGCAAGAGCAGGTTTTAATAAATTAGACGCGTCCATCGAGCCACCGCTGGTGGCTCCGGCTCCGACGATGGTGTGAATTTCATCGATAAATAGAATCGCATTTTTACGTTTTTTAATTTCCTTGATCACGCCCTTTAAGCGTCCTTCAAAGTCACCTCGGAATTTTGCTCCCGCCAAAAGACCGCCAAGATCCAGCGAGTAAACAACTTTTTCTTTTAAGGCATCTGGGACTTTTCCTTGCACGATTTGATTGGCCAAGCCCTCGGCAATTGCTGTCTTTCCAACGCCGGGTTCGCCTATCAGTAGAGGATTGTTTTTAGTGCGACGACAAAGAACTTGCATCACGCGTTCAAGCACATCATCGCGGCCAATCAAGGGGTCAATGTTGCCTTTTTGCGCTTTTTCATTCAGGTTCACGCAAAAGCTTTCAAGTGGTGAATTCTTGCTTTCGTCAGCAGGCAATCCATCGACATCGACTTTTTCATTTGAACTGCCAGTTTGTGATCCCAATAAGTTGGCCGACGAATCGTCGCCAGATTCGGAGGCATCCTTTTCGATCCCATGAGAGATGTAGTTGATAATATCAAACTGACTGATACCTTGTTGAGAAAGGCAATAAGTCGCAAAACAGTCTTGTTCATAGAAAAATGCGACTAGTAAATTGCCTTCAGTGATTTGGCTTTTACCAGCGCCACGCACTTGTAAAGCAGCTCTTTGAAATAGTCTGTGGCAGGCAAGGGTGAACTCGGGTTGCCAAGATTCAAAGCCACCATAAATTCCAATTTGTTCAGAGGAAATTTGCGGGCAGTTTTTTTTGACCAAGGCCCGCAAATCTTTTTTAAGCTTTTGAACGTTGGCACCGCAACCTTGCAGGATTTCAACAGCTTTCGGAGATTCGCAAAGTGAAAGCAATATATGTTCTAAGGTCACAAACTCATGGCGCATTTGTTTTGCATCATCAGCGGACTCGGCCAATCTTCTTTCCAATTCCTTGGTCATCATACAGAGCTCCTATTCAGGTTCTACAGTACATTTAAACGGGTGCTGGTTCATTCTTGCGAACTGATTGACTTGCATGGTTTTCATTTCGGCCATTTCCAAAGTGTAAACTCCGGCGACGCCGGCGCCTTTTTGGTGAACATCTAACATCACTTTGGTGGCCTCTTCTTCAGATTTTCCAAAAAATCTTTTCAAAACCAAAACGACAAAATCCATAGGGGTAAAGTCGTCGTTGATCAGCAGCACTTTGTACATTTTTGGCGTGTCGACTTTGTCGATCGTGTCGACTGCACCTTCGCCCGCGCCATCCATATCGTTGGGCGAAGAGTTGGAGTGTGACCCAAAATTTGAGGGAAGTTTTTCGATGCTACTCATAGTCTTAGTTTAAGGTCTCCTGTTCATTCGAGCAAATTTTAAGTGGTCTATTTTGAGACATTGTTGATATCCATTATTATGTTCGCTTCATTTTCTAAAAGCACCTCATGCGCACTCACCTTAAGTCTAGTTGCTCCCTTGGCATCCACTAATATTGACAATTCCAATTTGAGAATCATCTTGAAAATGTCCAGTTTGATTTGTTTTTAAAGTTAAGATTTGGCAGACTTAAATGGTTGATAACAGTTCAATAAGTTCAAATTAGGCTTTGAATTAAAATTTTTAAACAAACAAGGGGAACGTATATGGAAACCATGCTTAATGTACTTACGGTGAAAAAAAATCACCTGAAAAATCAATCCGGCTTTTCGTTGGTTGAGTTGATGGTCGTTGTGGCGATCATTGGAATCTTGGCGTCAATGTCAGTTGGTCAGGTTCAAAAGCAAATCGCCAAAGCTCGTCAGTCTGAGGTTAAAACGAATTTGGCTTCGTTATTTACAGCTGAAAAAACATTCAATGCTGAGTTCAATACTTTTTGTTCTGATTTCGGAGCTATCGGTTTTGATATCGGTGGTCAAGTTCGATATAATATTGGATTTTCGGCAGATCATAGGACAGCAGCCACTGCAAACGGATTTGGATACACCGGGGCAGGAAATAGTACATATGATTTGAAGGGATATTGTGCGAGTACAACTCCTGGGCCATGCCTTGTCATGGCTGATGCCAGCAGCATCACGTTGTCTGGAACTTCAGTAAATCAAAGTGATTTCAAGGCAAGTGGTGGTTCCGCGATCTACAAGGGATATCCTGATATTTGGCATATTGATGATAAGAAGTTTTTAACCAACACGACTGCCGGAATTTACTAGATTTTTAGATATTCTAAATGAGGTAATTTTTGCGACGGCTCCAATTTTGGGGCCGTTTTTATTTTAGGAGGCAGTGAGCTAAAAATTTGTGATTTTTTTCGCTGCTGTTGGTATTTTGAATCCATTGAGCAACTATATTTCGATCAAGTAGGTGCGCTTTAATTTTACTGTTGATTTGTTCTAAGCTATCTTCGGCTCCACTGGTTATGCATGTTCGCATGGTGGAAATAATTCTTGAAGGATAGTCTTTCTGGCGGGAGATATCAGGGAATTCGGTTATCAACACAGGTAGTTTTAAATGCATATAGAACTTTTGAAGGTCTTTTGTTTCTTGGTAGTTCTGGGGGGCTAACTTCGCTGTTAGATAAAGGTTTCCATTCGCTGCCAATGAGAGCACTTCTTTCGTCGGAGTTGTGATTTCAGATCGCGACAAATCATCGAAGTTTGCTAAAAATGAATAGCAGTCTATTTTTGGTTCCTCATTCAGGCAAACTGATTTCAAACTGGAATAGCGATCAATGATTTCCTGGTTTTGACTTTTTGAAGTTCGTCCCCACTCCCGTAGCTCCAAAAGACCCGTAAGTTTGTTTTTTTGTGCTGTCAAATTACTGGGAGAGGTTGCTAAGGTTTTATCTATTATAGAGACAAAGGATTCCCAGTTTTTTGAATCTATATAGGTTTGAAAAATTAAGATGGAGTAGGTCATAAGAACTGCGAACTTGATTCGACTGGTGGCTCTGATTTCGCTTAGCAAAAAACACAGAATCAATGCCAGTATGGGTTCAAAGTATCTGACGGAGTAAAAGTTTCTGTGACTGGGATTAAATCCGGGTGTCGCTAAAAGCAGTGAAAACAATAGAAAATAAAAACAAAGTGTTTTCCATTTTCTTCTTTGTATTGAAAATAGAAACTGAACTGTTCCTGCCGCTAAAAGGGAAATGCCAATGGGTATAGAGTACCAAGTCTCTTTCCAGAAGGCTCCCCATGGTGCAAGCTCTAGAGTGTTAAACTGATACCAAAAGGTTCCCAAAAAATATCGACCAACGGCAGCGGCGACCGCAGTTAGGCGATAGCTGAAATCAAATTGCATGTACATATCATTGTTGCCCGAGTAATTGATGAACTGAATGACGATCAGGCAGATCGATGTGAAAGATAAAACTTGAAGCAGTGGCATGTTCAACAATTTATTTTGGTTTTGATCAGGAGGGTGCTTCTGAATTCGGCAAAGAAGTACAAATGAAAGGAGCCCCAAAGGTATAAAAAGGAACGTGGCCTTGGACAGTCCTGAAAAAATAAAAAAAACAACGCTCAAGGACCCCCAGAACAATTTTCTATTTGCATTGCTGTTCAGATAGCAAATGGCGCTGGTCAAAATAAACAAGAATGCCAAATGATCCTTTCTTGCCGAGGCCCAGTTCAAACTTTCAAGGTGAACGGGATGAATCATCCAAGTGGCAATTAGTAAAGTTGCAATCTTGGATTCGATATTAAATTTTTTGAGTAAATGAATAAAAGCAATTGCAGTGAGGGCGAACCAAATAAAATTCTGCACTCGAGGTACAAAATAGTACTCGTTCATATTTGTTGAAAACATCCAGTCTAGCCAAACTGTTAGATCGCGAATTGGATAAAAATCGACATGATTGCCAAAGGTAAAAATAGTTTTAAAAGATTGCCAGTCTTGAATCTTTAAAAAAGGTTGGTCGAAAAGATCGCGATCGTCAAACGGGTAGGGGCCTTCTCCCCAATTGACAATATTATTTACTATTAAAAATAGTAATGAAAATACCAAAAGGAGGCTTTCGGCAGACAGGAATTTTCTAAGCCTTGTGTAAACCATGTTCCGTAGTTTAGCGCTTTTTTCGAGAAGGGGTCCAACGAATTTGTTGCGTAGTCTTTGATCTAGACAATTTTATGGTCACTGACTAAGATAGATCGAATGCAAGCAATCATTGGAATTTTTTTTTCAGCACTGGCAATTTTACTTTCACAATTTCAACAGCCAAAGTCGCTGCAAGAAGTTCGTCATTTGGTGCCGCCGCCACCGCACTTAGAATACTTTAGTTTTGGCTTTCAAATGTCCATAGCGGATGGACTATGGATTCGAGCGATTCAGGATTTTGATTTTTGCGAGCAATCTTTGGCTGTTCATTTGTGCAAAGGCAATGGCTGGTTGTCGCAAATGTTGGACTCGATCACCAATTTGGCGCCCGATTATTTAGTGGCCTATAACAATGGAGGCCTGGCATTGACGGTTCTCGTGAGTGATTACGAAGGGGCCTCAAAGATTTTTGATAAAGGTGTAAAGGCATTTCCAAAGGATAAAGCACTTTTGTATACAGCAGCCTACCACGCCATGATGGAAGAGAAAAACAAGGCCAAAGCTGCAGAACTATTGATTCAAGCGGCGAAAGCCGGAGGGAATGAGTGGTACTATAGCTTGGCGGGAAAGCTCTACGCTGAAGCTGGCGAAAAGGAACTAGCACAAGGACTTTACGAAAATCTGCAGAAAGACCCAAATGCGAATCAAAAAGTTCTTGAAAGACTAAAAGAGCGAATTGAGAAATCAAAATAGGTTGCTGGCTTTTTAAGCTTACGCAGCGCTACGCAAATCAAAAAATACAAAAAATGTGGCTGCTCCTTTGACAAAGTCGAAGGGGATTCTCATATTCAGATCCCATGCGTGATTTTTATGAAGTATTAGGAATTGAAAAGGGCGCCGATGCCGACACCATTAAGAAAGCTTATCGCAAGCTGGCGATGCAATTTCATCCAGATAAAAATCCTGGCAATTCCGAGGCCGAGGAAAAATTCAAAGAGGCCGCATCAGCCTACGAGATTTTAAGCAATCCCGAAAAAAGATCTCAGTACGATCGCTTTGGCCATGCGGCTTTTCAAAATGGTGGACGGGGCGGCGGTGGCGGCTTTTCTGATGTGGAAGACATATTTTCAAACTTTGGTGATATCTTTGGCGATATTTTTGGTTCAAGCGGCGGCAGGTCTTCAAGGTCTCGCAATCAACCAAGGCGGGGATCTGACCTTAGGTATTTGACTGAGGTTTCTTTAAAAGAAGTGATCGAAGGTGTTGAAAAAGACATCGAGTTCGAAACCGAATCGACTTGCGATACTTGTAAAGGCACTGGCGCTGAAAAAGGCTCTAAGGCCGAAACTTGTCAGACCTGCGGTGGTCACGGACAAGTTCGAATGTCTCAAGGTTTTTTTCAAATGCAAACCACGTGTCCGACCTGTCATGGCCAGGGCAGTGTGATTAAAAATCACTGCAAACCTTGTAAAGGTAGTGGTCGCCAAAAGCAAAAGCGCAAAATCCGCATGACGGTTCCGCCAGGTGTCGACAATGGCACCAGACTTCGTGTTTCTGGTGAGGGCGAAGGCGGATTTTTAGGTGGCCCGGCGGGCGATCTTTTTGTTGAAATTCGTGTCAAAGATGATGAGCGGTTTGAACGTGATGGTGAACATTTGTTCACTCAATTTGATATTCCTTATTTGCAGTTGCTTTTGGGTGGAGAAATCGAAATCCAAACAGTACTGGGGCAAGCCACACTGAAGATACCGGCGGGTACGATCGTCGGGCAAACCCTAAAGCTTCACGGCGAGGGGCTGCCATCTCTTCGAGGCTCTCGTCGCGGCGATATCCATGTTGAAATTGGCGTCGAATTTCCTAAAAAAGTCTCAAAAAAAGAAGAAGAATTGCTTAAGCAATTGGCAGAGCTGCAGGGCGTTCAAGTAGAAGGCAGTAAAACCGGCCTTTTTGGGCGAAAAAAATAGAAACTTCCTAAATAAACTACGGGTTTTCGACCTTGACGGGCTTGGATTTGAGCCCATATTGAACGTGTAAATTAAATTTAAAACGAAGGACCTCCTTCAGGAGAAATTTATGGGAAAAATTATTGGTATCGACTTAGGAACAACCAACTCTTGCGTGGCCATCATGGAAGGCGGCGAGGCGAAGGTATTGGTGAATGAAGAAGGCGCAAGAACGACTCCTTCAGTTGTGGCGTTTACAAAAGATGACGACCGATTGGTTGGTCAAATTGCAAAACGACAGGCGGTAACAAACCCTGAAAATACGATTTACTCTGCTAAGCGTTTTATTGGACGTCGATTTTCAGAAGTGGCTGAAGAGATCAAATTGGTTCCTTACACAGTGACTGAAAAGGGCAACGACTGTGCGTTTAAAATTCAAGGTGGCAAAACTGCAAGTCCCGAGGAAATCGGAGCGGCGGTTTTAGCTAAACTTAAAAAAGTGGCTGAAGACTATTTGGGTGAGCCGGTGACTGAAGCAGTCGTAACTGTTCCAGCTTACTTTAACGATGCGCAAAGACAGGCGACAAAAGACGCGGGTCGAATTGCGGGTCTTGATATTAAGCGAATCATCAATGAGCCAACGGCTGCAGCTTTGGCTTACGGAATGGACAAAAAGAAAAATGAAAAAATCGCGATCTACGACTTCGGTGGTGGTACGTTTGACGTATCGATCCTAGAAGTTGGTGATGGTGTTGTTGAGGTTCGTTCTACAAATGGTGACACTCACCTTGGTGGAGATAACTTTGACGTTAAAATTTTAGAATGGTTGATTGCTGAGTTTAAAAAAGATCAAGCGATTGATCTTCGCAATGACAAAATGGCTTTGCAGCGTCTAAAAGAAGCTGCCGAAAAAGCTAAAATTGAGCTTTCAACTGCGCAAGACACTGAGATCAATTTGCCATTCATCACGGCAGATCAGTCAGGCCCTAAGCACTTGCAAGTTCGATTGTCTCGATCAAAATTTGACCAGATGACAGAAGATCTTGTGACTCGCTCAATTGAGCCTTGCAAAAAAGCTTTATCAGACGCGGGCCTAAAGGCTTCTGAAATTGATGAAGTGGTTTTGGTTGGGGGATCGACTCGAGTTCCGGCAATTCAAAAAGCAGTGAAAGATTTCTTTGGTAAAGAGCCAAACAGAACTGTGAATCCAGATGAAGTGGTTGCTTTAGGAGCAGCGGTTCAAGGTGGAGTTCTTGCTGGTGACGTAAAAGATGTCTTGTTGTTGGATGTGACTCCGCTTTCATTGGGTATTGAAACTTTGGGCGGCGTGATGACAACTTTGATCGAAAGAAACACGACGATTCCGTCAAAGAAGTCTCAGATTTTCTCGACTGCTGCTGACAACCAGCCGGCGGTGGACATCCACGTTCTTCAAGGTGAGCGTAAGATGGCTGCGGATAATAAAACTTTGGGACGTTTTGAGATGGTTGGAATTCCACCAGCTCCACGCGGAGTCCCTCAGGTTGAAGTGACTTTTGACATTGATGCCAATGGTATCTTGCACGTTTCTTCAAAGGACATGAGCTCTGGAAAAACTCAACAGATCAAGATCACTGCGCAAAGTGGTTTGAGTGAAGAGGAAATCAAAAAGGCAGTTCGTGATGCTGAAGAGCATGCAAAAGACGACGAAGCTCGAACAAAAGCGGCGTCAGCACGCAACACTTTGGATAACTTGGTTTATCAAACTGAAAAGTTGTTGAAAGACAATGCGGGATTGCCAGAAGCTGATAAGAAAACAGCCGAAGACGCAATCGCGACAGCTAAAAAAGCTCTAGAGAATAAATCGGCAGAAGCTGCTGAGCTAGAGGCGGCTGTGCAAAAGTTAGAAGCTGCGACACATAAGATTTCTGCTGAGCTTTATAAAAAAGCAGGGGCAGACGGATCGGCTCAAGCCGGCGCCGAAGGCGCTGCTGATGGTTCAGCCGGTGGTGGTAAGTCATCTGATAAAAAAGATGATGATGTGATCGACGCTGACTATAAAGACGTTCACTAATCTAGCTTTAGCTTAGACAAAAAGGAAAAAGGAGATCTTAAAAAGATCTCCTTTTTTTTTGCTTTTAAGATATTGTGATTAAAATTCAATATTAGAAACTTTCGGAGATTAAAATGTCTTTAAAAATTCGAACAGCGGGTCCAAGTGATGTTTCATTGATCAGAGAATTTATTGAAGACTTGGCAGATTTTGAAAAATTGACCTCGGAGGTTTTGGTAACAGAAGATCGATTGCTAGAAACTTTATTTGGCGATCAGCCGGCGGCCTATTGTCTTTTGGCCGAGTGGGAAAATAAGCCTGCAGGTTTTGCCCTTTACTTTTTTAATTATTCTACTTTTTTGGGTAAACCGGGTCTTTATCTAGAAGACCTCTATGTCCGAACAGAATTTCGTGGTTTTGGCATTGGCAAAGCACTTTTGAAACACCTTGCCGCCTTAGCGAAATCTAAAGGTTGTGGGCGATTCGAATGGTCGGTCTTAGATTGGAACAAACCTGCCATTGATTTCTATTTAAAGCTCGGGGCGAAGCCATTGTCCGAGTGGACTGTTTTTCGTCTTGATGAAGATGGAATAAATGCTCTAGGCTATAAGTAGATCAAAAGATTAGGATCTACTTAGGGAGACAACATGAGCCATCCGCAAACCATCAATGTTAAGCCAGAGTTTCAAAAAGAGACACACGTTGATTTACAGAAATACAAGGCTTGGTATGAGCAATCGATAAAAAACCCTGATCAATTTTGGGCGGAAAAGGCCGAGCGACTGACTTGGATTAAAAAGTGGAACCAAGTTAAGGATGTCTCTTTTCATGTGCCGGTTAAAATACAATGGTTTGTCGGAGGCGTACTTAACGTTTCAGCTAATTGCATTGATCGACATTTGCCACATCATACAAAAAGAACTGCCTTTATTTGGGAGGCCGATGCCCCCACTGAAGCCAGCCGCCATATCACCTATCAAGAACTTTACGATGAAGTGAACTTGATGGCCAACGTGATGAAATCTCACGGAGTGAAAAAAGGTGATCGAGTTACCATCTATATGCCGATGATTCCTGAAGCCGCTTATGCCATGCTCGCTTGTTCTAGAATTGGTGCCGTTCACTCGGTGGTGTTTGGCGGATTTTCCGCAGACTCGATTGCAGATCGAATTCGGGATTGTGAATCCAATTACGTGATCACGGCCGACGAAGGCTACCGTGCCAGCAAAATCATCCCGTTAAAAAAGAATATGGATGAGGCTTTGGCCAAAACGGACACGGTCAAAAAAGTTCTAGTCATTAAACGAACCGGTGGAAATATTTCTTTTGATTCCAGTCGAGATACTTGGTGGCACGAAGAAAAGAAAAAAGTAGCAGCAGTTTGTCCTCCGGAACCGATGGATGCCGAAGATCCACTTTTTATTTTGTACACTTCTGGATCAACTGGAAAACCTAAAGGTGTGTTACATACAACTGCGGGGTATTTACTTTACGCCAGTTTTACTCATGAAATGGTTTTTGATTACAAGCAAAGTGATGTCTATTGGTGCACTGCTGATGTGGGTTGGGTGACCGGCCATAGTTATATTGTCTATGGTCCACTTGCCAATGCGGCGACCAGTTTGATGTTTGAAGGTGTGCCCAATTATCCGAATACTTCGCGATTTTGGGAAGTGATCGACAAACACAAAGTCACAATTTTTTACACAGCACCAACTGCGATTCGATCTTTAATGCGTGAAGGGGATGATGCGGTCAAAAAATGTTCGCGAAAATCTTTGCGTCTTCTTGGTAGTGTCGGTGAGCCGATCAATCCCGAAGCCTGGCTGTGGTATTACAAAATGGTCGGTGATGAAAGATGTCCGATCGTGGACACTTGGTGGCAGACGGAAACGGGAGGAATTTTAATTTCTCCGTTACCAGGAGCCATCGCCCAAAAGCCAGGAAGTGCGACGATGCCATTTTTTGGAGTGAAACCTGAAGTGGTGACTCCTGAAGGACAAGTGCAAACGGGTGCTTGCGAAGGAATTTTGGTTTTAACTGATTCGTGGCCGGGACAAATGAGAACTGTGTTTCGCGATCACAAACGTTTCGAAGAGACTTACTTTTCAACTTATAAAGGAAAATATTTTACCGGCGATGGTTGCCGTCGAGATGAAGATGGATATTATTGGATCACCGGCCGAGTGGATGATGTGATCAATGTATCTGGTCACCGAATTGGCACAGCTGAAGTTGAAAGCTCATTGGTGGGGCATCACAAAGTGGCCGAGGCCGCGGTGGTGGGATATCCTCATGATATTAAAGGACAGGGGATTTACGCCTATGTTTCTTTAAAAACCGGAGAAGTGGCTACGGATGCGCTTCGCGATGAATTGATCAAATGGGTGGCTAAAGATATCGGACCAATCGCAAAACCAGATCTTTTGCAGTGGGCTCCGCATTTACCCAAAACAAGATCCGGCAAAATCATGCGAAGAATCTTGCGCAAAATTGCCGAGAATTTGCCAGATCAATTGGGAGACACCAGTACCCTGTTGGATCCAAATGTGGTCAAAGATTTAGTGCAAAATCGCTTGAACCAAAAATAGTTTACTGTTGCTTGGTCATTTTTAGTACGCCGACAAAACCTCGGCGGTCATAGAATTCACCCGTGAAGGTTAGGCCTTCTGAGGTTCTTTCCATATTGCCATTGATACTCATGAAGTAGGCATTTGGTATTTGTGAGTTTCCACCATCGCTATTCATAATCAATTGAGCTGGATCTGTATCCAATCGGTAGATCACATCTAGCAATCGTTCCGACATACTTGGGTCGGTAAAATCTGGTCGCTTATAAGAAGCTTTCATTTTTGCAATCAATAAACCAGTTTTGGTGTCTGTCACAGGAACAAAGCTCATCTGAATTTGAACAGGAAAAGGGGCCACTGTCCCGGTGGCAGCCGGAGGGGTCACCACGCCATTGTAAAGACCTGCAATGGCTTTGTACTGAGCAGCTTGGCGATCATATAAATCTGAGGCTGCATCTGAATAAGGAGCAACGACATCTCGTGACTTTAGAGTCAGACTAAAAACACCCATACGACCACCATTTTTGATCACTTCGCCGGTCAAGGTGTCTGCTTTTAAAATCGCGCGAACTGTGACGCTGCCATTTGCTGTCGCGGCATTGAGCTCACCAGTTTCATTGATAAATCTTCCCTCTAAGATTTGATCTTCTCGGGCTGCATCTTTTTGGCGATAGCGAACTTTCAAATTTGGGATCAGCTTTGTTTTTCCATCCGCATCTTTTCCAGAGGGAACGTCTTCCGTGTAAACACCCAACTCAAGTGGGATGGAAACACTTTTCATGACCTCGGTGTTGTCATTTCCTTGGCTGACCTTTTGAACCTTCATTGGTCCAGCATAGGAGCCCAAGATCGAAGAGTAAGACTGCAATAAATTTTCTCGATCATCGGTGTATTGCTTGGTTTGGTCGTGATCGCCAGAGCTGATCGAGCAAGCTGATAATGTAGCAGCTAAAAGGATTAAAATTAGATTTTTCATTGGACTCCTTCAGGCGCAGTAAGTGAACCGGCCCCGGTGTGATCTGGGATCAATTGATCTTGAAATGCGGCCCATTCATTCAGGGCGATTTGATAATCTCCCAGAGCTTTTGTCATTTGCACTTCCGAATCAAAATAATTATTTAAAGCTGTAATCAAAAGGCTAATGTCAGTTCGGCCTTGGTTGTACGATTTGCTCAGTTCTTGTGAAGCCTTTTCTCGAAATGACCTTTGCACTTTAGTGGATTGTGCAATGGCATAGGTGCTTTGGACTTTTCGAATCAAATCGTTTTGCTTGTCCTGCAATTCCATTCGACTTCTGGAAAGTTGCGATTCAGCTAAATCCCGAGTCGATTTTTTGTTTAAAACATCTTCCGAGTAATAGCCGGAACCAAAGGTATACTGAAACTGCACTCCAATATAATATTTTGGACGGGAGCCCGAAACCATTTCGCTTTGCGCGTCTTCTGCTTTTTCTTCTAAACCTTGGCGGTAGGCTTTCGCCACCAAGCTAAGATCAGGATAAGATTTACTTTTAGATGAAAAGTAGGATTCGTCAGCAGCCTGTAACTTTAATTTGCTAGCCTTCAAAGAGCGAAGGTTTTCAACATTTTTACTTTCAAGAACTTGAGGGGGAGCCGGTGCTTCGGTTGGAACATCAAATTTAATGTCAGAGCCCGGAGGAAGTTTTAAAGTTGTGATCAAAGAGTCGATAGCCGCTAAATAAGTCACCGAACTTGACTTCACTTTTTGTTCGCGAGTCTCAAGCTCGGCTTGAGCTTGCGACAGTTCGCCAGGGTTAGAGTAGCCATAGTTTGTCTTCTTTTTAATTTCTTCAACCAATTTCAAATAACGATTTCGAGAATTCAAAGATTCTTGAAAAGTTTCTTGGGCCACATAAGCGGCCCAGTAAGCCCGAATTCCTTCTAAGACTAGATCTTGCAATTGATTGACCCTAGCCACCTGGAGCGATTCATATGTAAAGCTGGCACTTTTCAAATCAGCTCGATCGGCTGATCCAAAAAAGTTCTTCCAAAGATTTTGAGTTAAAATAATGCCGACGGTGTCAGTTGTTAATGAAAGCGGAACAGTAGTTGCGGCTGTGGAAACCTCGGGTTTGTCAGAAGACCTTGAATAGGCAAGAGACAATGAAGTCCCGGTAAAAAACGGCTTAGTTAAAGTCAGGTTTGTAGTCGCGGTTTGGTTGCGAAGTAAATAAGTATTTGTTGAGCTTTCAAATTTCGAATCTTGATAGCCCGTATCCATCGCCAAGGTGAAATCATAAGCCTTATCAATGGTGGCTTTGGCCAAGCGGCTTTGTTGGGCCGTCAAATTGATTTCCTGGGCTTTAAAACTTTGCTTTAAAATAAGGTCGGCAACTGATTTAGGAGATAAGGAAATTGAATTTCCAGCAATGGAACTGAAACCGAAAAAAAGAATAGTGCTTGTGATGATGATAAACGCAAATCTTACCATAATACCTGCGCTCCCAATTCCAATTGATTGTCAGGTTTAGCTAACTCCGATGGCCAATTCTGACGAGATTGAATCACTTTGTAGTTTGCCAAAGCCGCCCATTGACGGGTGATTTGATAATCTCCGCCCAAAAGGAAAGAAACATAGTCTCCATTGCGACTCCAGCGACCAAGTGAATTGCTGCTCGCTTGAGTTAAACTGAGCCTTCCCAAGCCCAGGCCAATTCGCCCGTGAAATTTTGAATCAAAGGTTTTTCCAATGCGATTTAAAAAGCGAACTTCGCTCATTAGGCTGTGTAGATTGGCCGAGATTTCGCCGCTTTGTTGACCAATTTGAACTGATTGGGAAGTGTAGCCAACTTCAATTTCAGGACCAAACTGCAATGCCAATGTTGGATTTTCAACGGCATTGTACAGACTTCCCAGCATCAAGGATGGCATCACCGTGCTGTTAGTTTTTTGTAGATCTTCTTCCGTGTTGCTGTTGATCGAAATCTGTCCTTTGGGTTGATAGCTTTGCAGGGCAAATCCAAAACTCCACTGAAATTCGCGGAGCTGAATTTTTTGTAAGGGGTCTTCTAATTTCAAAATCAATGAAGTCTGCTCGGCAGAAAGATAGTCGGGTGAATAAACCTGCTTCGTGTGACTGTCAGTTTTTCTAGAGGAGTTCAGTTCTGCCTGTGCTTGCTGACTTAACGACAAAGATTGAGCCTGTGCCGAAAAAGAAAAGTTGTTTAAACTGATAATCGCGAGGCCTATAAAAAATGTTTTGTTTTTCATAAATTTGAGTCCGATTCTATATGGTATTCGGGTCCAATAATTGGGCTAAAGCATTCTGCGCCTGGGTTTTTTGCAACTGGCTTCCATTCTTTTTTGCTGTAGTTGTAAACGACCAAGCCCTGAGAAGTGGTTGCAATCCATTCTTTGCTCCATTGGGAATAAAGAATGCGCTTGATCAAAGAGTGGCTGGTGTTTAAGACTCGGTTTTTCATTTCTTCCGAGTAGGGGATTTCAGTTTCAGGCAATTCTGTGAAATGTTTAGCAGGATCCGTCGCTGAAAACTTCCATTCGCGGATATTTAATTTTCCGTTGCTCGTCCTCTTGCCTTTAATGTTAGTCGTTCCATTTGAAATGTCGGTCTGCAATTCATATTTTTCTAGCGCTTGGACCAACATCAAAGAGTCTTCTTGAACGCCAACTGTATAGGAAGCAAGATCGGTTTTGGAAATTTGCGCCAAGGTTCTAGATTTTTTTTCGGTTAGATCTTCCCAGGTGGCAGCCTTTAAGAGCAAACCAGTGGTCGTTTTCTCGACCCATGAAAACGTCATTCCGTTGATCATTTTGGCAGGCAATTGATGGCTATTTTTTTGTTCTTTTGGAAAGGCGTTCATTTTTCCGTCAAAAATTGAGTAGGCGATATTGACGTTGTGCCCATCTATTTGAGTCTGAAAAAGGGCCAAGTTGCCGTCATCCGATAATTGAGGATTAAAATAGGCCGATGGTGAAATTGGGATAATACCAATTGTTTGATCTGAAAAAGAGTTTTTTAGGACGTACTGATTCCCTTTAGGATCTGGAATCAACAAAGTGTAGCTATTTCGGGAAAATCCGACAAAGTCAGGATATTCATCGATTTCAAAACTAGTCGGGTTTCCGTTTGTTATTTGGCTGACAGGTGCCGAAGCCAATTGTTTCAAATCAGCTTTGCCGTAAAGCAGATTCATGTTTCCAAAAAACAAAATGATAGATTCGGATTTGTGGTCATAGTTTGATAAAATGAAGTCAAAACTGGCTTCGTTACCAGATAAAATTTGAATATTTCGAATGTCTTTTAGAGAATTTCCGGCTGAGTCCGCGAAAGAAAGCATTTTGGGAGTAAAATTATAGGGTGCATTTGTTAAATAGGTTTCTAAAAATGGGGCCCCACCCATAAAAGTAGGGTGGCACATAATTCGTGTGTAGGCCTGAACTTTAATGGGCTGAGTTGGATCTTCAGTTGGCGGTTGCGGTTCAGGTGTGGGCTTTTCGCCGGTTTGAGGTGGTTTCGTTGGAGCAGGTCTATTGCCTTGCGATCCCACATTGGAAGTGGGTGAGCAGCCTAGGAGGCCAACCCATGTCAGAATACAAAAAAAGTAGGCAGCCATAGATTGAGTTTTCATCGAGGGTATTTTTAGGCCAGGGCCCGTGGATAAGTCAATATTTGCCACGGTTGGGGTTGGGCATTTATTAGGGCTTAGAAGAAATTACGGTGGAATTGACTTTGACCTAAATCTCGGCGAACAATAAGGGCGAATCTGTTCGATTTGAGGTAAAAATGATGGATCTAAATTCAAAAAACCATAAAGAAAATTTGGTTGTCGTCGGAATGATTTTGGTGGCGGCTTTGACTCGCTTGATTCCTCACCTTCCTAATTTAACCTCGGTTGTTGCTATAGGATTATTTGCAGGTGCCTATCTTTCAAATCGCTGGTTGGCAATTTTGATCCCAGTGGCGTCTATGCTCATTAGCGATTTCATTCTTGGATTTCATGGCGGCATGATGTGGGTATATCTACCTTTGGTGATGATCGCTGCCGGATCGACAATTTGGTTAAGTACGCAAAGTCGTTGGAACCGTATTTTTTATGCAGGGTTTTTGAGCAGTTTGATATTTTATATTGTTTCAAACTTTGGAGTTTGGCTTGAAGGAACTTTGTATCCTCAAACTTTAAATGGCTTAATTGATTTTTACGTTATGGCGATTCCATTTTTTGGCAATCAAGTCTTGGGCGACTTATTTTACTTGGGCTTGCTTTTTGGTGGTTATGCCTTAGTAAAGCTCATGATGAAAAAGCTACTGACGAGACCTTTTTCCCTTTAACTCTTTGTTCATTTTTTGAACTTTCGACTTTTGTTTTTTTTGAAAAGTTCCCAATTTTTTTTGAGTTGGCGCGTGGGTAATTCCAATCATTCGAGCGGCCAACAATCCGGCATTGTAACCGTTGTCGACGGCGACCGTTGCGACTGGAATTCCTTTTGGCATTTGCGCAATGGACAGAAGAGCATCTAAGCCTTTCAAAGAACCCACTTGAATAGGAACTCCGATCACCGGCAAGGTGGTTAAACTTGCTACCATACCGGGTAGGTGGGCTGCGCCGCCAGCGCCAGCTATGATCACAGAAAAGCCCTTTTGCTGAGCGGATTTTGCAAATTCGACCATTTTTTCAGGAGTTCGATGAGCCGAGACAATTTCAATATGAGTTTTAATTTTAAATTCCTTTAAACAAGCTTCTGCTTGGCGAAGGATTGGTAAGTCTGTTGAGCTTCCCATGATGATGGCAACCTTCATAAGCGAAAGTCCTTTCGTTCTTTTAGGGCTAACTTTAACAATGATTTTTGATTGGAGCCCACATAATTTATATGTCCCATTTTTCGTCCGGGACGATTTTGTTTTTTACCGTAAAGATGAAGGCTTCCAGTCAGCTTTGTCGGGATTAGAATGGTCGACTCGGAATTGCCCAGTATATTGGTCATGGCAAAAGCCTTGGCGGTCAGTTCTAGCTTGGGTATTTGGGCGCCAATGCCCGCCAAAATGTGCAAAGTGAACTGTGAATGGTTTAGCCCTAATTGAGAATAGTGACCAGAATTGTGAACTCGGGGGGCCAGTTCGTTTACCAAAAGAATGTTTCCAGTATCAAAAAGTTCGACTCCCATAATTCCCACGTATTCGATTTTGGAAAGCATCTTAAAAAGCTTTTTTAAGATCGGGTTCAAGCTACGGTGGCGAGTGGGCCCGGTAACATAGTCACAGCGACCTTGAGTTTGTTTGGTTTCAACCAAAGGTAAATGAAAACATTGACCAGTGCTTGAGCGTCCAATCATCATCGCCACTTCGCGGTGAAAGGGAACAAAGGCCTCGGCGATAAAGCCAGTTTTAGACTGGGAAACCAGTGCCGCTAGTTTGGTGAGATCTTTTTTTGATTTTGAAAAAAAGGTTCCATTTCCATCATATCCACCCAATTGAGTTTTCAATACGAACTGATGGCCAAACTGGGCGTAGGCTCGTTCCAGATCAGGTAGGGATTTAATTTCGATAAAATCACTGGTGGGCAGTTTGAAGTCTTTTAGAGTTTGCTTTTGTTCCAGTCGATTTTGAAGTCGACTTAGCAATAATGGATTGGGAAAAATTTGATTGGTTGTCTCGGGTTTATTTTCGTCGTTTAGTTTTTTTAGAACTTCCAAGGGGACAAATTCGGACTCGAAAGTGAGATAATCAACTGATTGAGCAAAACTTTGTAAAGCTTTGAAATCGCTCACTTCTCCAGCTTGCCATTTTTGAGTCACCTGAGCTGCGGGATCCGTGATCTCGGTCGAAAAAATATGACATTGAATTCCCATGGCATGGGCATCAAGCGCAATCATTCGGGCCAATTGACCGCCACCAACGATGCCTAGGCGAATTTCGCTTGAACGATTTTTTTTGGATTGCGTCATCGGAGGGACTTTATCATTTACTGCTAAGATATGCTACACAAGCCCC
>CAZDHC010000042.1:0-25877 GCA_964505225.1 uncultured Bdellovibrio sp. | reverse complement strand
TAAGCACAGATTGGGTTGTCGGACACCCTGGGGAAACCAGAGAAGATTTTGAAGATTCGCTAAAGTTTTTTTCCCTTGCTAACATTGATTCAATTTCTCCGTATCCATTTTCGAGGATTGAGGGAACTGCTGCTGACAAAATGGATAATCAGGTGAGTTCAGAGGAGATGGCCTATCGAATGCGAATGATAGACCGAGCATTTGCTGTTTTTAGACCTCAAAAAATGGAAGAAAGAAAATAGTACAATATGATTCTTTATGTGAAGCTTGTCCCATTTGGATTTTATCAAATAGACAAAATTGAAATTCTTAAGGATTTGGTTCCAGGTATTGAAAGGGTTTATCAGCAATACCGAGTTGATAATGAAGAAAGACCACTTTACGATCTTTTTGGCGAAGATTTCAAGGGGCGATCTGAGCTCCTAAGTTTTGTATCAAATTCCATATTTAATTTTTTTGATCAAATTTCTATTAAAGAAGATTCTTGCTATATACATACGTGGGTCAATGTCCATTCAGGTGAGGGTCACTACGGATGGCACACTCATGAATACGCTGACTTCACTGCACATATGACAATTCAAGCTAAAAAATCCCAAACCCTCTATTTTGATCAAGTGACTATGGCTCTTCCAAGTCAGCCCGGATTGCTGACGGTGATTGGCAACAATCAAATCTCCCATAGCACTACGATCGAAAGTGATCCCAACGCCATACGGATTACGATTGCCAGCGACATTTTTTTGAAATGTCCTCAAAAATTAAAGAAACATGTGACTTTAATTCAGAGGTAGTCGTGATATTTGGTGAATCTTGGATTTCTTGTTATTGATTTTGTAAACCATGAATGCTCAAGTAATTAAATGCCAGTAATTCATTTTATTCTTCTCAGCGCTCTCGTTGGATTCTATACAATTTCGACTCAAATTTTATGCGCTCGCTTCCTGACTCCTATTTTTGGTGGCAATGAATACACCTGGGCCGCTACGATTTCTTCCACTTTAATGGGGCTGTCTATAGGAATTTTACTGGGAAGCCTAATGGTAAATAAGTTTTCAAAGTTAAATGTTAATCTTTTAATTGGAATTTTATGGGCAGCAATCGGTGTCATGAGTGCAGCGTTGGCATTCTTTGGGCCGAATATTGCTTTTGCTTTTCGACAAATGTTTCAATTGGAAATTTCGTTAATTGTTAGTTCCTTGATATTGTGTTTTCCGCTCAATCTTTTGTTTGGTGCTACCACTCAAGTCTTGTTAGAAAACTTTTTTAAATGCTTTAAAAGAAATCTCAAGTGGACTGGCTATTTGGCAGCCATCAATTGTTTTGGTTCCCTCAGTGGAGCCTTGGTTACTATTTTTATTTTTCTATCTCATTCGGATCTGGGATCAAAAAAATCCTTTCTTTTGCTGGGTATAGTAGCCTTGTCGGTTGGTGTTGCTTTTGTTTCAAGATATTTTATAACTGCTGTTTTGTTTTCTTTTGCGATCAGTTTTGCTATGTTGAATTACTGGCAACCGCATAAATTTATAGTAACTCAACCAGCCAACGTGCTTGAGGAATCTGAAAATATTTATGGAGTACAACAAGTCTTAGAGTTTGACTCAAAAACGGTGGGACAAAAAATCCGTGCCTACTATATTCCAGCAGCATCGCTTATTCAGACTGGAGTCCTTGCCAAAGATCTTTCTGTTCCGGCTCACTACCAAGGAATGCTTGCTCCTTATTGGGCATTTCTGCTAACAAAAAAAATTGAGACCGCTGTTAGTTTAGGAATTGCGGGTGGTTCCTTTGCCCGCGATTTGGCAAAAATAGAATCGATTTCAAAAATCTATGCCGTGGACATTAATCCGCAAAGTTTTCATTGGGCAAAGAGGTATTTCGACTTTCCAGCAGATTCGGCCAAACTGTTGGAAGTTCAAGAGGACGCCCGAGTATTTATTCGGTCTTTGGCTTCCGAGTCTGTTGATTTTATTTATTCAAATGTGGCCGAAGGTGGGGGTGGCTATCCATCACATCTTTTTTCAAAAGAATACTTTTCAGATGTTGCTCGAGTTCTGTCTAAAAATGGAGTTCTTACTATCCAGACAATTGGTCGGGTCCTAGGAGAGAACAGTGTTGGTGAACATATGAATGCCACATTGAAAGCGGCATTTCCTGGTTGGGACATAGTTTTAGTTTTACCAAATGCGCTGCGGCCAGAGGGAAGCATTGAAGATGAACTACACAATCCTTTGGCGGGGCAGGTTTGGTTTGTGGCTCCAAAGGGAAGTGAAGATCAGTTAATTGCGGGGTCCTTTAAATTTCCAACAGTTGAAGTAAATGATTTAACTAAAAACATTGAAAACTGGAGAAACAGCAAGTTTGACCTAAATCTTATGAAAGAAAGATCCCCATTTAGTGATGATAACTTGCTATTTCAGATAGTGCATTTTGATAGCTTTCGGGATTTAAAACTGTTCAATCAATAGTTACCACTCATGATTCTATTGTAGGATTTATAAAATTTTGCACCCTCGCTGGTGTAGATGTATTCGGTCAACTTGGGATCACCAGGCTTTGTCGGATAATTTGGAAATTTCTTATAGAAATTTGATGCAGCCAAATGTACTTGCGAAATATTCATGGCTTCGGGAATAAAATTTACTGAGCTCGTGAGATTCGAATGAGTCGTTTTTTTTTGTAAATATTCAACATAGTTCTTAGCCAACTTTTTGGATTGTTGGGCGACTTTCCTAGGTGATGAAACCACATCAATTTCAGATGCATAGAATACGTTTCCAATAGCATCGAAGTGGGAACCCCATCTAGATAAGATGCACGGTAAATTCTTTTGTTGGGCTCGAGCCAAAGATACGCCAAAATCTTCATGAGAATGTTGTGACAAATTAATATAGACAGAACCTTTTGGGACTTGATTGAGCCACTTATTTTCTGGCAGATCTCCGTATAACTTTGGTTTCAAAATCCAATCGGGTCGATTGACTATGGCGCGAATGGATACTTCTAATTTATGATTGCTTAACTTTTCTGATCGAAAATTGTGTGGGATCATCTCAGAAAATCCACCAAATATGTGAAGTTGGGCTGGCAAATAAAAATCCGCTTGAAGAGCGTATACAAATTCTAGGACATGCAATATTCCTTTTGCGGTTGCCAGTCGGCCAGAGAAAACAAAATTCATTGGAATCGAAATTTCGTCGCTTTTGGGATTTAACTGTATAGGGTAAAGCTCATATCGATCAACAGTAGAAATCTGTTTACTTTTAAAGCTAAAAAAAGTTTCTAATAACGCCTTTCCTGTCCTGGAAAACGTCCAGATTCGAATATTTCCAAATGGAAATGCTGCTACTTCAAGTAGCCTCGACACAGGATTTCCCACAAAAATACAGTCGGCTATTTTGTTTTTCATGAAGAGGTTTATATAAGACCGCTGAAAGTTTGTATTGAGAGGGTCAACATAAATAGCGTTTTTCCCCATAAGGGAATGCGCTTTTGCTGAAAGGACTTTGAAGCTTCTTAAGTTGAGATCCTCTTTTGATTTATGCAGCATAAATCGCCGAACTAAACTTAAGATACCATGCCCAAACACGTTCTAGGTGTTTAGGGTTGTCTTTTAATTCTTTATAAGAAAAGTCATTCAAATCAAGAGTGGGGAGAATGTTATTCTTTCGAAATGATTTTTGTAAAAAGTTGAAGTCTTTCTGATGTTCAGAAATCCATTTGGGTGTAACGTCATGGACAAATGGGGTGCTTAAGACAAGACTACGGCTAGGAATAAAAATGCCTGTAGGCATTAGATCTTTTTTCAATTGCTTCAAATCTTTTCCGGATAGGCCTCCTAAGGTCGTCATTAGGGATCCTTCAAAAGAGGTTTTTAAGGAAAGGTGTTCCCAAAGAGAGTGTTCTGATGCAAATGATCGGTGGATACCTTTAATAGATTTCAAAGTTTTAGCTAATGGGATGCCGTAGTCGAAAGCAATATTTTTTTCATGTATAAAAGCAAGTGCCTCAATAAAAAGGTAATACTTCTTCCGATTCAGTTTTTCTTTGGAGCCAATTGCAACGAAAAGTAGGCAATGTAGAATTTCATGAAAGGCGGAAAAATTGAAATTTAGAATTTGAACAAGTTCGTAAATGGTCTTTTTGCTGACTTGTTTTTTTAGAATCCAATGAAGTTCACGTTTAATTGCTGGAATCTCAAACCTGATTTTGAAAGGTTCATATGAACGTAGAAGGTGTTCGGATGATTTCATTACAAGTTCGCTTGGAATATTCAACTGTTGGCCTAAACGAAAGACGCCCTTGAAAAATGGAGAGCTTTCGCACTGGATATAATAGAAAGGAATTTCTGAGAACGCACTTTTCTCATTTAATTTACTTAAATCATCTTCAATTTCAGCAAGTCTTTTTAAAATTAAGAAGAGAAATATTTCTTCTAATTTCAAATTTGGAGTTTTTCTTTTCAGGACAACAGCGTCGATTTGTATTTCAGAAAATATTTTTGAATAGTTTTTTTTCAAAATGAGTCCTTTCCCGATTAAATCTTTCTAGCTGGGCTTTGGCTGCATTGATTTCCAGTAGCAAAGAAAGTGCATCCTTTTTTTTCTGAAGAGGTTTTCGGGCGGCAGAGAGAAAGCTTTTTTTCAACCCAAGTGAGGTCAATTCTCGGCCAAGGTGATCGTCCAATCCAATCGAAATATTTCTATGCGAGAAGTGTAGCTTTCTATAGTGACCAAATAGTCTTCTAAATTGTACTTCATTAAGTGGAAGATCTTTTAGCAAAAAATAGAGATCGATCAATGCAATTGTTGAAGCAGATTCAATATTTTCAAAATGCAGTTGGCCAAGCCAGTCTTCTGGAAACGAGTCTTGTTGTAATATGTAATTATAAATAAGACCAACGCCGATCATATTGGCATTTTGAAGATCTACAGCACGTAATGCGCCCATGGAAGAGGCGCCATACACAGTGGTCCCAGCTCGCATGACATCCAATATTTCAGATGGACTTACTGCCAAATTGCTATGAAAGAGGCCATCAATGATTCCGATGAAATGGTAACCTTTTTGTAGATCTAATTGCAGATCTCCTCTTTTGATAGGGCCAGAAAAATGTGCACCCGGTAAATGCTTCTGTACCTCTGTTTTAGAAACTGCGATTCCTGAATAGATTTTAATTTTCATTCCGCAGTCCTCCGAACTGGAAAGATTCAGGTTGTTCTGGTCTCCAGTTATAAACTTTTCTCGCAAAATCTGGAATTTTTAAGCCAGGTACAATTGCCTTTACCACGGGAACATCGATTCCATTTCTGGTCAAATTTGCAAAATACACATCAGAATAATTCTGCGACCTCAACCAATCTATCAAAAACTCATATTCGGTTTTTAAATCTGAGAAAATCCTATGGGAGGTTTTCTGAATAAAGCCTTCTCGACTCAAAGTTCGCTCTTCAGGGATAATGCAGTTCCATTGTTTTTGTTGAAACGGTGAGCCCAGATCCTCACGACTTCCACTAATGAATGTTGCATAGGATTGAAGTGCCTCGCTAGCGGCCCGCGAAACTGCGACATCAGCTGAAAAATTGCAACCCCAGCCCATGAAGCAATGCTGATTTCCAACAAGGCATGCGAAAACATTTGGAATATTTTTTTTTCCTAACTCGGGGATTCGAACATTGAAAAGTTGCAGTTGGAAAGTTTCTAGATTCAGGTCGATTTTTTTCTGAAAATCCTTTATGGCAAAGTCTCTTTCAAAAATTGCTTCAATTTCACTGATATTGGAAAGTTGATGTGCGGCGTAGTGCCTCTCGATAAGCTCGTATAGCGCGTGAATACAAGCCTCTAGGTAATTGGAACCAGAAGCTAAGCCATTGGACCCTTGACAGAAGAAGTGTCCTGTCTGGAACTTTGCAGCATTGAATGGAAAGTAAACGGTCTCAGCGGGCACCCAAACTGTTTTCTGAAGATTTGCGCTGTAGGCTGGTGTCCACATTATTTTTTCATTTAACTTAGGAAATTTTTTGGAGCTAGAGAGGTGGAAAAGTTGGGGGTTTATTGTGGGGCGAGAATTTTTTAAAAACTTATATGAGGCCTTAACTAAATTCATATTTCGGGGTTCCATTGAGAAAACTTCGATGGACTCCATTAAGCACGAGATCTGCGCCTGAGTTTTGGTTCTGCCCTTTCCTTGAGATCCTGAATTTTGGCCCATTTTTGTGTGTGAATGTAATATTGGCCTGGTACTTTGATAAGTTGGAAAGTTGAAGATTGAAAGCTGCGAGATGTCTGCTAATCGAGATAAACCGATTTTTTGTACAATTTTCTTTTTAAGGTAGTTGAGCCAGACTTTTGGCATTTTGTTGCGATTACCATTTTCACGTTGGCAAATTTTCAAAGATTTTCTTAAGCCTTCCTTGATATCATTTGCATTGCGTTGGTGCAGTAATTCTCCGTGCATTTTTGGTAGCCTTTAATAAAATGAAATTGAAATCTGTCACATAGTATATATCAGGGAACTTAAATTGGAAGATGTTAGGAACATAAAAATTTGGGTTTCTGCTCAGGCTTTATCAGAAATGATTAAGGTTGGTAAAATGACCCTAATCGATTGTCGAACGTTAAGAGAGTTGACCTCTGGTATGCTTCCTGGGGCAATTTGGCTTGAGGCTTCCAAAATTGATGATTACTTTCCAATGCAATTGCCTGATTTGACAGCTCCCGTGGTTGTATATTGCGCTACAGGGGTTAGAGCACTTCGATTTCAAAATGAATTGGAAGACCTTGGTTACAAGAATGTTTTTGTTTTAAATGGTGGAATTCAGAGCTGGACCGAACAGAATTTTTCGCTGGTATCTGCGTCCTCTTCTTTTTTGAAGTACCAAAGATATGCGGCGCAATGCTCATTGCCTGAAATTGGCCAAGTTGGGCAGGAAAAGATTTCGCGTAGTCATGTTTTAGTCGTTGGTTCCGGGGGGATTGGCAGTCCTCTACTTTTGTACTTGGCAGGTGCTGGTGTTGGTAAGATAACGGTCATTGATTCGGATCAAGTAGATATAACAAACCTACATAGACAGATTCTATTTCGAGAGCCGTCAGTGGGTATGAGTAAAGCTCTGGTGGCTGGACAAGAGCTGCGAAAACTCAATTCAGAAATTGAAATAGTTGCTTTAGACAGTCGATTAAATAGTGAAAACATAGAGGCTATGGTTGCTGATGTAGACCTAATTGTTGATGCAACTGATAACTTTAAATCAAGATACTTAATAAATCAGGCGGCAGTTAAATTTGAAAAAGTGTTAATTCACGGTTCTGTTTTAGGATATATGGGACATTGTACAGTTTTTTGGCCTGGCAAGGCATGTTATCGCTGTTTGTTTGAGGATTCGCCGCCGGCCGAATTGTCTTGGAGCTGCGGGGAGTCCGGTGTTGTGGGATCTGTTGCTGGCACGATCGCAACAATGTTAGCGACGGAAACTTTGAATATTATTACAAAAGGAAAGTCGTCAATGGTAGGTCGGTTATTGATTTTTGATGGCGATTCGATCGCTTTAGATAGTTTCGATTTTGAAAAAAGAGACAACTGTCCAACCTGTAGTTTACCCAAAGACCAAATTTCATATGTTAATGCGGGCTTTAAATCAGATGGATGTGAGTAATGCCTATAGTTTCTCTTCCTTCAATTTTTATTAGTGAAACAAAAAAAAATGAAATTGAAATAGCGGGCGAGTCTTTAATTGAAGTGTTAGTCAATTTTGAATTGAAATTTCCAACTTTAAAAAATCGAATTTTAAAATCTAAAAACGAAATACAGCCATTTATTCGAGTTTGTGTTGGGGCCAAAAGTTATTCTGGAGTTCAAGTTAAACCAATCGAATTGTCTCCAAAAGACAAATTGAAAGTCGTCATTGCAATGGCTGGTGGATAGAGAATATAGAATCAAACCAGGAGTACAATTTTTCTAAAGATTTTGGATTTTTAATTAAAAAATCTAACGAAAAATTTTCTATCTTCAATTGCTCTACTTTTGAAGATAATTTTCTTTTCTTGTATGGCCTAGAATTCTTTTTATAGAAATTATACCAATCATTGGTAATTCTTTGGCTGAAAATCGGATCAAATCCCATGTGCTTTTCTGAAATGTAAGGTCCTATTTCGGGGAATTTCTTTTTCATTTTAGATTTATTCCAGCCGCGCAGGGACCCAAGGTGAGTCAAAAAAAGCCCTAAAAACAGCTCGCGAGGTGGGCGTTGGAATTGAGGGTCGTTGAGATCATAAGATCTATAAGAGCAGTTGATGGCTGAAAATAGTGCTGACCAAAATGGGCCGAACTCGCGGGAAATATAGAATTCCTGAATAAAAACCAAGGACTCAATGAAAAGAAAATAGTCTAAATCTGGGCGGCTTTTATTAGGTGGTATAAGTTCAGAAAAAACTGAATGGAGTAAATCGTGATGTGTGGCTATGTTAAAATGCAACACGATCACAAGATCTTTATAGTGAAGAGCATCTACAGATCGATTGTTGAACCATTTTAAGTTTGTTTTGATGTCGGCATAACTCATTGATTTAGCAAAGGGGTCGAATTCCTCGAGCAATTGAAAGCGGGTTCTGATTTTAGGGGTCATTTCAATTTTTAAGAGATGAGCTACCTCATAGTACCGTCGGTAAGTTGGAGACAAGCTAGCGAGTGTGTAGATGAAGGGAACTGGGCAATCGCCATGCTTTCTTTCTAATTTACTTTCTAAATTGGACAAAAACTGAATTTCTAAGAAACGTCTCACTTCAGAAGCAGTAAGACCCAGAGTGGCTTTCGATTTTAAAGCCAATATCGACTGTTCTTTTTTTCGAATTAGATCAATATAAATGGAATCTCGATCCAGGTTTCGTACTTTTTTTAAGCTTGGAGCCATTAAAATTTTCATAAAGACAGGCTATTTCTATTCTTCAATCCGGTCAAATTATGGACTTGTGAGAAGGCAAAAATACTAAATCTACTGGGCTGTTGAATCTCAGGCTGACTAAAGGATAATCGCAGCTACGACAGAAGTGACTCCAAATGGAATTTTCTTTAGGCCGCCATATCGTAACTTTTTAGAAGCAACTTTTTTCAGAGTTTTTTTCTTTTTGACGGTAGTTCCGCTGTTTTTTTTGACAACCTTTTTGGCTTTTTTAGCTATCTTAATTTTGGTCTTAGTGGTGCTTTTTTTCTTTTTTTTGGCCATGGTCCAAAGGTAATATGCGTCACCAAATCAGTCAAGTTTTTTGCCTATAGGTGCCCTATAGAGCTCAAATGTCTCATCTTGAGACTATTGGCCAGATGGCTTCAGCAATACGCGCATGTCCAGATGGGCTTGGGTGCCCCTCCGGCAAAATATCAGAACATACAAATAGGTCCTTTATTTTCATCGAGGGAGTCAAAAAATGGGTGCTTATTCCTTGTTTATTCCACTGTTCGTTCATCCAATTTATTTTGTCGGGAATTGCGCCGGGAAGGTAGATGATCTTAAAATCCACAAGTTTTGCGTGAGTTTGAAAGTAAGACTTTAATGCCAGTACTGATTGTACCAAAATCTCGGATTCTTGCTGGTTTGTATTCCATTGATCCCAGGTTAACCAAAATCTTCCTACGGGAAGTAGACCTAAAATTTTATAGAATTCAAATGGACCATCTGAAGTAAAATCTTTCCAAATTCCAATTCTTTCAAGCGCTTGGCCATTCCAAATATAACGAGGCCGATTTTTAATAAATTGATTGGTCGTACTTTGGCAATTAAATTTGCAAAAACTACGCATCAACATACGGCCCGCCGTCACCAGGTAAACTTCAACTTTTCCTTTGAACTGAGATGTGTCTAAAAAGTCTTGGCCTCTTCTATCTAAAAAATCATTCACGCCAAATCCGGCAAGTGACCAATTTAAATACCGGTTGGACTTATCTTTTTTAGCTAACAGGGCCCAGAAGGTTTCATTTCCTTCGACGCCAACTCCAAAACCAAAAGAGTCGCTAATCAAAATCTTATTTGAGGCAGCCCTATCCCCAGTCTCAAATCCGATTCGGTGTCCAGCTTTGTCAAATTGAACACTGTAGGATTTGAAAATAGAACCTTTGGCGTCGACTAGATTCACGATTCCATTTTTATGATCTGGTGGGTAGATGCTTGCCCCATTTGATGAAGTGGGCTTTGCAATCTTTGAGTCGCAAATCTGATAGCCTTTTGCTGAAAGAACTTTTCTCTCTAAAAAATCAATAGTTTCCAAGGAATAGAAAATGAGATTTATGAAAGCAAAACACAAACCAGCAAAAAAAATAAATGCCTTCCATTTAATTTGCATATTGAAATGGAGTTTCGAAAGTGTTTGATGTGAAAAAAATAATCAACAACACGATTAAAATAGCGGTGGCAAACGCAATTTTAATAATTTTAACTGAATTTGAATTCATGCCTCATCAGCCTTTGGTTTTTTCATTGGATAGCGAAAGGGCCCATTGTTTTTAGTCTCATAGGCGTTCAGGAGTTTAAGATTAGCTTCAAAAAATTCTACTAAAGTTGGGAAAGTACTTCCAAAGCTAGTCCCTCTTCTTTTGTCATGTTCCTGGCAAAACCGAACAAAGTCAAAACGATGTCTTTGTATTTCATCATCTGAAATGCTTGTGGTTTTTGTCTCGAAAGAGGTTAGAATTCTGTTTATTTTTTCAATTTCTCTTTGGTTAAAGAAATTGGAATTGATGTCTAGAAAACTGCGAATTTCTAACGATTTCGCGGAAAATTTGTCAGGCAGAATTGCGATAGACAAAAATGGTGGATGAGTAATCGTAGAGACGTCCAATGTTAAAGTATTCAATTTTCCACTGAATTCAGATTTTAGATTTGTGTAATACTTCAAAAAATCGACAAAAAACACAAAAGATAGATTCGTCATTAAGGCCATGATTGTGACTTCGGTGTTCAAATCCGAGTTCAATATACATTTTAAGTTTGAATCAAATAAGTTAAAATTAAGACCCGAGCGGATGTATTCGGATGGGGTTCCAACTGAATCTAAACTTACGAAGAAAGAGAGTTTTTTGACTTTGTTTCTTTTGATTAGGTTGTTGAATTTATCAAGAAAACTTTTCAGCTTTTCCTGTGGGATACACAGATTTGAGTTTATGGCTAACTCCAGTTGGCTCAAATTTTGGTTCTCGAGCCATTCGATCAGTTGAGTCGTGTGTTTTGAAAGGAATGGTTCTCCGCCGGTGATTCTTAAAACCTTAAGTTTGTCGGCGACTGTTGGAAGCCAAGTCCAAAACGCATCGATATATGGATTGGCCTGAACTTCTAAATAGGGCAGTCTTTCCAATTCTGTCCTGCCAAAAAGATCATTATACGACGCGTAGGTCGGATAGCCCCCATATTTTTTAACTTCTTTAAACCAAGTGGATGAAAATGCGGGGCCACAATATGAGCACTTTAAATTGCAAAGGTTCGAGAAAGAAACCTCAAGATAGGTTGGATAATTCAAGCTATCAAGCGACTTTGTCTTTTCATAAATTTCAAAAAAGTCTTGCGAGAATGGCTCCGTAGATTTGAGCAATCGATCGCTAACATGGTGTTGCTTTAGATCTTCTACGTTCCAGCAGTATTGGCATTCTTTGGGGCTTTTTCCTGCCAACATTTCTTTTTGAATTTTCTTTTTGTGATTGGTTAGGTGTAAAGCGCCCGGAGAGATTTGAAGTTCATCTAAAGGAATCTTGTGCGGAGGTGGGTGGTGGCAAGAATGGGTCAGGCCACTTTGAAGGTGTACGGTTGTCTGAAGCCATTTTGCCGGACAAATAGTGGGCGATATAGAATCCAAATATCGTGAAACTTGTCGGATCTTGTCTTTTGTTGCCATTTGTCACCGACGTCCATTTTATAGACTGAGGTTGTGGTTGAGGCTTTCGGTTCTATTGCCTTGCCTATCAAGTCAATAGTGACTATTTTAGGTATACAGGAGTGATCATGGCAAAGAAAAAGTCAAAATCAGTTGGCGCAAAGATGAAACCCAAAGTGGGTTTTAAAGGCGATGTTATATTTAAAAAAAGTCCACAGATATTGAGTCGTTCAGTAGATGATAGAACGATAGCGGTGGTTCATTTGGAACGGCATGATCTGTATTTTACCATTGATGAGATGGCGGCTGACTGTTTTGAGCATTTTGATGGCAAAACAAACTTAGCCAAGATTTTGAATAAACTAGAGATCAAATATAAGGCTGACAGCAAATTTCTTGAAAAAGAAACTCAAAAATTTTTGACGCAATTGATGAATGAAAAGCTCATCCAAATCGTCTAAAAAAAATGTAGTTTATTTTTCAGTCACTTCTGATATTTTCTATCAACAGTTGGCTTTGCAAAGCATCAGGTCTCTTCGATATTATTCTTCGAAAGTAAAAGTGTTTTTATTTGTTTTTGGGGAGCCGCTGCGTGAGACGGTTCAGGAAGCTAAAGACCTTAATTTTGAATTAGTAGTTAAACAGATTCGACCACCGATTTTTAATTGGTCTTTAAAGTGGATTTCCTTGGCTGATCTGCGTGAGTTTGAAAATGTAATTTATCTGGATGTCGATACCTTTATATTTGGGAAAGTTGAGAGTCTTTTTTTAGAAAATAAAAATGCAAATTTTATTGCGGCTCGAGAATTTGGTACAGTTGACGGACAGCTTCGAAATGGAAAAAAAATTCCAATCATCATTAGGCATGAAAATTTAAAATATTGGAGAGCGCAATTTCAATCTCGCGATATTCCAATTTGGAATAGCAGTGTGATGATATTTAGAAAATTCTTTCATCTCGAATTTGTTTCTAGAGCGCCGGTTTTTATGCATTTATTGCAGAAGTTTTTTTTAGACCCAGCCCGAAACCCTATTTATCCCAAATGGAGAGTGATCTCTGAAGAGGTGGCGGCAAGTATTGTGTTGGGGCAAAGTTCACTTTTGAAATATGAATTTTTAGATGAAACGAGTGTTGTTCATTATTCGACTTGGAAATCAGAGCCTACGATTATAGGGCCAGTCGTTCATATAGGCTGTGAGTACATTGTTGATTTTCATAGAACCATAGGGCTTGATGAGCAGGCGGAATTGTTTCAAGGTATTGCAAGAAAGCAAAAAAGAAGGCAACTGAGTTTACGGTAAATTCTTGAGCTGCTTAAGGAGCATATGCGAAAATATTTTTTTTCGAGTAATTTTGTATGTCATATTCAGCAGTTAGATTCTGATCGGGTGATCGAATATTTAAACTTAAACAAATGGCAGCGAGTGGAGTTGGTTGGGGATGCGGAACTGATTTTGTATAACACCTGTGCATTTCGACAAAATAAAATTGAAAGTGCTGTCGAAGGCATAAGGCAATTGAATCTGCAAAAAAAACCAGATTCTAAAATGATTGTGTTGGGATGTTTGCCGGCAATTGCGGACAAAAGATTAAGAGAGGTTTTCGATGGGAAAACCATATCTCCCACAAATTTGGTGTCACTGGATCAAGAGTTAAATTCAAGTATAAGTTTCTCTAAAATCAGTTCTGCGAAGTTGATGGACTTATCGGAAATTAAAGGAAACTCTTCCGAGATTAGCACTTTTATGATTAGAACCAATTACGGATGTGGTCACACTTGTTCCTATTGTGGGATTAGAAAAGCTTTTCCCAAAATAAAAAGTAAGACAATTCCTGAGATATTGGGTGAAATCGAAAATGCAGTACAAGCTGGTGTCATTGAAGTTGGCCTAACCTCCGAGGATTTGACAGCCTATGGAAAAGATACGTCTGATAGATCTTTGGTGAAGCTATTGGATTCGATTTCTGAGCTTAATTTGCAATGTAAAATTACACTTCCAAGGCTGCATCCAGACTATCTGATCGAGAATGAGGATAGGTTTCTAAAATTCATAGAGAAGAATAATATTTCACTATTAGGAATAGCCATCAACTCGGCCGCGCCGAATGTTTTGCGACTAATGAATCGCTCTTATGATCCGAATCGGCTGCAAGAACTTCTGGTAAAAATTAAAAAAATAAAGCCAAAAGTTGTGATTCGGTCAGATTGGATTATTGGGCATCCAGGTGAAACCGACGATGATTTTAACGATTCTGTGAAATTCTTTATGTCAGCTCCGATCGACATAGTGTCTCCATTTCGCTTTTCTTTGATTGAAGGAACTCCGGCTGAAAAGCTATCCGGTCACCTATCTGATCCAGAAATTGATAAAAGAATGCAAATGGTCGACAAGGTTTTTTCTGTTATGAAAGGGCCTAAGTCATAAATTGCCGGCAAATTCGAACTGTCTTGAAAAAATTTTTTAGAACATTACAATAGGTGTATGGCTAAAGTGCGATACAGTCAAAATTGGTTTCCTACATCACGTCAAAATAAATGGAAGCAGATTTTAGGTCCATTAATGGATCTAAAATCAGTAAAATATTTGGAGGTAGGTGTACATGAAGGCACCTCATTAATTTGGGTTCTGAAAGAGTTGTTTAAAGGAAAGAGGGCTAGGGCGACTGCCGTAGATCCGTTTATTTGGAATTCTCGTTTAAGGTTGATTGAAAATCTGAAGTACTCTCGATTGTTAAAAAAAGTGAAGATCCTGGAGATGCCGTCAGTGAAGGCACTTCCAAGTTTGAAAAGCTTAAATTTCGATTTAATTTATATCGATGGTGACCACACAGCTCTGGGGGTCTTTTCGGATGTTTTTTTTTCTTGGGAATTGTGTCGACCTGGTGGATTTTTAGTTTTTGATGATTATCATCGAACGGGTACCTATCGACCATGGACGCAATGCCCCGATGAGGTGGTAGATGTTTGGATCTCAGCTCGTAGGCAAAACATAGAGAAAGTAGTTCGAATTAAAGGGCAAGTTTTTGTTCAAAAGAAGAGTGAAATTTCACCACTTCCCCCGGGAGTCACGCCACTTGGTGAATATCTATATAACTGGAATGGACGAAGACTTTTAAAAAAAAATGGAGAATTAGTTTTCTTGAAAGTGGAAGATAGAATGCTAATTGAAAAAGTTGGTCGTACTTTAAAGAAGGGAAGTGTTTATATTGAAACGAATCAGCCAGTTTTTAAGACTACAAAAATGATTAATTTCAACAAACGTCTCGGACTTAAACCAAAAGATTGGCAGCTTCTTTAATGGCTAAAAACGTATCTCCGAAGAATCTTATGGATGGGCAGAAATCATTTTGCCTATATACTACTCCAAGATGTGGCTCAACAGTGATTTTGGAATATATCGCTGCTTGCTTAGAATTGTCATATGGCCACGTAAATAGATCTGAGTTTTTGAACTTCAAGAAGCAGCAGCAGGTTATTCAGCTGCAACATCAAAAATCGATTTCGGTTCATCAAATGCATTTTGAATATTTACAGCAATCCACAGAGCTGTTGGCTTTCAAAATGTTTCCCTTTGATTGTTCTGATCAACAGAAAGAATGGGTATTTGAAAATTTCAATACCATTGGTCTTTTTCGAGAAAATCTGTGGGAGCAGTTTTTAAGTTTGGTTTTAGCTCGGGAGTCGGGAGTTTGGTTTGAGAATGCTGATTTCAATTCTGAGATTCGCAAAGAGTCAATAGTTGTAAGTAAAGAACACCTTGATCTGTTTGAAGAGCAAACCCAGCATTTCCGATTGGATATTAAAAAGTTTAACATTGGAACAGTTTTGAAATATGAAGATTTCGATGAAAGAAATCCGAAGTTATTTTTAGATAAAATTCCGATTTCGTTGCCAAATATTCCCGCAGAATTTTCTATTCCTGATAAGAAACCAAAAGTCTCTAAGGAAGCTTTAATTTCCAATTTGGAACAGGCTAGACAATGGTTTAAAGATTTAGGCTTAGATTTAGAAAAGGACTCATTTTGAAAAAATGGAAATTTGTACAATTAGTCAGTTCGTCTTTTAAGTTAAGTTGTTTAACTTTAATAACGGTGATTTTACTTTTAGTGGCTATTGAGATTTTTCTTTCAGTCGGAAATTTTCAAACAATAGGCAAAGAATCCAAAATCGTTAGCAATCCGCGCAACTATAAAATTGATACCTCTGGTGTGGCGATTTTTAAACCAAACCTGGTTGTCAGTTCTAAAAAAGTAGATGTGGCCTCGGGGCAAAATATATACGATGTTCAATATCGCATAGACTCGAAAGGGCGTAGAGCGGTCCAAGCACAAAAGGGAAAAAGGGATAAAAATCTTTTGGTTATGGGGTGTTCTTTTGCGTTTGGAACGGCGATTGATGGCGGCGAGACTTTGGCTGATAGGCTATCTGAAAAGCTTCCGAAGCGGCAAGTTTACAATTATGCAATTCCAGGCGGTAGCGTAAATGATCAATTAGATGACATGGACTTTCATGATTTTAGATACTCGGATCTAAATCAAAGTGGGGGAGATGCCATCTATTTCATGATTGGCGATCATCTTAACCGTAGCACGTGTTTAGATTTGAAGTGTTATGGTGAAGGTGGTTGGAGGCTAAGAAAGTCAACCTATAACATAAAAGATGGTCAGATGGAACGAAGTGGTCTTTTCTATTTAGAAGCTCTCAGGCCAATGGGTGGAATCTTTTTTTGGTTAGCGAATGAAAGTAAATTGGTTAAGGCATTTAATCTTAATTGGAATATTGAAAGTCGAACTTCGGCGATTGCTAATATGGCCGATCAATTCCAGGAGCTGCAAAAGCGACTTAATGAGAAGTTCAAAATCAAGCTTCATGTCAGTGAATACCCATTTGAGAACTATGGTTGGCGATCCCAGTTTATAACAGAGCTAGAAAAGCGAAACGTGGCTTTTATTCCTTTGCAGACAACCTTTCCCAAAGGGCTTGAAGCTGGTGTTCCTGGGGATGGACATCCCAACCCTGTTACAGTTCAAGCATGGGCTGAGCTACTCACTCGCAAGATGAATTTTTGATATTTTTTTTAGAATGGTGGTCTTTTATTCGAATTTTTTTTGGAATCATTTTTATTTTGATTCAAATTGGTTGTAGCCAGCTAAGGGCCAGTTCCTCGGCTCATTTTGTGATTGAATGTTCGATTTATGATCAAAACATGCAAATTTTAAAAAAGTACCCAGGCTCGATGTGTCTGTTTTTGGAGGATGGTTCTTATATTGGTGTCTTTCTTGAAGACCATATTTCTAAGTGGAGTCCTGAAGGTAATTTGGTGTGGACTCGCAACATACCACTTCACCATCAGATGAATTTTGACAAAAACAAAAACAAGTTGCTGGTGCTCTACTCTGAAAATGTAAAATCTGGGCAAAAAGTTGATCGATATGAGGGCATTATGGCTTTAGATATAAAGTCTGGTCAAACTTTGGGGAACTATTCGATTTATCAGGAATGGAAAAGCAGTCAAAAATTTTTTAAAGAAGCAAAAAGAAAGTGTGACAGCAAAATTCACAATCATGATGAATCAGATAGTAATAGTTGTTCCATCTCGCATTTAAACGCAGTTTATGAGATTCCCCCAAATATAAATGAAGTCATAGGCGGGGCATTTAAATCTGGAAATGTGGTGGTTACGAATGGATACGCCAGAAACATTTTAATTTTGGATTCTAATTTAAATAAGATACTTCGAAAGATTGATCTTCCAGGAGTTGAAAGTCCAATTCACGACGCACAAGTTCTAGAAAATGGAAAAATATTATATTATTTGAATCGAAATTCAGATCCCCGGTTGGGTCCGGCAGCTGAGATTCGCACGTTTGACGTAAGTACTAAAGAAAATCCGACAATTTATCCTCAGTCAGAATCGTTGAGGAAATCACTGGATCTGAATTTGGCCGAGTTCATTGTAAATTTAAAATCTAAAAATAGTTTTTATAGTCGGCTTTATTCAGATGAGCAGGGCTCGGTTCAGCAAATAGACCAGAACTATTTAATGTCAGTTAATGATCCTAGGCTGGGTAACGTAGCCCTGATGGTTTCTGAGAGTGGAGCTTTACTTTGGGCAAAAATCCTAACAGCCGCTGATAGAAATAGTGAAAGTTGGAAATTCCAACAAGTAAAACAATATGAACTGTCATCATTTCTGCGAAAAAATAAAATGTAAGTTCAAAAGGATTTTAATTTGGCCTGATTACTTTACTAAGGCGTCATTAAAACAGTCTGTCTTTCGCCATTTGTAAAAAGCACGTACATAAAAAACAATCCGCGTGAATTCAGTCGCACTTCACAGGCGTTGCCGACAAATCTATTGATGGTTCCGTTTTGGAAGTCAGTCACTAAACAGCTACTGACGGTTCGGCTTTCGGTAGCTGGACATGATTTGTAGAAGCGAACTTTCACTCGGCCAGATTGGCCGCGACTTCTATGATGAACTGGGAAAATAGCCGCCCCACAGACTTTAACCGTGTGAACTTCAGACTCATCATCAGTGTCATTTTCTTCGTCTTCGTCGCCGACATAAGGAAGGGTTGTTGTCGTAGTCGGTGCCATCGTGGTGGTGGTCGAAGTCGTTGTGCTAGTGGTGGTTGGAGGCAAAGTCGTAGAGGTCGTTGTAGATGTGGTCGTAGTCGATGTCGTAGTTGAAGTGGTGGTAGTTGTTGTTGTGCTTGTGCTAGAGGAATTCGGTAAAGTCGTTGTGGTAACCGAAGGTAAAGTCGTAGTTGTTGTTGGTGCTAAAGTTGTCGTCGTTACCAAAGTGGTCGTGGTGCTACTTGTGGTGGTCGTAGTAGCGGGAATTGTGGTTGTCGTAACCGCAGGAAGAGTCGTCGTCGTAATAGCCAAAGTCGTAGTTGTCGTCGGAGCTGTGGCGCTTAAACTTAAAGTCAGTTCAAAGTTATACCAGGAAATTTTAACTGAATGAGCTCCGTAATTTAATAAGGTGACTGTCCGATTTCGAGCATCACAAGTGATTTCTGAATCTAATGGCGTGCAAGTAAAATGTTTTACAATCGGGATCAGGGTTCCATCAGCAAGCTCAAAAAAGAATTGAATTGAAATAGGAACATTAATTGCGTCAGCGGTTGAAAACATAAGAGCGTGAAAATTGCCGTGTTGATTAGCCAACATTGTGATTGATTTTTTAAGAGTAAATTTTTGATAAGTTGCTTGCAGGTCAAAGTTCGACTCACCTAAAGAGTTCGAAACCCAGTAACCATTTAAGGTCGTATCATAGCTGATGGATTCATTGTGAGAACCTTCAATAGTTGCGTCGGCAGTTACGTCATAAGTTTTGTTGGCTAAAGCTTGCGATGAGGAAGTGGGTGGAGTGTACAAGACTTTACAAAGCGACGAAGTGCCCAGAGGAAGATTGTCGTTGGTACAGTTGATAGCTAAACCGTCAGAAGAGGTAAGAACTCCGGGGCTATCGCCAGCGCCTCCATCGTTTTGTGAACATGCCGAAAGCAGCAGAGCTACAGTAAGAACTACTAGTTTTTGAGTTTGTTTGAACCTGCTGCTCACTTGCTTTATCCCTCTTATGCTAAAAATCTAAGGCTGTTTTACCTAGACCTTAGTATTATCGGTCATGATTTCGTGATCTTAAGACTCAAAATCATTGTGATTTTGTTAAGTTAGTTAAGGTTCGACTAAAATGTCTCAATTTGAGACAGCTATATTTGTTCTACGTTAATCCTTGAAGCAGTGTTGAAAGTTTCGACAACACTAAGCCAATATGACGATCTAACCTCCTGAAGACCTTGTGTATTTCATCTGAGCTGGCACTGGTTTCGCTATGTCTAGTAAGTAGCGAGGTCTGTATGGAAAATGTCGAGAACAAATCATGGCCAGTATTTGTCGTCCTAGGACTGATTGGTTTTTCATTTTGGTGGATGGGTAAATCCTGGAACACCGAAGCGACTGTCGCGAGTGGAGAGATGTCTTACGAGATGCCTCGGCCAAAGGATTCTGAACTTGATTATGATCTTTCAGGAAGACGTGTCGTTTACAGTTTAAAAGAATTAGAGAAAAAAGAAGCCGCGAAAAATTTAAATGTAGGTAAAGTTCCTGTAACACCAAGCATTGATCCTAAGAAGAATGCTGCTACAAAAAAAGCCGATTCCAAAAAGAACGCACAACAAAATAAGTCTAAGAAAAAACTGGGAGTCTATGCAGACGGCAGTGGTCATTCGGATTGGTCTGTTGATGATTCGGTGAAGTCCAGCGAGCAAATTAAAGAAATTCAAAACAATCAAAATGTGAATGCTAAAAAGCCGAACCCAACTCCAGCAGCTGCAAAACAAGACACCTTAACTGCGTCTCAGTGGAAGGCCTTATTATTCAATTCACCTAGTCAGTCCAATGCCTATAAGTTCTATAAAGCCTTTCATTCTAACGAAGTTTCTCAGGCAGAATTTTATGACATTTCAGAAGATCTTTTAGCAGATGCAAGCTCCGAACGCCAAAGTGCTGCACTGGCTTTGTTTCGATTGGATTTTTCTGTGAAAAGTTTTTCGATCATGGTGAAGCACTACACGGATCAAACTCCAGATTCTTTAAAATCCCAAATCTATTCTGTGATGAAAATGTATGGAGAGCTTTCGCACTTTGGAATTTTATCTCGACTATTATACGTCTCAGACGCCCGAGTCGTGGCCATGGCAACTCAAGTTTTGACTTCGACTGTATCGGCCCAAAATGCAGGAGCACAGGGCGGATCAAGGCCTCCGGCTTCAGCGCCTATAGCAGCTCAAAACTTTAAAACATTTTTGCCGGCGCTGCAGAGGCTATCGCAATCAGACAATGCGACCATTGCTGCACAGGCGCAGGCCTTGTTGCAAAGTATCCAGACTTTATTAACAGCTTAATTTCGTTGCCCATGGTGGGGGTTTTGCCCCATTCTGTAATCCGTGAAGAGCGCTTTCTATTTTATCTTTTTATTAGTTTTCGTCAGTCTTTCTGCCCAAGCTGGTTTAGAAATTCCCAAACGATTGACTTCAGCCGACCGGAAAAGAGCCACAGAAATTTTGGGGCTGTCTTCATCGGGTAAGATTTTAGGAAATCCCTATCCACTTGGTGGATTTTCGGGAATTGAAGTGGGTGTTTCAAATGAAATTATTCCGACGGGTGAAATTTCAAGACTTGGCAATAAAACAGCAAGTAAAAGTGAAACCAGCTTTCAGGTGATCACTTTAGGTAAGGGACTTTATAATAATATTGATATTTTTTTGCAGATGACCCCGCAGTCCCAAGATGAATCTATTTGGGGATTCGGTGGACAATTGCGCTGGGGCTTTTTTCAAGCTCAGTATATGCCGATTCAATTATCGTTGATCACTTACGCGAACAGCAACAGTTTTAACAATCAAGTGCGAACCTTGTCAGAAGGTTCAGATTTGGTCGCGAGCTTTGGTGTCGAAGATGTGACTTTGTACACAGGTATTGGATTGGTTAGTGCCACGGGTGTTTTTATTGGTGGCAGTCAGGGAGTTACGGACTCGGGTTCTTTATGCCAAGAGCAGGTCAGTGACTCGCATTACGTGGCCGGAGTAAACTTGAAACTTTCCAAAGCATTCTTGGCAATGCAAATTGATCGTTACACACAAGCGGTCTATTCAGCTAAATTAGGTTTTCGTTTTTAATTGTTAGCTTATTTTTTTATAAACTAAGTTTTCGATTTTTCAATGATCTTAGTCGTCGATTTCCCATCGACAAACTGCAAAGACAATACTTTTCCGCCATAAGACATGACAAAAGGTCCGCCTGCTATGGTTTCTGGTTTCCAGTCTCCACCCTTAACCAGGATATCAGGTCGTACTTCTTTGATTAAATTTTCTGGAGTGTCTTCACCAAAAATGACGACGTAGTCGACGGCGCCAAGAGCCGCCAAAATTTCCGCACGATCATTTTCATTTTGAATGGGTCTGGTAGGACCTTTTAGTTTTTGAACGCTTTTATCCGAGTTCACGCCAACGATTAAAGTTCGCCCAAGCGCTTTGGCCTCTTGCAGGTAACGGACATGGCCCACATGTAACAAATCAAAACAGCCATTGGTGAAAACAATGGCTGTTGAATTATCAGACTTTAAAATTGATGAAATTTGACCAAAGGGAACAACTTTTCCCACAAAATGTCTCTAAGCTTTCTTCAACAGTTCAGCGCCAAATACTTTGCCTAACAAATCCGAATTGAAAAGCATCGAAAAAAGCGGGAACAAAATAAAGCCAGTAAAAATAACGGCAGTCGAGCGGGCCGCAATTTTCAAAGCATAAGATGCAGAACCTAATTGTTTGGGTTGGCCCACTCGTTGGTCAAATACCCATTCGCCTGGCGTGTAGCCAAGAAAAATTCGATTTCCAACAAGGTAAATCCAAGCAATTCCACAAACCATCATCGCCATAGAAATGTAGATCATATATTGAGAATCTGGATTGCTTAAATTTGCGAACAAATCCACCTTGGTGATAACCAGCATCACGATCAAACTCAATAGGGTTGCCGCAGTGACAAGCATTGCATCTAAAGTTCCAGCAGAAATATCAAAGTGACTTGCTTTATAAGTTTCAACAACAGGTGTTGCTGGAGCTTTTTTCTTGTCTGCAAAATCAAAATGTTTTTTATCATTTAAAGTCTTTAAAATCTCATCAACCGTGTTGGTCGTTGGAATTTGTTTTCGAGGTTGGCTCGCAGGCTTTGAGTTTTCAGAATTGCGATCTTTGCTGTGATCTTTTCTAGGCAACATTGGAGTGCTCAGTTCGATATCAGGCAGGTCAGTTTGAAACTTCAAACGGCTGGGAACTGACGTCGCTGGAGTCGATTTCTGGACCATAGTTTCTGGTGCCGATTTCGCTTCATTCTTTTGATGAAATCCCAAACCCTCAGTGAGAGGTCGGAATTGAAAATCATCATGATCGTTCATTTTTCCCCCTTAGTCTTTTCTGACCATTTGTCCAAGTTCATACTTTAGGACGGCCAAAAGAGCTATGCAAGCCGTTTCCACCCGTAAAACTTGATCTCCTAGGGTGACAGTTTCTAGCCCAACCTTGCGAAATTCCTGGACTTCAGTCGTGGAAAATCCGCCTTCGGAGCCTACAAACACCCAAAACTCTTCTAAGTCCTTGAGGGGCGCTGAGGTGAGTTGCTCTTTGACTCCTAAGACTGCAGAGCCTTCATAGGCAAATAGACCTCGTTTGTGAGTCTTTTGGTTAAAATCTTCTAGGACTTGACTTAGGTCCTGGGGCTCGCACAGTTCCATCAGATCGCCGCGGCCGGACTGTTGAGTTGCTGAAACAATAATCTTTTTCCAACGATCGAATTTGTTGTCAGACAATGACTGAGACTTTCGAATAAAGCTAAATTCCGAGTAAAAGGGCTGAATTCTTGCTACGCCCATTTCAACGGCTTTTTCAACGACGGCATCCATAACCGGAAAACGAGGGATCGAAAGCGCCAAAACCAAGTAAGGTTTTGGCAAAGTGGCAACAATTCGACTTTCGATGATTTTCCCCAAAGCGCGTTTTTTTTCGACAGAAGTGACTTCGATCAAATGAGCTTGCTTACCGTCACCTAAAACTTCAAAGTGCGAGCCGACTTCTTGTCTGCAAACATCAAAAATATGGTGGAAAACTTCACCCGAGAATGTCACTTGAGTTTCAGAAATTTGATCTTTAGGTATCCAATAGCGACGCATCTGAAGCCTCTTTGAGCCAATATCCGACCCACTCATCTTTTTCGATACGACGAACGACTTTCAATGGTGAACCTTCAATAAACGAAGCAAAAAATTCGTCATCGCGCTCGGTTAAAATACCGGTTAAGAACATTTGTCCTCCGGGCTTTAAAACTCGCAATAAATCATCCTTAAGCTTAATCAGAACTCCATCAATAATGTTGGCGACGACAAAATCAAATTGGTCGCGAACCTGTTCTAACAACTGATCTGTAATCTCGACATCTTCCATTTTATTAAGGACGATGTTCTCACGGGCAACACGTCTTGCTTCGGGATCAATTTCGATACCCAAGACTTGCTCAAGACCTTCTTTTTTTGCCAACATGGCCAAAATTGCAGTGCCAGTTCCGACATCAATCAGCGAGAAAAGTTCGTCTTTTGGTAAAGACTGTCCCAATTTGTGAACAAAATATGCGGCCATTTTAGTGGTCGCGTGGGTTCCAGTTCCGAAGGCCATACCAGGATCGATCATGATTGGCTTTTCTGCTTCTGGAGGGGCTTCTAGCCAGCTGGGTACGATCCAATATGGACCTACAAGTTGAAATGGCACAAAGCCTTTTTTCCACTCGGCCAGCCAATCTTTGTGTTGTTCCTCTTGAATGTTCCATTTTAAATTTGGAATCCATTCGAGCAATTTGTCGAAAAATTCACATCCCGGACGCTCATCAAAATAAACATCTAGGTCGTGGGATCTCACTTTTAAAATGTCGGGATCATAGGTTAAATCTGGTTGGGCGAAAGCTAAACCTTCGGTAACACCTGTGGCGCCACAGTCAAAACTGTGGCCGGTGACCACGTCTTCCATGTTGGCGGGCACTGCGATTAAACGTATTCGAATATATGGTTTTTGTTCCGAACTCACTCGGACTTTTTAACAGAAGTCCTTTTGTTGTCAATAAAGGAGCCATCTAACTGAAGACGATCTCCTATCATCATACCAACTTGTTCCACCATGGGTTCGTCTTCGCGGGAAATCAGCTTATATTCCCGGGCGATGGCAATGCGGCCTTGGGTGGCAATAACTCGCAATTGACCCACTGGAATGTCAATTTCCCCAAAAGATTGGGTTCCCGTGGCGTCCTTTATGTTCATTTTCCGGTAGACTGTTACGACCAGGTTCTTTTTTAAACCCGCATCGTTGCCAGCGTTGATATAGAAATCTTTATAGACTGGAGCATCGTCAGCCAAAGGAATATTTCGGCGAACTTCGACAATATTGATGTCGGCGCCAAAAACCTCGTATGAGAACAATGCGGCTAATATAAAAATTCCAGCCATAATCAGTAAACGACCTAATCCCTTTGACATGACAATCCCTCGCTCATGTTTGTGGAGCGACTTCCTGTCTAATTATCGAGCGTCCTGCTCAATGTGTTATTCGGAGACTTCAAAAAAAAACTTAATGAATTACATATATAGATAGGCATTTATTGCCACCTAGATCTAAGGCAAGTGAGTTGGCTTAGAAAAATCTGTCAAAAAACTGTCGTTGTAAAAAATAAATTCGATTTTTCAGAGGGAAAAGCTGCAATAGATCAGCTAGTTGCGAGGTTTAAAAATCAATTAGTAAAAACTTAACTACATTTGCGACTGAAGTCGCGTTGAGAAATTGACGGCTTGCCCGAAAAGTTAATTGCTTGGTGATACGGAATTCACGAAGAGGTCAAACAAACTTACACGGAGGTTCAAACATGATGCAAGTAATTGCATAGGGAGATACAAATGGGAATGAGAGTAACGACAAATCTTGCGGCTATTAACGCCCAGAGAAACTTAGTGAGCAGCCAACGTGTAGTTGGTAAAAGTATGGCTCAGTTAGCAAGCGGAAGCCGAATCAATATCGCGGCTGACGATGCAGCAGGTTTAGCGATTTCAGAAAAATTGAAATCTGGAATCAGATCAGCACGTCAAGCAAATCGAAATGCGAATGACGGTATTTCAATGGTACAAACAGCAGAGGGTGGTTTGAACGAAGTTTCAAACATCGTCACACGTCTTCGAGAGTTGGGAATCCAAGCAGCTTCTGACACTGTAGGTGAAGTTGAGCGCGGATTTATCAACAAAGAGGTAACCCAAATGAAGTCAGAGATTCAGCGAATTTCTGCATCTACAAAATGGGGAACAACTAATCTACTAGATGGAACAACACCAACATTTGATTTCCAAGTTGGTTTGTATAATAACGCCGAAGAAGACAGAATTTCATTTAATTCAGAAGAAAACAATTCTCAGTTGGATTCACTAGG
>CAZDHC010000041.1:2870-25944 GCA_964505225.1 uncultured Bdellovibrio sp. | reverse complement strand
AAAGGTGAAAAATTTCATTTAAAAAACAATCAAAAGCAGATCCTGGTATTTTGGGCAACTTGGTGTGTTCCATGTAAAATCGAGATGAATCGAATCAATAAGATGATCGAACAAAATGAAGTCAGTAAAGACTTGTTTCTGGCAATTTCTGTTGGTGAAGAATGGAATGTCGTGAACGAATTTATCAGCCGGGAAAAATTTCTTTTTCCAGTGGCGTTGGATCAGTCTGGGGTGGTTGCCAATTTCTATAGTGTCAAAGGAACGCCTACGATCGTATTTATTGACGAAAATAATCAGATTGAGTGGATGACTATGGGAATCAGTCCTAGTTTAAGTTTTAGAATAAAAAAATTTGCAAATTAGGTTAGGCATTGGTCTGCGCGGTTGGACTAAAGACTAGTCTCGACGATCAGATGATGATTTTGCTCATATAAAAAGTAGCTAAATCCGATATTTGACCTGATGGCAAGAAACGAAAATAGTCAATTTTACGAACAAACCACGGATAGATTTTTAAAGTCTAGTTACGGTGTATTGATTATATCGGTGATTTTGTTTGTTCTGATGCCAAAAAGAATTGATGAGTTTCGCACCAAGCTATATCTTGTTTCCCATCTTTCACTGTTTCTTTTTAGTGTGATTCGATTTCCAGTTCTATTTTATTTTAAAAAAAATCATAAGCGAATCAATTGGGAGTTAGAAGATCGCTATTCGATTAATTTCTATTATACGATCATTTTTTTAGCTTTGGGCGGAGCACTTTCTGTTGGTCTTATGACTTTAGGTGCTTACATTGAGTTTGGAGTGATGGCTCCGCATTCGATGGTTTTGTCGGTTGTCTGTGCCGGCTTTACCATGATCGGCTCGCACAATGTTTCGTTTAGTAAAAAGACAATTTTTGCATATATCGCATTTATTTTTACACCAAGTTTGGTGTTTATGTTGGCGCGGCATGATCTTTATCAGACGACCTATTGGTTAGGGATGGTTCTGTTTTCAGTTTTGTGCACCAAGCAGGTTTTCGCGACCAGAAAAGTTCTGGTGGATTATTCTCGCATGAATACTTTGTATCGGTCACAAGTCGATTACTACAAATCCATTTTGGATGCAGTTCCGGGTATGGTTACAATTTTTAATTCGAATTTAAATTATGAAATCGTTAATAAGCAAGTGACTTTGTTTACGGGTATTACTGATGAAAATCTAATAGGTAAAAAGCTCGGATATTTTGATCATCATTCGGTGTTTCAAGATACGGTTGAACAATTTCACTCGTCGGAACTACAAGAAGATCAAAAAAAGGTTCAGCTTAAAAATCAGTACTGGGAAAAATGGTTCATGATTGCTATGCGAAAAATCAAACAGACTGGACAGTTGGTCGTCGTTTCTATCGACATCACTGAGCAGGTGATGATGGAAGAAAAATCCCTGGAACAAAGAGCTATGGTCGAATCTTCTGCGCGTATGGCCGCAATTGGTGAATTGGCGGCAGGCATAGCCCATGAGATCAATAATCCTTTAGGTGTTATTACTTTGCAGGCAGAGCAAACCATGCGTAGAGCTAAGCAAAGTATTCAAGATCATGAACTTAAAGACAGATTTATCATGGATTTGACTAAAGTTCATTCGACGGCATTTCGGATTGCTCGAATTGTGAAAAGCTTAAGAGCTTTGGCTCGTGATGGTGAAAAAGACCAATTCGTCGAGGCCAATATGGGTGATTTGCTAAATGATGTTATTGTACTCATTGAACAAAAAATTCAGACGCATTCAGTTTCCTTTCGAACCAAGTTTTCACCAACTTTGGCGATTGCGTGTCGGTCCACGCAGATTTCCCAGGTGTTGGTCAATTTGATATCCAATTCGATTGATGCCATTCAAGGTCTTCCCGAAAAGTGGATTGAAGTAGAAGCCTTTGAGCAGGGGCCCTACACCCTGATCACGGTCACAGATAGTGGTAAAGGGATACCGAAAGAAGTTCTGAAAAAACTGATGACTCCGTTTTTTACCACTAAAGCAGCTGGTGTCGGTACGGGACTTGGTCTTTCAATTTCGAAAAGAATCATCGCAGACCACCATGGACTGTTTTTCTATGACGAAAACTCGCCCCATACTAAGTTCGTGATTCGAATTCCCACCGGCCGTAAAGACCAAAAAGCCGCTTAAGGCGAATACCTTGGTTTTAAACCATGTAGATTATGCTGTCCAAAATCTGACAGGTGAAACTTAAAAGAAGTCTGTTAACTTATTGGAATAGTTCATAAGCGCTAGACCTATCATTCAGGAGACAGCATGAGACTTCTTTTAATTTTAAGCTTTTTAGTACTAAGTGGATCCTATTCTTATGCGGAAGAAGTGAATCGCAATGCGATGTATTTTTGCGATATTTCTCGAGTCTTAGGGATCTCTTCTGCGGCTCATTTTGACGATCCCGAAAAATTCGACCGCTTTCATTATTCCTGCTTAAAGGCTTACTACTTTTATGAGGCTCAGGATTTTGAAAGGGTGTCTAGGATTTTGGATTCGATGCTTGCTGAAGCGAGCGAACTTTGCCAAAAGGGCAGTTGCCTGCCTGGTCCCGCAATGTCTGCAACAGATCACGACAATCATTATTTGATTATCTACGCTAGTGACCTTTTGAGTGCGGCCCGAGCGGCCCAAGTTTATCGACCGGCTAAGCCATAAGCTCGTTGTCAGGACAAATTAATTTGACCCCAGCAATGTTGATTTTCATAATAGGACTATGAAATATACAATTGCTTTTCTTTTTTTAATTTTAAGCTCAATAAGTCAGGGTCAACCAATTGCGCAAACCGGAGAAAGAATCTCTTGGTTCGACATGGATATGAATCAAAAATATGTGCTTAATTTTAATATCGATTTTGATCAAAACTATAAATTAAGCGAAGGACAACCCTTTCAGTTGATTGATTCGGTTAGTGGCTATGGGCCAATCATAGTCTATTCTTTTTTAGACATGACTTGTCAGGATAAGGCGCGGGTGGCTGAGCTTATTTTGTTTAATCCTGAGCCCGAGGATTTGGCCCATGACAAATCGGTGGGTATGGAGCTGGTTGAAGAGTGTGTTTTGCAAGTTTACGTCGAGCCCAAATACGCTTTTGACGTCAGTATATTTCGTCTGCCGTCCTGGTCTGAAAAAAAACACTAAAAATCGATAAAATTTTGGGTCTTTGCCTTGCCAAAGATGGTTTTTGAAACCATCTTTGCTCTATCGTTTTTAATGTAATGATTTTAACGGAGGTTATTTGTGGCTCGCACGACGCATCAATTTCAGGCAGAAATTCAGCAACTTTTAGAGTTAATGATTCACTCACTTTATTCAAATCGAGAAATCTTTTTGCGGGAGCTGATCTCCAACGCATCAGATGCTATCGACAAATTGAAATTCACTGCGATCACTCAGGACAACCTGGTGGCACCAGGAACTGAATTTCAGATTCGATTAGAGGCAGATACGAAAGCTAATACCCTAAAAATTATCGACAACGGAATCGGGATGACCAGCGATGAAGTGACGGCATTTTTAGGAACGATTGCTCAGTCTGGTACGAAGGCCTTTTTGCAAAAGGCTCAGGAGCTCAAAAATAAACCAGAGCTCATTGGTCAGTTCGGTGTTGGTTTTTACTCTTCTTTTATGGTGGCTGACAAAGTCACTGTTCACACCCAAAAAGCAGGCAGCAATGTCGGTGTTCTATGGGAATCTCAAGGTTTAGGCAGTTATTCAATGGACGAGGTACCAAGACCAAATGGTTCTGGAACGACGATCACCTTACAACTAAAGAAATTTGCTGAAGAAGAAGAAGTTGCGGATTTTACCGATTCTTGGGTTTTAAAAGGGCTAGTTAAAAAATATTCGGATTTCATTTCCTATCCAATTAAGATGAAAACCGAAACTCAAAAGCCGATCGAGGGAAAAGACGGTGAGTTCGAAACTGTGGTGGACGATGCCACTTTGAACAGCCAGAAGGCTCTTTGGTTAAAACCCGCGAGCGAGATCAAGCCTGAAGAATACACTGAATTTTATCGCCATTTAACTCATGATTGGAATGATCCCTTAAAACATATTCATTTCAAAGCTGAAGGAACATTGGAATACAGCGCACTTTTATACATTCCATCGCAAAGGCCATGGAACTATTTCTATAAAGATGCTGAATACGGTCTTAATTTGTACATTAAGCGAGTGTTCATTTTATCTGACAGCAAAGATTTGCTGCCTCCGTATTTGCGATTTATTAAAGGCTTGGTTGATAGCAATGATCTTAGTTTGAATGTATCCCGTGAAATGCTTCAGCAAGATCGACAGGTTGCGAATATCAAAAAGTCTTTAGTGAATAAGATTTTAAACACATTGAAAGAACTTTTGGTCAAAGAGCGCAGTCAGTTTGAAAACTTTTGGACTCAATTTGGTGCGACTTTGAAAGAAGGTTTGGCTCTTGATCAAACCAATAAAGAAAAGCTTTCTGAGCTTTGTCTTTTTCATTCGACAGTGTCTGATAAAATGACCACTTTAGATGAATATGTTTCTAGAATGAAGCCTGAGCAAAAGCAGATCTATGTTATTACCGGTGAGTCATTGTCTCAACTTCGGCAAAGTCCTTACTTGGAAAAATTGAAGCAAAAAGAGTACGAAGTTTTGATGATGATCGATCCAGTGGATGAATGGGTGACGGATTCCTTGAAAGAATTTAAGGGCAAAAAGTTACAGAATGTGGCCAAAGAAGATTTGGATTTAGATAGCGAATCAGAAAAACAAACAAAAGCTGATGAATTCAAAAAGTTGGAAGAAACCCATAAAGATCTTTTGACTCGCTTTAAAGAGACTTTGAAAGATTCAGTTCGTGATGTTCGTTTTACAGATCGCTTAACTGAGACGCCAGTTTGTTTGGTTTCCGGAAGTCATGATCCAACTGCGCATATGCAAAGAATTCTTTCACAGATGAGCAAAGAATCAGCGCAGCCAACCGCGAAAAGAATTTTGGAATTAAATCCAAGTCATCCTTTGTTTGCCAAGATGACCAAGGCGCCGGCTGATGTTCAAAGTCAGTGGGCAGAGCTTTTATACAATCAAGCGTTGTTAAATGAAGGTTCCCAACTCGAGGACCCGGTTAAGTTTTCAAAACAGTTGTCGAATCTCATGTTGCAAAGCCAGTTCAACTGATCTGGCCTTTAAAGAATCAAGGGGATTCGGTTTGTCCGTTGGGATATTTGGCAAACCGTTCCTTTTTTGAGCCGTGGACGACATCGTCGCGGTCCCAGTCCCATTCGCCAAATTGTGTTCTTTGGTAATCTTGAATTGTCTGATAGATTTCTTCTCGAGTGTTCATGACAAAAGGCCCATGCTGAACAACGGGTTCGCCAATTGGTTTAGCCTGCAGAATCAAGACTTCGACGGTATTCTCTGATGATTTAAGTGAGAGCTCCTGCTGACTATCCAATTTAAAGCCATGGTTTGGCACCAATGGATTTCCATTTACAGTTAAACCCTGGCCTTCGAAAAAATAAAGAGTTCGATTCGTTGTAGTTTTTGATTTAGGTAAAACGAGTTCCGCATCCTTTTTCAATTTGATCAGTAGAATTAAAACTTCATTTTGGGGGTCGGCAGCCCAGCTGTCAGGAGGCGGAGAAAGTGCTTTCTGGCCATTGAATTCACCAGCGATCACGGAAACCTCTGCTAGATTTGAACTGATTTCTGCCTTTGGAATTTTCTCTGACCAAAACATTTTAAAATGAGGCTTCGACATTTTGTTTTTTTTAGGAAGATTGAGCCAAATTTGAAAAAGTTCAGCGGTATTTTCTTTGTCTTGATTTAACAGCGGAAACATTTCTGAATGTTGAACTCCAGCTCCCGCTGTCATCCATTGAACATCGCCATTGCCATATCGTCCAGCTGCTCCCATCGAATCTGCATGATCTACAAAACCTTGCCTGACAATGGTGATCGTTTCGAATCCCCTGTGAGGGTGTACAGGAAACCCTGGGACCTCAAAGCCGTGATACATACGAAAGCCATCTTTTTCGATAAAGTCTTGGCCGATATCGCGACCTTTTAAATTTTTCGAATCGATTCCAAATTGGCTGTTGCCTGCTGGGTAGCGGTCTAGATGATGTACGCAAAACAAAAAAGGTTCTTGAACTTGCCATTGAAAGTCCAATTTAAATTTATGTAAAATCATGAAAGTCTCCAGTGAGTTTTAATGAATTGAACGATTTTCTTTCGAGCTGCTTTGGCTTCAGGTAAAAGGCCGGCTAAGGGATAAACGTGAAATAGATTTTTTTCAGTGATAAATTCCACTGAGGTTCCGTTTTCTCTTGCGACTTCTACAGCTTGTACAGATTCTTTAAACAGAAATTCATTTTCACTGGCCGTAATCAAAAGCGGCGGAAAACTTTTGAATTTCGATAAAATTGGAGCGCTTTGATGATCTAGTGTTAGGTCTACTTTGGCGTTTTTACCGAAATAGCAGTTCATAAAAAACTGCAAAGTTTCTTTAGAAAACATCTGGTCGGTATCTTGAATCAGATCGTCATTTCCGGTTCTTTTTCCTTCAATCAAATTATAACCAGTTAAAGGTGATAGGCAAAATGCGGCAGCTGGAATTTGTAGTCCTTTGTTGATGGCACTTGCAATTGTAGATAAGCATAGTGATCCTCCGGCAGAATCGCCGCCTAGGATTAGGTTTTTGCCAAGATGTCCACGTTTCAAAATTTCCTCATAGACTGTGAGGCAATCCCTTGGAGCCGCTGGAAAAGGAAATTCTGGAGCCAATCGATAGTTGACTGAAAGTAAGCGAGCGCCGATTTGACGAGCAATATCCGAGCAAAACTCATAATGACTTTTTTGAGCCTCTAAGACAAAACCACCGCCGTGAAAAAACAAAATAAATTGATCTTGATGAATGACTTCGTCCGGAACAATCCATTCACATGGGACATCGGCTATGATTTCTTTCGAAATCTTAACGCCGCTAGGGCCGGTTGAAAATGGTCTGGTGTTTTTTGCAAATGAATGACGATAACAATTCACATCAAAATCACAATCATGTAACAAATGTCGAATTCTAGTTTTCAAATAGGTTCGACTGAAGGCACCTAAAAGGCTCGTCATTGGGTTTGATACTCCGCAGTGTTAAACATTGTTTAGCGTCAGTGGTTATTGAAATCTTCTTTTGCTCTAAAGTCAAAATCCCGTAAGATACGTCGGTGTCATAACTTATTTTTTAAAAATTTTGAAAAAGGTAGATCAAATGATTAAAGCAAAAGCATACGCAGCCCAATCTGCTACAAGTCCATTAACACCACTGGCAATTGAACGTCGTGACCCTCGTCCGGATGATGTGGTCATTGAAATCGCTTATTGTGGAATTTGCCATTCTGACATTCACACGGTTCGAAGCGAGTGGGGACAGGCTGCCTATCCTTGCGTTCCGGGGCATGAAATTGTTGGCAAAGTTGTGCAAGTGGGAAAAAAAGTGAAGCGATTTAAGGTTGGAGATTTAGCCGGTGTCGGCTGTTTTGTAGACTCTTGTGGAAAATGTCACAGTTGCAAATCCCACGAGGAGCAATTTTGCACAGGGCACACTGTGTTCACTTATAACAGTAAAGAATTAGATGGAAAAACTCCAACCCTAGGTGGGTATTCTTCGCATATTACTGTGAAGGATAAATACACACTAAAAATCAAAAAAGGTTTGGCCTTAGACAGGGTCGCTCCATTGCTTTGCGCTGGTATTACGACTTATTCTCCTTTGAAAAGATATGGAGTTAAAAAAGGTAAAAAAGTTGGTGTTGTTGGCTTGGGTGGTCTTGGTCACATGGCGGTCAAAATCGCTAAAGCTATGGGGGCAGAAGTGACGGTGTTTAGCACTTCTCAGGGTAAAGAGGCTGATGCCAAAAAATTAGGTGCCAAAAAATTTGTCATGACCAAAGAGGCTTCACAATTTGCAGCGCATACTGGCGCTTTGGATTTGATTATCGATACGGTTTCAGCTCCTCATGATTTCGGCCCCTATTTGGCGACTCTAAAAATAGATGGAACTTTAGTTCTGGTGGGTGCCGCTCCTGAGCCAAATCAAGTTCATGCCTTTTCTTTGATTGGTGGACGCAAAAAATTGACTGGTTCTCTTATTGGTGGAATCAAGGAAACTCAAGAAATGTTGGATTTTTGTGCGAAGAAAAAGGTTTTATCTGATATTGAATTGATTGATGCGGCTCAAATAAATGAGGCTTACGAGCGAACAATTAAGGGACAAGTGAAATATCGATTTGTGATCGACGCAAAAACATTTTAGGCAGCAAATATTTTTTTAAGTTCAGTTTTGAAGGCCCCAGTTTTATCTATGGCTCCAGAAAAACCAAGTTCCAGTTGTTTTTTGATAAAATCGACTTTGGTTTCTCCGGACAAAAGAAAAAATTGGGTCTTTGCATTGGGGCAAGCTTCTTTAAACTTCTTCAATAGTTGCTGGCCATTGATGATGGGCATTTGAAAATCAGTAATGAGGATGTCTGGGGGATTTTCAATAGCAGCGGTTAAAGCTAAAGTTGATGCGGTAAAGTAGGACACTTTCAGTTCTGGAATATTTTTGAAAATGAGTTTGGCGACCATATGAATCTCGTCCTGGTCATCCACAAAAAACACATTTCTTTGTTGCTGATCAAGCCGCGGTAAGTGTTCGCGGATAAACTGAAAAATTTTCTCATAAGAGTTTTCGTTTTTGGCAATTAGTAAGTCAGGGCTAATGTTTGAAGACTTAAAGGACTTTAAGTCCGAGCTCATCAAAATCGTTTTTACTTGAGTGTCTTCGGAGCTCAGTTTAATCAGTGCGATCAAAGATAAGCCAGTAAACTTTTGTAGTTTTTGCGATGAAATAAAAAAGTCGAATTTCTGGCCGGTTGAAAGTTGTTGAATAGCTTCCAGGTCGGTACGACAAAGAGTTACTTCTAAATTTCTTTCTGACAAATACGAATACAAAATCTTACTGATCGTTTTAGATGGCTCTACTAACATTACCTTTGCTAGGTGTTGATTTTTAAATGGGATAATTTTAGCAGTGGCAGCCGGAGCTTTAGTTGGTTCCAAACCTTCTGAGGTTCGAACCTTGTCCAAAAGTTCTAGGCAAGATTGAATTTCAGGTTTGCATTGAACGCCAGCCCTCCCATGCATGGAAATGACAATATCTTCGGCAGCATGTAGGAGCTGGGACTTTTGCCTGAATTCATAGATGCCGCAGGCGCCTTTTACAGAATGAAGGGATGCTAAAATTGATCTTGCAAGCTGAACAGAAAAATTTTGATCCGACTCTTTTTCTAAGTCGATCAAAAAGCTCTCAATCACATCGAGCTGCTCTGGAAGTTGTTCCAGAAATTCACTTTGATATTGGTCAAATTTTTGCTCAGTGCTCAAAGGTACCTCTTTGAAATTCTTCGGCAAATTCTTAAGTAAGGGTGAGGTTAAGATTTTGTTAGTAAACTGTTTTTGTTTAGGTTCAAAACAGATTCACGGACCTTGGGCTGGGCCGTTGAATTTTGTTGGGTTGCTATTCGAGAAAGGCGTCAATTTGCGTCACTTTTTTGCCGATATTAACTTATGGTTTTTTTGGGGAACATATTGATTTGGTTGTGTATTTTGCTTGTCGGAATTTTTCCGAATAAGGCTGTTGCCAAATCATTTCTGGTCAGCACTCCGAATCAGTCTTTGGGCATTACTAAATCAAAATATTCAGATGATTTAGCAACAGTCATTCTAAAAAAAGGCGATCAAACTCTTGTTTTTTCAAACAGGGCAAATGGTAAATTTTTAAGGGCTGAAATTGTAAAGGCAGAAACAAGTCAATTTCGCAAAAAAACTTTTTTTCTGAATTTGAAAACGAACAAATACAGCCGACACTTTGAAGAAGCTAGGCCAATTGAAAAATTATACAAAACAGATGGGGTACAAGGTCCTTCTATTCGCGTCGGCAGTGACGGGCTCACTTGCTCGAGTTCAAAATTGGCCACCGAAACTATTTCCGCAGTTTTAGAAGCTGCCAATTTGGGAGCAGGCTTAGATAAATACATCGGAGATAGTTGTAAAAATCCAAAAGATCGGGAAAAGATCGCCGGCGCCCTTAGTCAGATTTTAACCAGCTATAATGGTAAAGGTGATCGGTTTATTTCATGTTTAAGTAAATTGGGGATGTCGCAGTATTCCCTTTCGTTGGCAATAGCAACAGCAGAACAAATGGAGCAGGAAAATCACAAATTCATAAATTGTGGACTTGGTTTGGATGGAAACAAGTTAGAATTTGGAAGCTATCTTTACCTTCGAAATCCTGGAACTGGAAAAACCGCACACAGTATCCAACTCAACATGAAGGAAATGAAAAACTCGAGCCAGGCCGAGATTGCTCAGGTTCTATTTCATGAAATGTTGCATATGTCTGGCATTGCGCATGAAGAGACCGCCGAATCAATTGAATCCTGCTGCAGTGATAAAAAAGACCCCAGAGAGTGCCAGCGGGCGCAAACAAGAGTCGCAAAAGAAAAGGAACTACAAAGGGCGATCGAAGATTTCGTAGTTGTTGATAGTGGAGATTTTCCGATTTTAGCCCAAGAAGTAAGTTCGAGAACTGGATATTACTCAAGTGAGAGGGCCTTTACGGAACGGGTAGAAAATTTGGATATCAATGGTACTGTCGCCGAATACAACCAATGTATTAGCGACAAGAAAAGCGAAGAATTTTGTGCCCAGATTTTTAAGAAGAATTTCCAAAGTGATATTCAAAAGGGAAATGACAAATGTCTTTTGTCCTACGGTCAAGCTTGTTTTGAAATTCAGAAAAGTTTTGAAAGATACGCGGAATCAATGGGTGCAAAGAATTGTACATCGATAGCTGTTGAGGGAAGTCAAAATTGTTTGAAACTTTTTTATATGGGAAATGTAGCCCGCACCACAAGGACGGGTCCTCAGTTTAATGATGATATGACAGGTTTTTTTGGGAATTTGTCTGATGGCGACAATCTTCGAAAAAGAACAATGACAAGTTCATTCCTGACAGTTTTCGGAAAGGGTTCCGTCGGCGACTCCAATGGTTGGTGGACAGCATTTAAGTCAAAGGTCGATGCGCCAAAGGCGGTAGGGGTTATTTCAGAAATTTCTCCCAAAATTGTCGATGTGATGAAAAAAGAAAAAGAAAAGTATGAATTGTGTAAACAGCAAACAGGTTTTATCTCTTGTGATAGTCAATTTGATACGAATATCAAAAAGGTTGTTGACGATAATTTTATGAAATCTTGCAAAAAGGTTTCCCTTGAAAAAGACTGCCAAGTGTTTTCAAATGCTCTTCAGGCAGAGGTTGTGAGTGCGTTGAGTCCTGTCGGAGGATTTCAAAATGGGCGTGGTTGTAATATAACATATGCCAACCGAAGCGAGTGCACAGGTGCTGTGCTAAATAAGATTCAAAGTTGTATTGAAAATGAAAATTCACCAAAATGTGGTGGAAGTATTTTTGCTACTGCAGATCCAAAGAAGGCAAATATTAAGTATTTTGAAGAATATCCTAAGCAGTATATTTTTGATAACCGAGAGCAATTAGAACTCTTTAGTAAAGTTGAGATTATTCCCTCGTCTACTGATCTTCCTACTATTCAAGGTATTGTATTGCCTAGGCCAGATTCAAGTTCGTTGGCAGCAGCAAAGCCAGTGCTGTTTTCAGCCCCTGCTGAGGATTCCAGTTCAAATCGTGTTGCTCATAATGATGTGGAAGTCGAGAATAGTTTGAAGGTGAACGGTTTTGTCTCAAATCAATCACAAGTCGCCACTCAAGTAGAAAAAAGTGTATCTGGTATGAGGCCTTCGAAGGCGAACGGCGGGCCAATACAAGATTTTGAGACTAAAGAAAATTTAGGTGTTCCGACTGAAGTAAATGCCTTCGGAGCTACAAACGGCTCTAGCGGTTCAAGTTCAACCTACAGTTATTCGAAGGTGACCCACAACCCAACCAAGTTTATGGCACTAATGGCTCCAACTATTGCTCAAGCATCCAATGGAGCTTCATTTGCCAATCCGTTCAATGACGGTGATTCTGGAATTTCTAAGGCAATGGTGGCTGTGGCAGCTAGCAATCAGTCAGAAGGCGATGGTCCAACAAAAAAAACTGGTAAAAGATCAGGAGCCGGTGCAGACCAAGGAGAGACATTTAATTCCAGTCCGGGTGGTCGGGGATTAAATTTGGGTTCAGGCTCCAATGCTAGTGGTTCCGTCGATCGAAATATCTCTTCAGGTATTGAAGTCAGCAAAGGCGAAATATTAAGATTGATTAAACAAGATCCTGCAGCAGTTCGTAAGAAAGTTTTCGATCCTGAGTTTAAACGAGTCATTCAAGAGCAACGAATTTTAATTCTCAATCAACAGAAACGGCCGTATATCCCTGTTTCTCAGCCAGTCATTATTTATCGCGAAAATTCCAAAGGGGTCTTCGAGTTAGAGAGCGGCAAATGATGAAAAAGAAGTCGTTTGTTGTTGTCGTGGTCACGTTTTTTCTGATCGGCTATGTGGCACTGAGCGCTTGGCAAATATATTCGGACAATATGGATTCCTACCAAGCCTATATGAATCGCAAAATTGAATCACTGCAGCGAGAGTCAGATCTAATTTTGAAGCTCAGTGAACGCGGTCATTTGGATTTGGTTGAAAATCAATTAGGCAAGGCAAAAGAACGTATCGATTTACATATCTATATCCTGTTTGAAAAAGAAACTCCAATTTTAGAGTCCAACCCTTTGCTTGTGGACCAGGCTAAGTTATTTGTGAAAAGCGGAAAAAATGTTTTTCAAAACGAGGACCTTTTGTTGATTCAGAAAAAAATGGGCCCCTATGTGCTAGTGCTGGGCTACATTAACCCCCTTTCTCGTTATAAAGAGAGCTTTTGGGAGCGAAATCGTCAGGGATTTTTAAAAGACTTGGTCATGGTGGGAATTTGTATTCTTTTGGTGGTTGGGTTCTTCTTTGAGGATTTTAAAACCATGCTCAATGAAATTTCTAGTCACAAATCATTTGGTCGAGTCGAAAATTTTAAGACCAAAGAGGCTCAGCTTTTTTCATTGGGGCTTCAGGCTATTCAAGACAATAACAATCTTCTGAAGTCCAAATATAGTTTGTTGGATCAGTCAATTCTGCCGGCCTTGAAAAACGAGTTGCAGTCTGGGTTTGAGCCACCTTATGTATTTGATGCAGCCTTAGTTCGGCTTGATATCAATCAGTTTACACAGGGTTTTATGTCTGAAAATAGACAAGAGTATTTGAAATTGATAAATGACTTCTTTATCGAAGCCACAGCTTTGATTGGCAGATATCAAGGGCAGGTGAAAGAGTTTCTGGGCGACGAGGTCATCTTCTATTTCAAAGGGACTCAGCAGGCTTCAGTTGTGTCGGCATTGGGATGCATTCGAGATCTAAATGACGTAGCAAAATCGTTTGAAGCCCGAGCAAGGACAATTAATTCCGAACCATTGGCCTTTAAGTCGTCGGTGTGTTTCGGCAAGTTGCTTTTTTCATCTCAAGTGAATGGATTCAATATTTCCGGGGAACCCTTGGTCGAATCCGTTCGTTTGCTTTCTGAGATTTCGGACCGAAAAAGCAATTCTTTGATTATGGTTGCTGAATTGTGGCCTTTTAAAATAGGCGACGTGACTCCTGGTTTTAAGAGTTCCGTTCAAAGGAAAGTTAAGTTGAAAGGATATCAGGATTTGAAGTCGATATTCGAGTTTCAAATTGAAGATTTGGAATGGAACAGCTGGAATCCATTTTCAGATCGGCAAATTCTGGAAAATGTCACCAAACTGGTGGTCAACACTAGGTCTGACCAAAATTGGGTTCGAATTTTTGATTTGAGTTCCAAGGTCCATTCGGTTGGATTTTTTACTGAAATCGTTGGTAAATTCAATCGAACTCAAATCGAAGGTCTAAACGCCGGTTCTTTTGGACGGTATCTCAATCTGCTGCATAGCACACAAGAAAAAGCCAAACAGGATTTAGCTTGGTGTCGGCCGCTTTCTAATTTGACTGGGCTGTGTCCGTATACCGCGACTCGAGTTGAAAATAAAAAGTCTATTTGTGAAGTTCTGGAGCGAAATTTTAACTTTGAGGACGAGCGATTAAAGGCCAATACGATCGAAGCACTTAGAGTGTTGATGCCGAATGAAAAATTTCGTTTCTTGAAGCGTGACTTAAATTCTAATAGAAGTCTGGCCAATGCGATAGTGGCTGATTCTAGTCTTGAAATGAGCAAGGAGCTTTTGCGAGAACTTCAGGAGCTTTTGCAGGATCCCAGGCCTTACTATCAATCTAGCGGACTTTATGCCCTTCGGACAATATTGCAAGAACTTGCAGTGACAGCTCCGCAGATCATTCAAACGAACCCAAGGCTGCAAGGTTTAGTGAAGAATGCTATTGAAGGAAAAGTAGGGGCCGAATCGGAGCTTCAATTGGAATTGTTAAAAAAGTTCTGGTTCGAGTATAAGAAAAAAAATTCATCGGCAGCTTAAAGATGGAAATAAAACAGGGATTAAAAATTATTTAGATTGTCTAACTTTCGATTTAACTCTTCTAATTTTTCCAGTTGAGTTCGTTGAATTTCAAAAAGGTTCTTCATTTGCTCAACCATTAAGACATCAAATTTTTGATGTAAATTTCGGACCTGCATTTCTGATTTTAAATTGATGATATAGTCATTTCTGGCCTGTTTGCGATCTTTTTCCTCATGACGGTTTTGACTCATCATAATGATGGGAGCCTGGACAGCGGCTAAGCAGGATAAAATCAGATTTAAAAAAATGAAGGGATAGGGGTCGAAGGGGCCAAGGAAAATCCAAACTGTATTTGAGCCAATCCAAAGAAGAATAAGTCCTGCAAAAAAAAGTATAAAAGACCAACTGCCGCCAAAGCTTGCCACTTTGTCGGCCAGCCTTTGGCCAATGGTAAGGTCTTGGGTGACGTCAGCTTCGGCCAACTTCTGAGTGATGAGAGCCTCTTCTTTGATCGCTTCATGTACCAAATCATGGATATGCTTAAGGCTCACTTCTTCTTGAAAAAGAATTTCTTTGATTTCCATACGACCACTTTGTCTTAAGCTGTGTAAGTCTGTCTACCATAAAAAGACTGATCCGAGGTTGCTTTTGGGGCTTAGGGCAATTTGAACCTGAACTTACAGTTTACTTTACAGATTTAAGCGCTCGATCCACTTCAAGTTCGAAGGTATTCTCATTTTCAACGTTATCTAAAAATTTTTGCCATTGTCCCGGTACTAGGGCGCCGATATTGAGCCAGTTCAGTCTGTCTGAATCCTGTTTCAAAAAGATTGGTTGACGGTCATGTCCAGTTTTTAGAACAAATTCAGTGGGTGCTTTTGTGAGAATTGAAAAAGACTCAAGCACCTCGCCGGTTTCTTTGTTGATCCATTCATCGTAAATTCCGGCAGCAAACAATAATTTTTGACTTCCGAATCTGATCATATGGCCTGCATGTTCGCCTTCATAAATGGGCTCAATAAAGCCGTCCATTGGGATCAAACAGTGATTTTTTTCAAATGGTTTACGCCAGGTGGGTTTTTCCAAAACCGTCTCAATTCTGGCATTGTGAGTGGCAAACTTTACTTTGCTTTCTTTCGACCAAGAGGGAATCAATGAAAACCGCATGAGTTTTACTGAGTCTTTAACCAGTACGGGGCAATATCGGCCTGGCAATATTTTTTCTTCCCAGGTTAGATTTGAAAAATCATAGAAATTTCCTAAGATTTCAAGATTTCCAGGGTTCTTTTTTAAGGTGAACAGTGCGCACATAGCTTATTGGCGCCCTAAGTTTAGGCAAAGTCAATATTGTGTAGCATTAGCCTTTGAAAAAGTCAGAATTTAGGTTTCCAATTTAACGATGAGAAGTTTCCTTTTTTTAACATTGGTTTCATTATTTTTATTATCCTCTTTAAATGCCTGGACATTGCAAAAGTGGCCTCAGGAAATTTCTAAATTTTCCCAAGCCAAAAAATTTTTAAATCAGCATCTTGATCTTTTTGATCATAAAACTGTTTATTGCTCTTGCAATGTTGAGGCTGTTCAGCGTGAAAAGAAAATTGATCTCAAGTCCTGTGGATATCGAGTGCAGTCGGATCTTAAACGAGCCAAGCGGTTAGAATGGGAACATGTGGTCCCGGCCGAAGCCTTTGGGAAAAGTTTTAAAGAATGGCGTGAGGGAAGTGTTGCCTGCCAAAAAATAAATACAAGTAAAACTCAAAAAAGAGCTGTGAGTTCTTATCATGGTCGCAAGTGTGCTGAAACAAATCCCGAGTTCAGTAAAATGGAAGCCGACCTATACAATTTATTTCCGGAAGTCGGTGAGTTGAATGGCTTACGGTCAAACTATTCGATGGGTGAGCTTTCTAGAAGTGAAAAGAATTTCGCCGGTTGCCAGGTTAAATTGAGTGATCGGAAGTTTGAGCCTCAAGATCAAAGTAAAGGTATTGTTGCCAGGACTTATTTGAATTTTGATAATCGTTATCCCAATCGGGGTGTGGTCTCCGAAAAGAATCGAAAGTTGTTTGAAGCCTGGGATAAGCTTTGGCCAGTCACGCCTTTAGAATGTAAACGTTGGAAGGTTTTAGAGCCAGTGGTTGGTTATCCACACTTATTTAAATCAAGATGCTCATCGTAATCATCTTAGAGTTTTTGCTCTCCTGAAATCATTGCAATCTGGTTGTGAAGGAGTCTTTTCAAGAGTAAATAGTCACCTATCAACAAGAAGCAGTCGATCGCGGCTGATTAGGATAGGTTCAATATGAAGTTGGTTATATTAAGTTTGCTTGGTGTTTTTTGTGCCTCTTTTTCGTTTGCATCGGCACTGCCTTCTAATTATCAAACGCTGACAGCATTTCAAAAAAAGAATGTTTTATGGAAACAGGTCAAAGAAACTCCCTATAGCCTCTTGCCAGATATTTATAGTGGAATTGGTATTGGACTTATCATTAGTTCTTTGGGGACATTTTCAACACTTCAGGTTTCATTCAATCGCGAAGCAGATGAGATGCCTTTTGGACGCAGAAAAGTGATTCATCCTTTTGGCTCAGTAGCTCCAGTCAGGTGGATTGCCGCGACTGATGTTCCTTATACTGGAATTTATCAAAAAGGGGGCTATGGATTGGCTAGGCTTTCAATAGCGGGCGACCCAGATTTGTTGGGATTTACGCCTGGGATGGCGCTTAAGATGTTTGTGGACCATGGGCCTTCCGTTAATTTACAGGTTATGTATTCTCTTGACGGACAAGGTGAAAATCAGAACTTCTTCCAGAACCGTTTTACCAATGATATTGCAGCACCGACCAATATTTTACTCAAGCCATTGGTGGTGCTATTTTCGTTAGTGCAAAACCCGCCAACTTACCTACCAGTCAATCACTTTGCCGAGATCAATCCGAACGGAAAGGTCGTTCAAGATCCTCAAAGTCCATATTCGCTTATATTTGTGCCTGGGGATGAAGTGAAGGGTAGGTTTAATGGTGGCGGGCAACGTGAATTTCGCGAAGACCTAGCCAGCCTGCCTGAGCGAACGGCAATATATCAGATCTACGCTAAAAAGACTAAGTCCGCTCGCCCTCAGTGGATTGGTACCCTTGTGACGGAAGATCAATTTGTGGCAAGTGAGTATGAAGACCAAAAGTTGTTTTTTCAACATCATCGCAATCCTTAAAGGGCCGATGTTGCTGTCGAACTTTTAGACGGACTATTCTTTTTTACCCAGGCTTTGAACCGCTCTCGCGGACTAAATCTATCATGTGATAAATTACCGCTTCGTTAACGGAGATCGGATGACTCTTGATGTGAATCGGGATCATCCTCTTTGATCATTAAGGGAGTGCGAGAAATGAATTTAACAAGTCATTTTAAAAAAATTGGACTGATTTCATTTTTAATTTTCGGATTTATAAATCAAGTTCTGGCTATTACAGAAGGGGCGAAGACTTTAGTTCTTATGGAGACTAGGGCCAATGCAGCGGGTTTTCGATCAAATGCTCCGGTTAAAATGTACCATGTTGAAATTCCTTTGAAGTTGATGAGTGTAGACTTCGCACGAAGACTAGATCCTAAAATTGCTCAGTCCTTGGTATTTGAAAAAGAGGGACAGAAATATGTTCGTTGGATACTAAATCCTGAGGACACCAAGTGGGGCAAAGAGCTTTTAGAATACTTTAAAGTCATTCACAATTTAGATCTAGTTCCTAAAGAGTACTTCATTGGTTATAAAACCGCTTCAAGAAGTTACATAGCGGAAAATCCAGAAAATGGAGCTTTGTTTTCAGTTAAATCTTCGACCAACAATACGGGCGGAGCTTGGCGCGATAAAAAACAACCAGTGGGTGAGGCCGTGGATGGTCGTTTGCTAAGTGACTATTTGGCAGCCCAAAATAGAAAAAGAAAATTTGAATCCTTTATGATCATGGATGAGCCTGCAATTCTAAAAGTGACAGACGTGGACCAGGCGGTTGTGATTCGTGATATAGGTTCGTTGAAATCTGCTGACAATAAGTTTTATTACCTTCCGGGATTTTCAGTTCTCCATGATAAGGTTGGATCTGAAATAGCCAGACGTAATGGTTCGGATGATCCCTATCACTATTGGACTGAGCACTATGTAAAAGTCGCAGGTAAAGCTTTGGGCGAATTAGCAGCCCGAACCGGCTTGCAATTTGACTCTCCTCATTCGCAAAATTTCTTGGTCGAAATGGACGCTAATTTAAAGCCAACAGGTCGATTGGTACTGCGAGATATGTCCGATATATACGTCGATACAAATTTCATCAAGGCGATCTACGGTGATGATGCAAAGTTGTTGGCTAAGTTCTCACAAAAAGAAAATCTGCTACCGGGAATTGCTGCAGGTTTCGGTCCTTTGCATGGAAATATCAAACCAAGTTGGGTGGATGAATTTCAATACAGTGACTGGAATATGACTTTCTTTAAAGAGTTTGAAAAAAGCTTTTTAAATATCTCGGGCTATGACCTTAAAGTTTTGCGCGCCAAAAAGATTCAAAATAAGGACTATTTTTCTGCTAATTACAAATTGGGCGGCAATCAAGCCTTTGAACGCTTCTTTAGAATGCTCAGAGCTGAAGGTGTCGTTCGCAATTTCGGTGGCGCATTACGGTGCCAGTATATGCACTCTGCGGCAGGCATCTAACCTCAATGAATGTGCTACCCTAAATTTGATCTTGGGCCTACAATGGTCGCAGATTTAGGGCTTAAGCCACATTCCATGGAGGTTTCTGTGAAAGTAAGTTTCCGTTCCGCAAATATATTTCAGGTCATCATTTCTTTTTCTTTCTTTTTTTCTATGAATTTGGCTCAGGCCCAAGACGAAAGCTACACCTCGGTGCTTCGAAAATCTGGAAACTTAGTCAACATTGAGGTTGTTCCAGGCAGCCGGCAATTAAAAGTCTTTGTAGTAGGTAAAAATCTAAAGACTTTTAAATTCCAAAATTTGAGCGCGGAAGCCTTTCTAAAAGGTAAATCTGCGACTCCTTTAGCGCTTAGCAAGGATAAAGACTTTTTCCTTATGGATGATCCTCGTCCTGCTCACCATGAGATTATCCTTAAAATTAAAGATGGCGGTCAGTCTGACCAAGTTGAAGTTCCACTTAAGAAAAATTAACCACGCCTCCGTTAGGCTTTCCAATTAAGTGCTGCCCTTACGTCTAGATGTTGTATCAATTTGAGATTGTTAAAGGACTTTAATGTCCCTTTAAGCAGTTTTTTAGATGGACCTGCTATCGTTTATTAGGTGGGAGTTTGTTCCCTTAAACCTAAAAAGGAGTCTCAAATGAAAAAATTGATATTGGCAACGGTCCTAGTGGCGTCTTTCTCGGTGTTTGCAAACGAAGGCAGTGAAGGCGAAAAGCCTAAAGTTGATCCTGCCAAAAAAGAAGAGCTAAAGGCTGACCGAGAGGCTGTTAATGGCGCTTGTGCAGCTGATGCCGCGACAGCCGGCTGTGGAGATCAAAAGGTCGGCAAAGGCCTTTTAAAGTGTATCCATGCCTATAAAAAGGAACATAAAAAGGACTTTAAAATCTCTGATGGTTGCAAAGATGCTATGAAAAAATTGAAGGCCGATAAAAAATCAAAATAATTAATCGAAAACCTAGTGGCGAACTTGCGTTGAGTTCGCCACGGCTTGGCCCAGGCTAGAGTTTGCGGACTCCAATGATTCTTTCCAGCCTAAATCAATGGCTGGTTGAGAAGGCGCCTGCAGAGCCTGAGGAGTCTCTAAGAAATCCATAGCTAAGGCCGGAAACGGTCTAACTTCAGCGCTTCCTGAAATCAAATTGGCAATCGTCGTAAAATTAAAGTCGTTAAGTAAAGAAATAAATTTTTCTTTGTTACTGCCTAAGCCAACATAATGTCTAAATTTTTTTAAGGCTGGTAGGTCCACCTTAGGCTGAGCAGGATCAAATTCCCAAGGGTGAAAGTACATCACCAAAGATTCACTTTTTAAGGTTTGTTTTAAGGTCGATTTAATCAAAGTGTAGGGAAGCATGCGAAAATATCCGCCACCACAAACTGGGACTTCGGCTCCATAGAAATTCCCTTTGCGAAGGGGAACTTCCAAAAGACCACGAATGCTCGTAATATTAGTCGGAAAGTTATTGATGCCGTAGTCTGGATGAATCGTCGAAAAAATGCTGCTATCGTATTCAAGTCCACATTTTTTGATGATTTCTAACGCCCAAGCGGTTTTCTTTGTGATTGAAAAGCTAGGTGCTCGGTAGCCCTTCACTTTTCGACCCGTAATTCGCTCAATTGCGACCAATGATTTTTTTAAGTCGGCTGCGAACTCTTCTGGAGTCATTAAATCAATCGGGGTGTGTGAGTAACCGTGGCTAGCGACTTCGTGTCCAGCATGAGCAATATCAATGACCACTTGAGGACAACGGTCTGCAATCCATCCCAATACGAAAAATGTAGCCTTGATGTTTCGCTCGGCTAGTTCCTTCAAAATGAAATTTAACCCGATATCAACTCGCAGTTGTTGGGCATCCCAATCTTTATCTTGAATCACTTCACGCATATTGCGAACTGTGAACCAGTCTTCAACATCAAAACTCAGCGCAATCGTATTTGGTTTAGTATTCGGCAACATAATTTTTCACCACATTTTCAAGAGAGAAATTTTCGACCACATTTTTCCGAGCATTTTTTTGTTTCTCTGACGTATTTTTTATTTCATTTCCATTCATCTTCGAATGAAACTGATCTTTCAAAATTTTAAAAAGCGCAGTCTCGTCATTGAGATCAAAAAAAATTAAATCATTCTTTGCAATTTCTCGATGAGGGGCGATGTCGCTGCAGATGCAAAGCTTCTCACATGACATTGCCTCTAAAAGAGCAACAGGATGACCCTCTCTTTTTGATGCGGTCAGGAAAATATCTCCGAGGTTCAGTATCGTCAATGCATTATCCACAAAGCCGTGAAGCTTAATATTTTCATCAAGATCGTTTTCAAAAATGTAGGACTTAACCTTTTCTGTTGTTTCTGTAAGTTTCGAAGTGCCGGCATGGTGAAGAACAAACGGAATATTTGCTTCTTTCAACAGCTTACAAGTGTGGAGCAAATACTCTATGTTTTTTTCGTAGGAAATTCGAGCAATTGAAACCATGTTAAGCTGATTGGGGTTTAGCTTAATATCTGGGCTGGTGCGAAAGCTGCCGCTGTCGACTCCATTAGAAATGACCTTTAGATTTGATTTTTTAGCATAAGGACAATTGGTTCTAATCGAATCAAAGACAAATTGTGAAACGGCAATGATGCTCGAGTAAAAGTAGCTGGCAGCTTGGTAGAACGCGCGATATTTCCACTTGATGATAAAGTGATGCATCGTGTGTTGAGTGTGCACGAGCTTAATTTTTGGAAATCTGAGCTTCAGTAGAACTGCATATTCCATTGGTCCAAAATCATGAGTGTGGATGACGTCGATCTTATTTTCTTTTACCACGCGAATGAGTTCTTTTAGTAAACTTAAGTCAGTGCCAGATTTTTTTTTGAAAGTGTGAACGGGGAATCCAGAATCGCTTAATTTCTTACCAATACCCTTTAAATCCTTGGTTTCATAGGTGAAAAAATGAAGATTGGCTTGCTCGCCAGTCTTTAAAGCAATCTGCTCTAGGATTCTTTCGATTCCGCCCAGATATAAATATTCAACTAAATGAAGCACGTTTTTCTTTGCCATTTTATCCTAAAATTTAAGGGCACTTTTCAGAGACAATTCGCTCTCGGACTGTATTACAAAATTGAAGCCAAAGGCTTGAAAATGAAACACCCCTGTAATCAAAACAGAGGTGTTTAAAGTTTGGACAGGGACCGAATTTTGGTCTTGGCCGAAAGGAACTTGGGTATTTATTGGGCGTAGTTGAGGTCTTTCTCTATACCCATTTCTTGAGCGCCATAAACTTGGTTAGTTAAACCATTTGATGTCGAAAGATCTTTATCAAATTTCAAGACTGAAACGGACCATCCGCTGGCGGTGTAGGTTACGACCTTATTGGTGCTTCCATTCTTCAGATAGACCTGAAAAACTTGGTCTTTTGGGGATTTGTTCACGATGGCAAGGTTCACAATCTTTCCATTTAATGAAGCATAGGCGTTTAGAGTGTCGCCTAAGTTGTCGTCAGTTTTAATAACAGTTCCTGTGATATTATTTGAGAATATTTTGTGTACGAAATACTGATGAGTTTTGTCAGTGCCATTAGTAACTAGAGCCCAAGGAATTGGTGAATAGCTGTCGCCGCCATTCATCACGTAATTATTAAAATAGGATAGTCCTTCTTTTCCGGCAATTCCAAGTAGGTCTGCTAAGTATAAAGGACGAACTATCGCGTGGTAACCTGTCGTGCGGTAGTCTGAATCAACGGCAAATTCATTTAAGGCTAGTTTTGCATTTGGGTAGTAGTCCGCCATCCATTTTTTAAGTCGACCTATGATGTTCAATTTTGTTCCTTTGTAGGAACTTAAATCAACTGTGTTGACGTATTCTGGATC
>CAZDHC010000041.1:0-2860 GCA_964505225.1 uncultured Bdellovibrio sp. | reverse complement strand
GTAGATTCTAACATTTTGGCTACGTTTTGGCGTCCATTGGCGTCTACGACGTATGAATTTGGATCTGAATTTTTTGTTCTGAAGTTAGCGTAGTAGTGAAATGCAAACTGATCTAGTAGCTTGTATTTTTTTGGATTAACAGTTTTGTCGTTTTCGGCAAGACTTAATCGATAAAGGAAATATGGTATAAATTGATCAAACTTTCCATTTCCATATTGGCATTTTACCTGTCCTTTAACATCTGACCATTCACAATCTTTGGTAAAGTTCTGAGTGTTCCAGTCTGTCCAAGAAGTCGAAAGCTCTGGTCCCCAAATTTGAATGCTGTTTGGGTTTCCGTTCACTTCTGCCTGAGCCTTTCGAATGGCCACAGCAAATTGAATATATTTTTCGATGTATTCGTCAGCGGAAATTCCACTTTCTTCTGACCAAATGCCAACATGAGAGTGAGTTTCGTGCCACGAGCCGAATTCATTTCCTAGACTGAAATTTGTGATACCTAGTTTCAGTTGGCCATTTAAATATTTGACCATCTCATAGGCTGCAGCAGGCGTGAAAGTTGGTTTCAAAACATAAGAGCTGCCTTCTGCTTCAGGCTGGTATCCGAACATGTTGATCTGAAAAATCCCACTGACTTTATAAGAGTTTAAGGTCTGAGCTATTTTTTCGAAACCGTTGAGCTCCTTTAAACCAGTCCATTTGGTGATGGAAAGTTTATTTTTCCAATTGAAAACATCGTACTCATTTCCGCCAATTCGAACCATTCCAATTCGAAGATCTTGAAATGTCGCTTTGTCTGGTATTGCAGAATATGAATCTAGGTGTGAGCCGTAGAAATTTGGATCAATTGCAGATCCCTTTTGTCCAAGGTCGACGATCACTTTACCTTGAATTTGAGGTCTTTCTGTTTTGTCGAAAGACAAAGTAGATGAGGTGATTCCATCTGCTAAAACGCTTGATGAAAAAATCGAGCTCAGTCCAAAAACTAGAAATAGAAAATTCATATGACCTACCTGTAAAAAAAAAGGGGGAAATTTCTTTCCCCCTTTTGTGGATTCAAATTAAGGTTTCAAATTGGTCTTAGTTATGACCGATTTGATACGCCGGGTCAACCGCGATACCCATTTCGTTAGCGCCGTACTGTAAAACTTGTATTTTCTCTGAGCGCGAATTTGGCACTTTAACAACTGTCAAAGACCAAGCTGGAAGAGCGATTTCAGCAGTAGTTTCAACTGAAGCATCGTTCACAAGCTTCAAAGTAGAAGCGTGTGGTTTAGCGTCTTTATTCACGATAAACACGTTGGTTCCAGAAGCATTTTTCACCGAGTACACGTTTACTGTGTCACCATAAGAATCACTTGAGCGAGCAACTCCACCAAGGAAGTTGTTCGAGTAAAGCGAATAGATTTGGTAAAGGCGAGTTTTCTGATCATTGCTGATCATTGCCCAAGAAGTGTTAACAACTCCGCTTTGTAGGAAAGAGTTAACAAAAGTATTCACTCCAGACTGAGAAAGTCGAGCAACTAAGTCAGCAAGATATAAAGGGCGAACGATTGGATGGTACGCAACCTTATCCATTGAATCGATTCCGAACTCTGTTACAGCCAATTTAGCTGATGGGTAGTTCTCTTTAATCCAATTTTGAAACTTCTTAACCAATTGAGGGTTTGAGCCCATCGGAGAAGCGTGGTCTACGTTGTTAACATAGCTTGATGAATCCCAAAGATTAACTGACTCAAGCATTCCCGCTACGTCTTGTTTTCCATCGCCATTTTTAACAATAGAACCCGTGTCTTGAAAGTTTTCTCGGAAAAGAGGGTAGTAATGGAAAGTCACATAGTCCAAAAGTTTGTAATGTTTTGGATTCGCTTGAGAGTCTTTTTCAGCCTGAGCTAATTTAGACAAGAAGTATGGAATGAATTCAGAAAACTGACCATTGCCATAAGAGCACTTCATGATTTGTGGAAGATTGTAGTCTGCAACGCAATCTTTCGGATGATTGGTCTGCCATGTTGTCCAGCCAGTCGCGATTTCTGGGCCCCAAAGTTTAATGTCATTTGGATTTCCAGTAATGTTTTCTTGAGCTGCGCGCATTGCAACCGCGTAAGCGATGTATTTCGCAATATATTCATCAGCAGAAGGGCTGTCGATTCCATGCACATCTTTAGAAATGAATGGCTCGTTGCCCATAATAACGTTTTTAAGGCCAATCTGACGATTGCCATTGATGTAGGTAATGGCGTTTGCAGCGTGTTGTGCATTTGCAGTTTCCAGGAAGCTCAATTTGCCATCCTGAGTGTAGTCAGGTTGCCAGCCAAGCATATTCACTTGAAACATTGGCTCAGCTTTGTAGTTCTTCTGAGTATATTTCAAACGATATTCAAGAGGGGAAACGTAAAAGATTCCGCCGTCATGCTTATCTAGGTACGCGTTCAATTTCCAGTTGTAAACCGAATGTAAGCTGCCGCCAAATTTAACATGACCTAGCTGAAGCGGAGTCACTAGATTTGCGTTTGGCAATTCTGAAAAACCGTGTGTGTCAGCGCCGTAAAATGATTTAGTCACTTTAACTTCTTCAACTGAAGAAGAACCAAGATCAACAGTCACTTGACCGTCAATTTGACCATTTTGAACTTTGTTACCATGAGGAATTTGATAAGTCGTAATTCCTTGTGCCTTAGCGAATAGACCCGCACTTAGTACTAGTGCTGTGATCATCATATTTGTTTTCAAGTTATACCTCGTTCAATTCTTTTAATAAGTTAATTTTAAAAACTATTACTGACCACAAGCTTCTGAATACTCAAATTTTTGAGCGTTCAAGTGCTGAGTGATTCGTTGTCCAGAAACTTCAAATGTA
>CAZDHC010000040.1:0-25949 GCA_964505225.1 uncultured Bdellovibrio sp. | reverse complement strand
GGTTCAAGTCCAGTCCCGGGCACCATTTTTTTCTGGATTTTCCGATATTTTTACGAGCACTGCGAATCGCTTTTTCCACTCAAATCGCACATTTTTGGGAGTCATGAATTTGATGTAGTGGTTGGTTTAAGTACTTCTGCCCTAAAGGCAAAAAGTGCGATTGTAATCCATATTCCAGATCGAAGTGTCATGGCGACAACTGTTCGAAGTTCATACGTGCCTCCGTTTAAAATATGGACTCCGAAAATCATAAATACAATGACTGTGGCGATCGCAATTACAGACGAAAGTTTTCGAGAGCAACTTTTCAGCCTAAAGATCATAATTCCGGCAAGGATATATGCAAAGCCTGCAATAAAATTGAACCATAAGACAAACGGGACGAAGTTGCCTGCGCCTTGATTACCGGCGTCGGTAAAGAGAACAGTTCCGCCTTCTTTTATGGTCGCAATTCCGAAAAGAGTGGCAACGATAGATAACAAGGTTATTGAAAGTGGCCTTTTAGGTTTGATTTTTTTCGTGTTTTCCATAGGTTCTCCCTTTGTTGATCTAGATTAAAAGAGAATGATCAAAATATTTGATGTAACTCTTTAACGTTCGATCTAGTCTTTCCAGGGCCGATTCGACTTTTCCTGTTTTTTCTAAGTCGGCGGCCGCAGTGAATAAGTCAGCTAGTAGAACGTGAAAAGCCTCATCTTGTTTTTTCTCCATTTTGCACTTACTTATGATGTTTTGAGTTGAAGCATTGATAACTGCGCTCAGCTTATGAGCGTCTTCATTTGTAGACTTTTTCAATTTTGATAGTTCACTAAAGATTTTAAACTGCTGATAAATTGCAGCCATATTTTCCTTCATATCCTGATCAGCGGGCCACTTTTTTCCATTGTTTAAGACAAGTGAGCTTTTTGAATGGCCACTTGTTTCCTTGGCCGTGGGCTTGTTGTGGTCGTGATGGTTTTCTGCGGCAAAAGCACTACTTAACAAAAGGGCTATCGTTACTGCGGTAAAAATAGTTTTCATAGGATTCTCCATTCTTTCATTTTTTTCCAAGAAATAAGGTAATTATGTTTTCAACCATAAGTTCTCTGCTATCTTTGTGTTTCAATTTTTTGTGGGAAAGTAGTCGTTCTCTGGTTGATTCTGTTCTCATAAAATGATGCAAGATGCCCATTAGTGATTGAGTCATAAAGAGCGGATCTAAGTTGTTGTGGATAAATTTCTTTTCCTGGCAAATCTTAAAAAATTCGGCATAGGTTGCCGTCATTGCAACCATTGTCTTTTTTAGCACGAGATCTGCTCGATGATCCGTTGATTCTACTTCAAGCAGTAAAAGCTTTGTTTGAAATGGGTTTTCATTGTGAATTCGGAACACGTCATCAATCGCATATCCTAGGCGAAGGCGCATATCCTCAACGCTCCTAGGCTCAGCACCCAAAAACCGCTTTGCCGACACGAGTCGACTTTCACCATGCTTTGAAATACAGGCATTGTACAGGTCCTCTTTATCTCCAAAGTGATACCGAATACTGGCAAAATGCACATTGGCCAAAGTCGCTATATCTCTTATAGAAACCCCATCGAAACCACGTTTTGAGAAAAGCTCTATTGCTGCGGTGTAGATGGCATCTTTTACACTCATAGATAGACAATATATACAATTGTATAAAAATACAATATAAATGTATATTTCGACTAAATATGAGATTTAAGAAGGAGCTAATCATGAAAAATTGCAAAGTAAGTTGGTCTTTAGTTTTCATTTTATCCGTAGTCGTAGCGATATTTTCTTATAAGTTTACGGTGGGCGAAGTTGAGCCATCGGAAGATGGAAGATTGGCGGTCCAGCTTACAAAGGATGAGCGCAATGCGTTGTTGCTCGAAATGAGAACTTGGTTGCAGAGTACGCAAGCTATTCTTGCTGCTGCATCTGCAAAAAACTTTGAAGAAGTGAGTAGGGTTGCCAAAATTTCTGGAATGTCTGCCGAGGCTGATACGCCGGCCTCGCTATTTCGTAAACTTCCCGCCGCGATGAAAGCTTTGGGATTTGATACGCGTAAAAAGTTTGATGAGATCTCTAACGATGCAATTAAGCTCAGAGATTCAGAACATACAATTAAGCAACTTAGCAATACCATGAATAGTTGTATTGCCTGTCATTCGGTTTATCGATTTACTGAAGCCTATAAAGCGCAGTTCTCAAGGGAAAATTTTGCATTTGCGAATCCTATCTGAACTTTATCTAGAATTCTATATTACTTAATTTGAAATCCAATTTTATCATATTTGAGTATACTGTCTCTAGCTTTCAAGGAATGGTCGTTTTTAAAAGTGAAATTGATTTTATATTGACTGAGGGTTGATTTGAAATAGGCTCAGGATGACTGAATGTCGATTTCTACTGTTAGCGGGAGGCTAAATGAATTCATTGGCGTTTGTTTTAAGTCTATTAATCGGAAGTTCATCTTTTGCCAGCGTTAGAGCGAATCCACCTTTTGTTTCAATTCACAGACTTTTAGAAAGCGATAAAGTTTCACAAAAAGTTAAAGCTGAATTGCAAATAAAGCAAAATTCTAAGTTGCCTGTGTTGATTGTTATGAAAGAGCAGTTCGATATTGATCAATTGCCGTATGGAATTTCTACGAAAAGCATTGGGCAGTTGGTGTATGACGCGCTTAGGGAAGTGGCGTTGAACACGCAATCTGAAGTGGTCGATATTTTGCGAGCGAATTCAGTTTCATCTACGGCCTACTATATTCGTAATATGATTGCGGCTAAAGACCTTTCGCCTGAGGTGATGTTCCAAATTCAACAATTGCCTCAAGTTGAAAAAATCATCAGCAATGAAAATGTAAAAGTGATTTCGGCAAAAATGAAATTAAATGATGGCGAGCCGGATCCTTCGGTTGACGGAATTGAATCAAGTATAGCTGCGATCGGAGCCAATCAAGTTTGGCCAATTACAAAAGGAAAAGGAATTGTTGTTGCTGGGCAGGACACCGGCGTTCAATGGAATCATCCAGCTTTGATTGATTCTTATCGAGGACAAAATGAGAAATCACCTGACCACAATTTCAATTGGCATGATGCCATTAAATCAGGTGGAGGCGGAAACCCTTGCGGATACAATACGCAAGCTCCATGTGATGATGATCAACACGGAACTCATACCATGGGAACTATGGTCGGTGATGATGGGATCGGCAATAAGATTGGTGTAGCGCCAGAGGCAAAATGGATTTCTTGTCGAAATATGGATAAGGGCGAGGGAAGTGCTTCGACCTACACAGAATGCTTTGAGTTTTTCTTGGCGCCTTATCCACTTGGCGGCAATTCGATGACTGATGGTCGCCCCGACTTGGCTCCGCACATTATCAATAATTCTTGGGGATGTCCTGGCTCAGAAGGATGTGCTGGTGGTGAAATTCTTCCGATACTAAAGGCCTTGCAGCGAGCGGGAATTATGGTGGTCGCAAGTGCTGGAAACGACGGGCCATCCTGCGAGACGATTAAGGATCAGCCCGCCACTCATGCCGATTATGCTTTGACCGTTGGAGCTTATGATCACAAAAATAAAAAAATCGCCTCATTTTCTAGTCGGGGACCTTCGGCATTAAACGGACTGGTCGGCCCCCATGTGGTTGCTCCTGGAGTGAATATTAGAAGTAGTGTTCCGGGCAACAAGTACGAGGGTGCTTTTTGGAGTGGAACTTCAATGGCGGGACCTCATGTTGTAGGTGCAGTTGCCTTGTTGTGGTCGGCCCGTCCTGAGCTTGTGGGGCAAATTGAAAACACTCGAAGAATTGTGATGGCATCTGCGCAAAACTTGAAGTCTACCCAAGCCTGCGGTGGAGTGTCGGGTGAGGCCATTCCAAACAATGTGTTTGGTTATGGGCTGGTCAATGTGCCGGCAGCCTTAGGCATGTAATTTAATTCGCACAAAGACTTTTCAAAAACCGCTCAACGGGCGGTTTGTATTCATCAGGAAAATCTTTAAGTCCATTGAGGTGTTCTGCCTTTGGCAGGCTGAGCTTTTGCCACTCGAGATGATTTTGATCATTAAAAATTCGATCGATCAGATTTGGTGGAATCAGCGGATCCTTCCAGCCTCGAATGGATAAAATTGGAAAGCCTTTGGGAAAGGTCGCTAAATCTTCACGAATTGCTTTTAAGAAAAAGGGATGGATCGCCGCCGTCGTAAATGCTGAAACCAACAAACGAGCCGGGAAAAAGCCAATTGGATAAACAGTATTAAAGTAACTTAAAATAGACTTTAAAAGTTGCCCGGATGGTCCGCTGTCGCAAATTAGTCCCAAAACTTCAGCACCATGGCGACGAGCGATGGCTTCAATGGCGCTCGCCGTAGGGTTTGAAAAAGCAAAAATAATTTTTGGGCCTGGGATTTCGTTGAGCAGCATTTCAATTTGATCAGCCCAAGTGTGTTTAAGGCCAAACTGCAAACGAACGTTCATCAAATTTTTATGAAGATGAGTCCAAGAATCGTTGAGGTCAAAACTGACGCAATCAAAGCCAAGCTCATTCAAAAATTCAATATGTCGTCTGAGGTTGGTTCTTTCGGCTCCAAAAAAAGGCACTAAAAGAACGACGGGTTCATATTTTTTGTTTGTTGAACGGTGATATTGGCCCTGTTGGGAAAGTGAACCTTCTGTTTTGGTCATTCCAGAAGGTTAGTTTCTTAAATTCGTTCTGTCAAAAGCTCTGCTTCGAGCTATTCGAAAGATTCCACTTTGGTCATGATGTAAATGTAGGGATTTTTGAATTCTGTGCTGTTTGAGCCATAAAGAATTCTTAGGTCCTCATCGGTATAGTCGTTTATAGGTCTGGCACCAAATGAAATTTGGTCTATTTAAATTCTTTGCAAAAATGGGGGTAATCATCGAGTCTAAGAGAATGAAAACTCAAGTATTTGTGATTTTAGTTTTTTCTTTTTTCTCTTTAAATCTTTTGGCAAAGTCTGCAGATAGAATAACCATTGAATCCAACGGATTAACTCGCAGTTACCTTGCCTATGTTCCTGAAGGTTTGGCTGAGAAATCACCTGTTTTGGTGGCGCTTCATGGCGGTATGGGCAGTGCGGAGCAGGCCATGGATAACTTTCAACTCAATGCGGTGGCTGAAAAGAATAAATTTATCGTGCTTTATCCAGATGGAACTTCAGTTCGATTGTTGAAAAGAAGGCATGTCTGGAACGCGGGTAAGTGCTGTGGCCTTGCCGCTGAAAAAAAGATCGAAGACAATGCTTTTATAAATTCTGTTGTTCAAGATGCTTCGAAAAGATTTTCAATTGATTCGGCTCAGGTGTTTATAACCGGAATGTCAAACGGGGCGATGATGTCCTATCGTATCCTGTGCGAGACACCGGATCTGTTTGCCGGGGTGATCCCAGTAGCTGGAACCATTGCAGTTGAGCCATGTGATAAAGGTAAGGACAAACCGGTATTGCATATCCATGGAATGAAAGATGAACATGTTCCCTATTTAGGGGGAGTGGGTTTTCCTTCTGGAGTTCGCCATCGATCGATTCCAGAAACAATGGAGATGTTGATGAAGCACCGAGACTGCGGTAAGCCTGTTGAAAGTCAGATCTCAAAAGGTGTAAAAAAATTAGAATATTTCTGTAAAATGGGTGCAAATGTGACTTTAATTTTGGCTGATGATCTTGAGCATGTGTGGCCCAAAACTTCGGTGGTTGCGAATGAATATATTTGGAACTTTATGAAGGCACTTAAGAAGAAATAAAATTTAGCTTTCCATTTAATTTAAGCCGTATTTTTTTTTAATTTCAGAATAAGCTTGAGATTTTGAAAACTCGGGCCATTTTTTTTTGAAATGATTAAAGTATCTTTTTCCATTCGGTGATTTTGGGGAAAAAGCGACTAAGACCGGTAGATGTGGCGTGATACAGCCGGCAAATTTAAGGCCTAAAATATTTTTGCTGGATATTTCGTATTCAACAGCGAGTTTGTCCTCGATTAAAACGTCAATTCTAGATTTTAAGAGTTTGTCGATATTTCGGGAGACAACTTCGTTTCCCGAAATTGAGTTTATTAAGGAAGAATCTTTTTGATGTGTCTGAATATAGCGATCAACTTCATCATTGTAGAGGTAGTCCTGAACAATCCCTAGGCGCTGGCCGGAAAGTGAATTGATTCCAGTGTAGGTCCAGGATTTGTTGGATTTCACGTAGAAGCAGTTTTGGTTTTCCGACTGATGCTCAGCGGTGTGAAGCAATTTTTTCATGTTGATCGGATCCCATCCTCCGATCAGTAGGTCGGCTTGGCCGGCATTCACGAGTTCAAGTGAGCGAGTCCAAGAAGTTTCAGTGTATTCAACTTCAACTTTCAATTCTGAAAAAATGGCTTTGATTGCATCTACTAAAAATCCTTCTCGATCAGTTTTAGATTTGCAATTGTAAGGACACCAAACGTCACTAGCGAGTTTCATTTTTTCTTGAGCAGCAGAGGTTTCAATTTTTAAGAGGCTGGTTAAGGCAAATATCGACAAAAAATAGATGAAAAGTTGCATTTCTATAGAGTATCAACTTACATTGGAATTGTAAATAATTATGAAAATTACTGATTTGAAATTTGATTACCCAGAGGAACTCGTGGCCACCAGTCCGGTGCGGCCGTCGCGGGTATTGTTAGCTCAAGAAAATCAAATTCAAGAGATTTCACTCGATCACCTAATAAAAATGATTCCCGCTGGTGATGTTTTGGTTGTCAATAACACCAAAGTTTTAAAGCGAAGGGTTTTTGCTGGTGCGCTCGAGATTTTATTTTTGTCTGAAGAAGGAGAGTTGAAGTCGAGCACAGAAGGCGAGCGTAACAAGTGGCAAGTTCTATTTCCCTCTAAAAAAACCAAGGTGGGTGAGGTCATCGAATTGCCGTTGGGTGTGAAGATGACCTTGTTGCAAAAAGGGCGACCGCAAATTGTGCAAGTCAGCCGCAAGTTAGAAGAAAGTTATTTTGATGAAGTGGCAGAGCTTCCACTTCCGCCGTATATTCAAAAGGCCCGAGGTGAACGTCACAATCAGACCCAGGATCAAAATTGGTATCAAACGGCTTGGGCTAAAAAAGCCGGTAGTTTTGCGGCTCCCACGGCAAGTTTACATTTTTCAAGCCAAGATATTTTGGATTTAAAAGAAAAAGGTGTTCAAGTTTTAGAAGTCACCTTGCACGTAGGTTTGGGAACCTTTTTGCCGGTCACAACAGAAGATTTAAACGATCACGACATGCATGAAGAATTTTTTGAAATTGATCCAAGTGTTTGGAGGCAGTTGAAGCAGGCCAAAGTAGATAGAAAGAAAATTTGGGCTATGGGAACCACGGCAACAAGAACTTTAGAAAGTGCCAGTGACGAAAAGCTAAAAGGCTTAACTAAAATTTTGATTCAACCTGGGTATCGATGGAAAATGGTGGATCGGCTTTTGACGAACTTTCACCAGCCGGAAAGCACTTTGTTGGCCTTGGTGGCCGGGTTTTCAAATTTAGATCATGTGAAAAAGGTCTATGACTTTGCGATCAAAAATAAATTTCGCCTTTTTAGTTATGGCGATTTGTCGGTTTGGTATCGCGATTAAACTAGAATCTCATATTTTTTAGAAACTCAAAATCCCGATCCATGACGGTTTTTCGCCCATCAGCTCGGGCATTGTCGATAGCCTGATTGCTGGCATAGCGAACAAAATCACTTAAAACATCCATCACCGAGGCTGAAGTGTTCATATCGCCTTTTGCCTGAATATAGTCTTTTAATCTGGACGCGATGATCAGGACTTCGCTGGTGTTGACCGAAGATTGCGTAGAAGAAGCGGACTTTACGATTTGTGAGGCCGTTTGTGATGCCGTTGGAGTGTTGGAGTTGGCGATTATGACTCGAGGGGCTACCTTTTCGAGGGCGCCTGCGTCCCGGTGGCGAGCTCCCGGTAAATGGGACTCGAAACACTGAATACTGCAGAATTGATAGCCGGTTCTTTGGCCATTGCAGGTTGAAACACTACAAACATAGTATTTTGCCCCGGCCAAGATGGGCTTTTTGCAAGTTGAACAGTTTTTCCATACTTTTTGATTTTGAGTTTCGGTCATAGATTAAGTAGACTCCGCAAGATTTTAGAGTGCAACAAATTTAGGTGGTTTTCCGTCATGACAGCAAACAATGCGAGCGAATCAAAAAACGACAGCAACGACTCTTCTAAAATGGGCTTAGGGGAATTTAAAATCCATGCTCAGGAAGGGCAGGCTCGGCGCGGAACTTTGATGACCTCACATGGGCCGGTGCAAACTCCTGTTTTTATGGCGGTGGGAACCAAAGCTACTGTTAAGGCAATGACACCTGAAGAGCTGGTGGATTGTAAAACCCAGATTGTCTTAGGGAACACCTATCATTTGCATTTGCGCCCCGGTGAAAAACTGATTCAAAAAATGGGCGGCCTGCATAAGTTTATGAATTGGAATGGCCCCATTTTGACGGATTCGGGTGGGTTTCAAGTTTTTTCTTTAAGTCAGCTGCGTACAATGAGTGAAAAGGGTGTTGAATTTCGCTCTCATTTGGATGGCGCCAAGTATTTTATTTCTCCAGAAAAAAGCATGGAGATTCAGATGGATTTGGGCTCAGACATCATCATGGCTTTTGATGAGTGCTTAAAATATCCAGCCACAGATGAAGAAATTAAAAAAAGTATGGATTTGACCTACCGTTGGTTGGTTCGGTCAAAAGAGGCCATGGTTCGCAAAGAAAGTTTGTTGTTCGGAATTGTTCAAGGAGGATTGTCGCTTGAGCACCGAAAGTATTCGCTAGATCAAGTGACCAGTGTGGATTTGCCTGGTTATGCGTTGGGTGGATTTAGTGTGGGTGAGCCCATTGAATTGATGCATGAATTGGTGCCACAGGTGGCGCCGCTGATGCCTAAAAATAAGCCAAGATACTTGATGGGGGTTGGAACTCCGCTGGATTTGATTTTGTGTGTCGATGGCGGAGTCGATATGTTTGACTGTGTGATGCCGACGCGAGTGGCAAGAAACGGAACTTTGTACACCTGGTTTGGCAAAGTCAGCATCAAGCGAAACGAATACAAAGAGGATCCGGGGCCCTTGGATCCAGAGTGTGATTGCTATACTTGTAGGAACTACTCGAGAGCTTATTTGCGGCATTTGTTTTTAAGTGGAGAAATTTTGGGAAGTCGATTGAACACCATTCACAATCTTCACTTCTACATGTCTTTGATGGCAAAAGCGCGAGAAGCAATTGAGCAAGGTCGTTGGGCTCAGTACCGAGATTTTTGTATCTCGAGGTTTACGAAAAAAGACGCAGCTACCTAAGGGCTGCGTCATGCCTGAGTATTCAGCATTTTTATATCTTATTATTAATATTGATTATTATTCAAAAAAATGGTCGGATTTTGCTCTTATGCACGGCTAATACAGTCGGCAACTTTTGAAGGAGCTATTGATGCAACCAGCACAGCCATCATTGATTGAAATGTTCGCGCCGATGACTTTGATCATCGCCATTTTTTATTTTTTAATTATTCGTCCGCAAAGCAAGAAAATGAAATTGCATGATTCTTTCATCAAAGATTTGAAGCGCGGCGATGAGGTCGTAACTTCATCGGGTATTTTTGGTAAAATTGATGGTTTAACTGAAAGTGTTGCCACGCTTGAAATTGCCAACGGTGTTAAAATCAAAATTTTACGCAAACAAGTAGCCGGCAGTGCTGCTATTGCAGCAGCAAGTGCAACGCCAACTGAGACAAAAAAATAAATTCATAATTCATTTTAAGGGGAAACAATAATGGAAAATATTCGTGCAAGAACGATATTGGCAGCTTTGGGATTAGCCCTAGCTGTTATTTGGGTGACACCAAATGTGATCAACCTACAAAACAAATGGTGGTTCTCTTCTAAGAAACTAAACTACGGTTTGGATATTCAGGGTGGATTGCATTTAGTGATGGGTGTGGATGTGGCCGGTGTTGTTGGCGAATCCTCAACCAGGTTGGCTGGCTCATTGAAATCTGAGCTGGAAAAAGAAGGTATTGCGATCACTGGAATCAAATCAACTAAAGCGGATCAAGGGGAGATCGAAATCACTCTTGCTTCGGCTGAATTAAAGCAAAAGGTTGTTAAGTACATAGAAGATAAATATCCAACCATGCTTCAGTTGATGACAGGAACGGATACGTCAGTGGTCGTTCGTTATTTTGATGCCTACTTAAATGACTACAAATCTAAAGTCATACATCAGGCCATTGAGACCATTCGAAATCGTATCGATGAGTTTGGTGTGGCTGAGCCAAGTATTTCTCAGCAGGGTGCGGATCGTATTTTGGTGCAGTTGCCTGGTATGGCAGATGCTGAAAAAGCCAAAGCTTTGATCAATACGGCGGCGAAGTTAGATTTTATGATGGTGGCAGATGCTGAAGCTCCACAAAATTTTACGACCTTAATTTCTGATGCTGAAAAAGCAGGTAACTATTCTTTGAGCACTTTGAAATACACTGAATATGTAGCTCGATTGAATCAGGATCTAAAAGGAAAAATCCCTGAGAAAACAATGGTGCTTTTTGAAAAAAGCGAAAATGCTCAGACGATGGAGGCCGGTCGAGTGCCATTTTTGGTTCACACAGATACGAATTTAGGTGGAGATTCTTTGGATGATGCTTTTGTTAGCTTCAATCAGTATGGAGCTCCAGAAGTCGCCATCCGCTTTAATGGACTGGGTTCTAATAAGTTTAAAGAATTAACGGGTTCCAACATTGGTAAGCGTATGGCTGTTGTGTTGGATAAAGTCGTGAAGACAGCTCCGGTGATTCAAACTCAGATTGGTGATGGCCATGCTGTGATCACTTTGGGCGGTGGACGAGATCGTGAAAAATCAATGGAAGAGGCGAAGATGATTTCTACGTCACTTCGGGCCGGCGCTTTGCCAGCAACATTGGAGCAATTGGAAGAGCGTCGAGTGGGTCCAACTTTGGGAGCTGACTCGATTAAAAAAGCGCAAATGGCTTCTTGGATTGGTGCAATCATCATTTTAATTTTTATGCTTTTAAGATATCGCCAAATGGGTGTTATTTCGGACATCAGTTTGGGGATTAACATTCTTTCTGTGTTTGCCTTGTTGAGTTCTTTGGGCGCTACATTGACCCTGCCAGGTATTGCCGGAATCGCCTTAACGGTGGGTTTTGCAGTTGATGCCAATGTGTTGATCAATGAGCGTATGCGCGAAGAGCTTCGTAAGGGCTCAAGTTTCGCAGGCGCAGTTAAAGAAGGCTACAGTCGAGCAATGTCGGCGATTCTAGATGCCAATATCACCACCGCGGCAACAGCTTGCGTGTTGTTGTATTTTGGAACTGGTCCGGTCAAAGGATTTGCGGTGACTTTGTTGATTGGTATTGCGACGACTTTGTTCGCAAACGTATTTGTGTCAAAAGTGCTTGTAGATCTATTGGTGCACCGCTTAGGTGTTAAGAAAATGTCGGTGTAGGAGAATATATGAAAACAAATGTATCGGATTCGGGAAAATTTGATTTTGTTGGAAAAGTTGGGTTCTTCGGCGGACTTTCAGTGCTATTTGTCGTGGTGTCTTTAGTTTATTTGGCGGTTCATGGAATCACCTACGGGATTGATTTCTCGGGTGGAACAGAAGTTCAGGTCAAGTTTGCTCAACCGACGACCATTGAGCAGGTCCGTGCGGTTGCTGAAAAGCAAGGTTTATTAAATGTTGGAATGCAAAGTTTTGGTGATCAGAATGAATTTATCATTCGATTTCAAACACAGCATGGTCAAACTGATAAAGAGACCAATGAAAATTTAAATACAGGCGTGGCAAAGCTTAAAAATGCAGTGACAACCGAGTTAGCTGCAAATCAGCCAGATATTCGCCGAGTGGACACAGTTGGACCGCAGGTAGGGGCAGAGCTGAAACGAAATGGCTTGTTGGCAGTATTTTATTGTCTACTGGTTATTTTGATCTACGTTGCACTTCGCTTTGATTATAAATTTTCGCCAGGTGCTGTCATATGTTTGGCGCACGACGCGGTGATTACATTGGCGATCTTCGTTTTCACAGGTCGTGAAGTAAACGTGGCAATTTTGGCTGCGATTTTAACTTTGATGGGCTACTCGCTCAATGACACCATCGTGGTGTTTGACCGAATCCGAGAGACTGAAGGTCATTTTCGCGAGCGCGGAATGCGATTTATTATCAATCGGGCCATCAATGATATGTTTGAAAGAACTTTGATCACTTCAGGTACTGTATTTGTATCTGCGATGGCCTTGTTTCTTTTTGCAGGTGGAACGGTGTCTGACATTGCATTTGCGATGGTGATCGGTATTTTATTTGGAACGTATTCATCTATTTACGTGGCGGCACCTTTGATTTTATTTGTTGAAAAAATCAAAGCCTTGAAAGCTGCTTAGGTTTTTAGAGTAATTTGTATCTTTAATTCGGGGGTTGTTTGGAGATTTTGTGGCGCTCTAAAGAGCGGGCATCCACTGATGCCCCCGAATCAAGTTTATCTGCTGAGATTCTTTCGAATCCAGAATTTCCGATGCTCATTCGAAGATTTTTGTTTTCCCGTGGGTTTTTAGACTCAAGTGAGGCGCAAAAATTTATTTCCCCAAAATTAAGCGAATTAAAAGATCCATTTTTAATTTTAAATATGGAGCAAGCCTGTGAGCGCTTGGTTCAGGCCTTTTCGCAGCAAGAGATGGTTTGTGTTTATGCCGACTTTGACCTGGATGGAACTTCGGGCTTGGCGCTTCTTGATGATGGCCTGAGGCAATTGGGATTTCAAAATATAGTTTTAGCTCAACCGAAAAGACTTTCGGATGGCTATGGATTTCATTCTCATATTGTTGAAGATCTTCACAAGCAGGGTGTGAAATTAATTGTCACTGTGGATGTTGGAATCACCGCACTTGAAGCTTGTGAGACAGCCAAAAAGTTGGGAATCGATGTCATTATCACCGATCATCATCAAATGGCGGCCAAACTTCCGGATGCTTTTTCGGTGGTGAATCCCAATCAAAAACAAGACACTTCGGGCTTGGGCTATCTTTGTGGTGCCGGTGTGGGTTTTTACTTATTAAGAGCTACAAAAAGAAAATTAGTTCAAAAGGGGCTTATCACTGAAAATCATTTGGATCTCAGGTCCTTGTTGGATTGTTTTGCAATTGCGACCTTAACCGATATGGTTCCTTTGGTTGAAGACAACCGGGTCTTAGTAAAAGCGGGTTTAGTTCAATTGGAAAAAACGACAAGGCCTGGTCTGCGAGCTCTGATGAGTTCTTTGGATCTGTCGGGGCGCTCTTTGACCAGCCAAGATGTGGCCATCAAATTTGCTCCGAAATTGAATGCACTTTCCAGAATGGAAACTGGAATTTTGCCAATCGATATTTATATTGAGTCTGATGCAAAAAAAGCCCAAGAAATGATCAAGTCAGTTTTGAAAAACAATTCGACCAGGGTTCAATTGCAAGGCGAGGGCGAATCAGAAGCGTTGGAGTTTTTGAAATCTTGGCCACACAAAAACTTTGTATTTGTGGCTTCGGAAAATTTTCACCGCGGAGTGGTCGGCTTAATTGCGACAAAAGTTTGCTTGCAGGAAAATGTACCGACTTTTGTGGGCTCGATCAGTTCTGAAGGTGTCATCACCGGCAGTGCCAGACTGCCCAATGGATATGGATTGAGCTTGTTGGATGCGATGGCCGCAGGTCGATCGGTGTTGAACCGTTTTGGTGGTCATGATGCGGCCGCGGGCTTTGAGTTGCATTTGGATCAAAAGGAAAATTTGATTCAATGTTTGGTGGAGTATTTTAATAAAAAAGATCTAGAAATGGGCGAGCAAGCGGTTCGTTCAGTTGAGTATGATGTCGAATTGAACTTGGCCGAAGTCACTGAAAATTTGATGAAGTGGTTTGATGCCATGGGGCCCTATGGTCAGAATTTTTCAACGCCAATTTTAAGATTTCGCCGAGTGATCTTGCGAGAAGTGAATCAGTTGCGCGGCGGGCATTTGAAATTGAAATTAGAAGAAACAGAAACTCATCGTCGTTTTGATGGAATGTTCTTTTCGCCTGCACCAACGGTTCTACAAAATTTACCAGCCCCCGGCACGCAAGTGGATGTCTTGGGTGAGCTTCAGTGGAACTATTTTGCTGGAAAAAAATCGATACAAATTTTGATTAAAGATTACAAGCTTTCCGAGAGTGTTTAAATGAAAAATAAAGCAGTGGTGTTGTTAAGCTCAGGAATGGACTCGACAGTGAATCTTTTTGCTGCGGCAAAAGAGGCCGAAGTTGTTTTGACTTTGACCTTTGATTACGGTCAGCGCGCCGCTAAAAAAGAAATTCAGTCGGCGCAAAAGCTCAGTTCCTATTTAAAAATTCCCCATCAGGTCTTAAATTTGCCTTTCATCGGAGGATTTGGACAATCCAGTTTGACCGATCGAAATCAAAAAATTCCCACAGGAAAAGAAGTTTCCATTGATGACCTGGCGACCTCACAAAAAACGGCTAAGTCTGTTTGGGTGCCCAATCGAAACGGAATTTTTTTAAATGTGGCAGCAGGCTTTGCTGAATCCTTAGGGGCGAACTGGGTTATACCTGGTTTTAATAAAGAAGAAGCGACGACGTTTCCGGATAATTCGGAAGATTTTTTACAGGCCATGACGAAATCGCTTTCCTATTCGACGGCGAATCATGTTCAGGTGAAATGCTTTACGACTGATAAAAATAAAACTGAAATTGTCAAATTGGGAGATTCGCTAAAAGTTCCTTGGGAAATGATGTGGCCCTGTTATTTTGATCAAGACAGTTGGTGTGGTCAGTGTGAATCTTGTCAAAGATCGAAACGAGCTTTTGCAGCCGCGAATGTCGCGGGTTGGAAATAGCCATAAAGAATTGGAATAAAATGAAAACAAAATGGTTGAACAAAAAAATGCACTACGACGGAACTCAGTTGCATTCGCTTTATGCTTATCTTCAGCATGGGATTTTAGGGGACTCAGGAATCGCCTGGCAGGGGTCATGTGATGTGAGCTTTGAACACATGGTGGATGGTGAAGATCTTTTGGATCAATCGGAAATTCGCGGATCTGAAATGGTGCATTTCATTTTTGAAATCTTTGATCAGTCGCTAATGACAGGTGTCTTGTTGCAAAGATTGTTTGCGACGATAGCGAGAGATGTGATTTTAGACATTTCCCCAGTCAAAGGTCTAGCTCTGGAAAGATCAGGAGACGATCTTTACTGGAAAAAAGGAAAACTCAGTATTAGCATAGCCACTAGGTCTCCGGTTTCAACTATGGTTCACTTTGCGGTGAATGTGAAAAACCAGGGGACCCCAGTTGCGACTGCCTGTTTGCAGGATTTTAAAGTCGATGCAAAAAAGTTTGCGCAACTGTGTTTGGAAAAGGTGAGCCGTGAGTACGATTCATCTTTGATCGCCACGCGAAAGGTAAAACCAGTATCATGAGTGCAAGATTGAATTTCCTTTGTATCGCATCTGCAGCAGAAGCCGTAGCCAGATGCCGAGATATCGCAACGGATTTTCAATACTCGTTTCAAACAATGAACAGCGCTGATGATTTGTTGGATGACACTAAAAACACCTTTGAGCAGGTTCAATTTATTTTGGTCCACCTAGCAAATCTGCAGAAAAAAGAAGAAATTGTGGGAGTGGTGCAGACCATTCGACAGATTCATGCAGATAGCTATATTTGCGTGATCGCGGATAAAAAAATTCCTCCAGAGGTGGCCGAGTTTGCAAAAAAATCTGGCGCGAATATGGTTTTGCTTGAGAATGAATTTCACGAAACCAGTCGTTTGGAATATATTTCGTCGCAAATTATTCGGGCCTCTTACATTCCGGTAAAGTTGAGCGAGTTTAAAAAAGACACGGTTCTGGATTTCACTTTATTTTATTTGATGCCGCTGAATCAAAAACTTTTGCCAGTGGTTCCAAAGGGAAGTCCGATCACCGAATCTCGGTTGAAAAAACTTGAGACAGTTGGTGAAGTTTATGTGAAACGGGATGAGGTCGACAACTATCGATTGTATGTTGAATCTCATCCGGACAACTCGGCGCAAGGCTTAAAAAGTCGGTGTCGGGCTCAATATTTGTCATTTTGTAAAGCTCACGCTCAACTGTTGTTTTTGTTAATTGATCAAAGTGAAGGCGCCTCGTTCAAAGAAGGCAAATGGCTTTATGAGCGCAGTGAAATTTTAGCCAGGGATTTGTTGACCTCGTTGTCAGCGATAGGTGAAGCTTGGGAAGTCGTGAATAACTCGTCCATCGGAGAATTTGGATCGGTCGAGCGCTCGCCAACAGTAGCAGCTTATGCCGGTTTGTTGAGTTTGTTGGCTTCCATTTCAGAACCAGTGGATGTGATGGTAGCAGCGCTGTTGTCGGACGTGGGAATGCTAGAGCTTCATCCGAAAATTAGTAAAAAAATGCGAGCAGCGCAAGGTGTGGACAGTCTTCAAGGTGAAGATTTGGCGGACTATCGAAAGCATCCGGTGATCAGTTTAAGCCGATGTATGGGACGAAAACTTGCGATCAAGCCTGAGATCCAAGAAATGATGATGGGCTGTCATGAGCGTGCGGATGGAACAGGATTTCCCAATGCCAAAAAAGGCGAGAAAATCCCTCAAGGGGCGATGCTGATTCAGTTTAGTGAAATGATTGACCGTGGAGCCATGGTCAAAATGGGCCAAGAAAAAATTTCGGTTCAAGATGTCAGAAACAAAATCATTCAAACTGAAATGACTGACGCTAAAATATTCAACTTGGGCTTTTTGCAAAAAATTAAACCGATTCTTTAAAAATAAAATAAGCGGCGCCCATTAAACAAAATGAAGCCCACAAATAGTCTAGTTTCAGTGGTTGTTTCATATAGAAAATTGAAAAGCCAGCAAAGACCAGCATCGTGATCACTTCTTGCATGATTTTTAGTTGTGGCAAAGTGTAAAGCTGGGAACCGAGGCGATTGGCTGGCACTTGAAAAACGTATTCAAAAAAAGCAATTCCCCAGCTTGTCAAAATTGCCCAGTATAAAGGTGTGGTTTGCAGATTTTTTAGGTGCCCGTACCAAGCAAAAATCATAAAAACATTGGAAACAAAGAGCATCAAAATTGGAGTGAGTGGCCAAGATGAAAAAATCATAAAAATCCTGATAGCTATTGCTACTGTTTGTTATGAAATCTTTTATTGTAGGATTCAGCCAATTCTCGAAAGAAATCTCCTTTTCGGAAATGGATTTCTTGGTCTTCGGATTTGTTTTCGGCAACTCGGTCAAAAAAGTTTCGCATTTTAACCAAAGGGCCTGCCACTTGATGGGACATAGAAAGTCCCATGGTTAAGCAAATAACTAGGCTTGAAGCAAAAGCTCCTAAAAAGATCAGGTGAAAGTTGTTTTGAAATTCTTTAAGAAAAATCATGTGTGGGTGATTGCTATCCCAGCCATTGATTTGCGCGGCGCTCATTTCCATATTGAAAACTTGATATTGAAATACAAATAACAATCCCAATGGAACCATCGCTATGGCCATCGACATTCCGATTAAACGCAATTGAAAATTAGGATAGATCAATAGATTCTTAAATTTTCGATTTCCGCCAAGCATGGTCGCTCCTGTATTTTATTAAGTGCAGTTCAGTAGGCCGCTGTTGTCAATCCCGGTTTTTAATTTGTTAGTGCAGCTGGCTTTCGGTTTTACAATTGTGCATCCGTAGCCTTTGTTATCCAAATCATCGGTTGATTTGGGAGCTAAAAATCCGAAACGACCTGGGTTTGCGGGATCATTGGTGCAATCGGCTTTAACACATTTCGGTTCAATTCCGCTGCCCATAATTTTATATCCAGTTTGAATAAATCCTTGAGGGCAACTTTTTTTGATGCCGTCGCAGATGGGATCGCCCAAGGCATTTAGTCCTATGTGCCACGTGTTCGGTGGGCAAATCCGAGCCCCCAAAGCAACCGAACATTTTCCCTCTTCGGAATTTGTGGCGGTGGGGCTGTATTTTACCGAGGCTGTGATTTTGCCTGGCTCTGTTGCGCCACTGGCGTCTTTGCAGGCACCGTATTGAGCGGAGTCGGATCGACTGTTGAACTTTTCTAAGGCCAACGTGCTTTCGCCATCATAGGCTTTGACTAAAACTTCGTTGGGTTTGTCTGGATTTCGTAAGCTTTCAATTTTATATCTGACTTTAACGGCATTTTTTGTCTGACCATTTTCGGTGGTGGTCGTCATTTTATACATGGCATAAGCTTGAAGAGTACAATTGCCGATTGTAGTGTTACAAATTTCTCCATTGCTATTGTATGGAACTGGATTGAGTCTTGTTCCGAATATTCTTTTAGTAGAATCAAGCGGTGAGGTGATTTCGATTGGATAGTAATCTTGGTCTAGCGGATCTGGACTAGTTGTATCTTTGGAAATTGCATTGATGGTGTGAAGAAGGCAGTCGGGTCCTACAAGAAGTGCTGGGTTGCCAGCAGCTTGAAGATTTTGATTCAGGCAAGTTTGATCGAAAATGTTCTGATTTAGCACTAAAGGATCTTGAATGTAAGAATTGAATTTATTGGCTAAGCCTGTTCTTCCGGCAGCTCTAGACTCGGCCTTAACTGCAGAGATTCTGTCTTTAATAATAAACATGGTTAGACTGGTTAAAACAAGAATGACCAATGTTAGAAACATAGCCTGTACTAATAAAAATCCATTTGGCCTAGGACTCTGTTTCTTCAGGGGTCTCAATTTCGCTCCAGTTATTTAGAATCAAAAACAAAAGTATTAAATAATGAAAATGCTCTAGTAACATTATGAACGTCAACTGGCGGGCTTGCCAAACTAAAAATTCGGTTGTGTAAAGGCAAGTAAAAATAAATGTTGAAAACATCCTGATCATTTTGGCATTTCGGGTCTTTTCAAACCGGGAGTTGCCATTGGCAATCATTCCGATTCCTGATGCCAATCCTAGGCAACAAATGACTAAAAATTGAAAATTCGATACGATGTTTAAATCAGCAAAGCTTGGTGGTATAGATTCATGAATTATAAACTCAGAATACTCTGAGAAAATAGAGCCAATGAGCCAAAGCCCAATTCCAATAGAAAATAAGCTTTTAAGTCGCGCCAGTGGCCATCGGCTGTTCGGATTTTGAGCTGAAATTTGAAAAAGTAAGTACCAAGGTCCCAAAACATTTAGGACTCTTTTTAAAAATTCACCTAAGCCGTGAAGATGGTCGATGTCTTCGAATCCAGCATTGGCAAAGTAGAGTCGCGATAAAGCGGTTGCGGCGGCCCAAAACGAAGCCCAGATTAGGGAAGCTCGATAAAAAACTGGATTCCATAAAAGAACTCCAGCCAAGAGATCCAATATTCCAAATGCTGTCAGCAACAATTCGGCGGCTGGAATTGGCATATCCATGCGAACATGAATCCAATAAAACCATTGAGAATTAAAGGCATGTGCCGATTTGAGCGCCATGATCCCGTGGCCGACAAAACAGGTGGTGATAGAGAATTTAATGAGAATTTCAATCGTTTTACGATTCATTTCAAATCCTGGAAGAATGGATTATTCATTCACGATTTCATAAGAGAAAGTAAAAACGCTGTTGGTGTCAGAAATTGCTATGACTTTATTCTTGTGGGTCGCTTTGAACTGATCCAAAAGTTTTTTTGAAATTTTGACGTTCTGTTCTTCAACTATTTTTCGGTTCACACGAAAGATGGTAAAAACATTCGAATGATTAAATGCCATCTGAAAGGGGCTTAAATATTTTTTGTCGGCTTGGGGTTCGTCGGAAAAAGTGATTTCTTTAGATTCGGGAACTTGTGCCAAATAGGGTTTTGGGACCATTGTGTATGACCCTTTATATCCAACATAGACCATGTTTTTTGACGATTGAATAATCTCTTGAAGTGCTTTGCTAGTTCTTTGATCTAGAGCTTGGCTGAGAATGGCCAATCTTTGATCTCGAGCTTTGTAGTGCCGAACGCCAAAGACTAATGCCACGCCCAAAAAGACTACGACAATGAGTAAAATTGTATCTTTATTTTTAAGTTGGTTCAAGTTCATCTAGGACTCCGTCAAAGCTGTAATTTTTTTGGTGATTTTAATCCTCATCCCCTGGATCGCCATTTCTTTTTTTCTTTTTGTCGTCACTGGTGTTTTGGTTGTAACCGGATCGGCTGTCATGGTAACGATCATCGGAGCCTGCACTTAAGCCATTTCGTCTGCCGTTGCCTCGATGTGTGGTTTTAGAAATTCCCATCTGCCGAGCAAGGTTTGTTAACCAGCTTTTCCAGCTGTCTCCCCATTTTGTATTCATTGCTGTTTGAGTCTCAATTTTTTCCGACACTGTGACTACTCGGGTAGCCGCAGTCGTGGTCACGGAAACTGCGCTTGAGGAAATTCCGGCCAAATCGATGGAGCCTCCCATGTCTGGCGTGTCATCAAAAAGAACGACAACTGAGCCCGCTGGAAACAGAGTTCCGTCTCCGCTTGCATGTCCTGTAGCATCCAGGGTTGTAGGTACAGCAGAGCCTGTATAGCCTGATTGGCCTACAATCATTTGGGAGACTTTACGCATTAAATGAGGTAGTCCGGAGAACTCTCCAGAGTTGGCTGGTCTGCAACCTGAAGTCCGGGCATTTGCTGAATTAATTCTATAGAAGCCGATGCTGGCAAACTGTAAAATTGGGTTTCTAAAGTTTTGACGAAATTGGACGTCCCTTTCGTTGCAATCCATATCGGCACTACCTTCTCGAACCGCATTGGAGTTGAATCCCAAGATGTAGGCTCCGCCATCTGGAGTCACAATCATAAATCCATCGTCAGCTCCGAAAGTGGGGCCTCCAGTTCGAAAATCTCCACCATCAATTCCCATAGACGGAATTTTGTTACCAGTTATTGCGCCTGTAGGAACTTCAACATTACTGATTCTGACTGTTGGGCCCATTTTGAAATCTTTGGCTGCGGGACAGCTGACTGCGACAGCTAAGCCCGAGGCTCTGTCGGTGCCATTGCTCACCAAAGGTGGGCCGTCACTTCCTGGTGCCGGGCAAGCGAAAAGCTGATTTCCGGTCAAAAAGATAATTAAAAACAATAAAACATTTGCAGTTTTATTTTGGCTCACAAGTTTCCCCCGGTCACATTTTGTTGGTACCCATATTAGGCTAAACTAAAAATTTGAAATGTTGAATGAAATCCTATTCAATTTCTTTAGAGTGTCTCATTCCAATACAAAATCATTCACAGATTAGGGTGGCACGCAAATCGCGGTTGCAAAATTTTGAGAGCCGCTTTCGCCGGTTGAGGTGCCAACATCTAAAAAATTCAAAGAATAGGAGCCATTGCCATTATAGGTAATTTCAAGACGAGCATAAGGGACCGGGGTGCGGCTTTGGATAACTTCCATGCAAGAACTGTTGGTGCCGACTCTTGTATTTGGCCAAGGTATATCGCAACCAACCGGTGCGCCATTGTAGACGACCGAAACGTCAGTGTTTCCACTGGAACGATCCAGTTCAACAACTTTTGGAGTTCCCTTTTTGACCCAAACTTTTGTGGTAAATGTGAATTTAGCGCACGCAGTTTTGCTTGAAGGTGGCACAGTTTTATTGATCGTCATTCGATAGTCTTCAGACAATGTATAAGACACAGCCGAGTGGCAATCTAATGCAACATCATCATAATATTCGTTTGGATCAGTGCAGATGCAAGTGTCGGTGGCATTGTCGTAAGTTGCGCCGATTGGACACAAGTCACACGTGACTGAATTCACGGGTAGACTGCAATCTAAGCATTCGTTGGTGTCTGGCAAATAAGTTAAAGGAGCTGGGCAGCGACAGATGCCGCCAATAATAGATCTAGGAGATGGGCAAGGCAAAGTTGTAGTTGTAGTTGAAGATGTCGTGGTTGTGGAGCCAGGAATCGTCGAAGTGGTGGTGCTTGTCGAAGTGGTGGTGACGGTGACTGTGGTCGAAGGCGGAGTGGTGCCGGTAATTGAAGCGCAATTGTTGTAAGCATCCCATGAGGACATATACATATTGATACCACAGCCAAATGGCTTACAAGTCGAATTTACTCCACCCGTAGTTCCGGTTAGTGCAACATTGTAGCCGCCAGCGAAATCTTGAGTGAAATTATTTTGACCAATTTGGGTTCCGTCTGGGTTGGCGGCACTGCAAGAAGCTAAAGTCGCACATTCTGGAGTGGCGTTGGCGGTGACATCCATTAAGACTTCAGCGGAAGTCGCGGAGCAGGAAATCGAAGTTGAAAAACAATTTGCCAAAATATTTGGTGTCGCCTGTTTGTTGACTCCAATCAAAAGGGCTCCGGCGCAGGTCAAAGGCACACATTGGATATGGTTGACTGCGGTCGAATCATATTTTCCGGTGCCTTCAGTCGCTGAAAGTAAAGAGGTAATGGGTCTGCCGTATTTATCAACTCCAACGACGATCGTTCCTGGTGGACAAATATTTTCAATGTTTTGACAAATTAAATTTCCAACTCCGTCAAAGCCCACTGATACTTCATTGTCTAGGCAGCCTGAATTTGTACTGGGATCAGTGGGTGTTGTGTTGTCTTGAGTCTTAAGCAGTGAGGCTTGTTGAGACTGAATGATTGTTTCGCCCGTCACTTTTCTGATTTGATTAGAAACATTTTCAATTTCGTAATTGACCTGGATGGCCTGTGCCTGCTTGCAACTGGAAGCGTTCATAGGACAAATTGCGGTAAAGGTTGTGCGCACGCTGATGGGGCAGGCCTCGTTGGCAACTGTGACACCCGGGCAGACTTCAGGGGAATCTTTTTTAAGAAAAACAGTACTGGGTCCAAGCGCTGAGCTTGAAATTTTTAAGTCTTGGTTGACGGCATACAAACTCAAAGGTTGCTTTTGCGGCATACCGCCGGAAAGAGCGCTGCAGCCGGTGTTTGAACTTGTTCCCAGTAAGCAATCTTTCAAGGCGGTGTTTCCAGTGCCTGGCAAAGTTGCCGCCCAATACAGAGCAGCGGCAGAGTTTGCGGTACCAACGATAAAATCGACCGTTTGATTTCTGCCGGACTGGTTGTTGACCTGTCGTTTGTTGTCTGAATACATCGAAGAAACCTGGATGGCAGACATTGCCGCAATAGAAATAATTAAAACTGACACCAAAGACTCGATCAGCAATCCACCCTTTTGATTTTTTATTTTGTGTAGGTGTAATTGCATGATGCCCTGACTGTGACATTGTAAGAATGATTAAAGGTACTGCCAACGCTGAGGCCACTTGGATAAGTGGTGTTTGTGTTATTGTGAGGTGCTACGTTGGAATTTCGGCAGGTAGCTGTTCCTGGGCCAGAAGATCCATTTCCGAAGTTTACGCTATCAACGGATAGGGTTTCTGATGATGTCGAGTTAATCTCAGATGGAAAAGTTGATGAGGGTCCCACTTTGTATTGGCAGCAGCCGTCGCCGGGATTGCCGCAATCGCTACAGTTATTGGGGTTGATCCAGCCAGGGGTGTACTGTATTGGGCAGGCGCTGGTGCGCGAATCAGCTGTTTTGCAGCCTGCAGCAGAGTTTCTTGTCCAATTTTGGCAGACATTGCTTCCCGCATATAAAACACCCGGCTGATCAACATTTGGCGGAGGTCCGTAATAACCGCAATCACCTTTTGCTCTGGTAACGTTTGTCCAGCTGTGTTCGCAGGTGTGATTGGGGCCAGGTATCGCGCCATCAATCTGGCAGGTTTTCGTTCCTGCGCCGAGGCTGTCTGTAAATAAATTTGAAACCGTAAGGCTGCCGCCGCCTGCAGTAAAATTTTTGTAAGTCATGCGATAGCCTTGAAGCGGTTCGCCGTTGCTCCAAACCGTCACCCAAGGAAAGCCATCATACCCCAATGGAACCAATGATGAATTATAGAAAGTTCCCATTGATGGAGGAGTGTAATCCGGCGGAGGGTAGCAGGTCCCAGCTGGACAGCGAGGGATAAAGCTGGTGGTCACGCAAAACGCGCTTCCATCGGCGTTGTATCTGGCGAAAATTTCCCCCGGAAGGCAGGTTTTTTTTCTGCAAATTGGTTTTCCGACGGGGATGGAGATCCCGGTCATGAAAATTCCTGTCGGTGAAGCAGCAGTGCCGGGATCACACTGGTCATTTCCGGGATTAATGTTGGTGCAAATGGGCGCGCCAGTGGAATCAAAGCCGGTTAAAACCTGATTGCCAGGACAAGTGAAGTCTCGGCAAATGGCTTTGAATTCCTTGGTGACGGGGTCGATTTCATAGCCCCCAAGTATTTTCCCAGCGGGGCAGGTGTGTTGACCTGAGTCGACCATAGATTTGCACTCTGGAGTTCCATCTGCTTGCAGTCCCACTAGAATAGTACCTGCGACGCATTTTACAACATTGGTCGAAGATCTTTCGGTCAATTCAGTAGCGGCGGCCCCTTCGTTCAGTCTGGCGACATCGTTGCTCCCCCATAAATTTTTAGGACTGACGACCTGTACGCCTTTAATCGGCTTAAAATTTTCTTTTGGATTGATTCCGGCTATTGGATTCAGCGAATACTCGACCAACAAGGTGGCCTGCCCAGACGGGCACTGGTTACGAGTGCCGCCCGTGGAGCTGGAAGTGCCGCCCGTGCAAATAATTCGATACTTAGTTTCAACAACAATTGGACAAGTGGCATCACAAGTTTCGCCGCAGGATTGGCCTTTCATGCTATAGCAAGTTGAACCATCGGCACCAGTGATTGTAGTTTGACCGGGAGCGCTTGTGGCCATTCTTTTTAGATTTAAAAAAGCTTGAGTTGATTGATGATTGCACTTTGCGGTTGGATTGATAATGCAGGAGCCAGCTAAACTATCTTTTATGTATTGAGGGCTTTTGATGGCTTGAACAACGTTACTTTTGAGGGTGCTTAAATTTTGATCTTTTTCCTGTGAAAATCTCTGTTGGGCTATGTAGACACCAAACGAAGAAAGGCCGGCAGCAACAATCGCCATGATTGCGGTGTAGACCATGAGCTCGGTTAAGTTCATTCCTCGCTGATTTTTAAATTGAAACATTGATATATTATTAGGTCTTTTTACAGCCGCATCAAGGTGCCAGTCACTTTTCTGCGCAACACCGTATCAAATCCTAGTGATTCAAAGTTGTGTTGTAGGCATGTGAAACTAGCAAGCTCGCAATTCTTTTGTATTCAGAAAGTAAATCTAAATGAATTGAACTTGTGTTGATGGATTCGCGAAGGCCTCGATTTAATCTGGTGATGTGATTCTCTCGCAATTGGATTTGCATTTTTGCAAGATCTCGTTTTAGTTGGATGGCCTGTTCGCACATTTCTTTATTGTTGTAGGCGTTAATTGCTAGGCTCGCAACTCGGATCACAGCTGCGTGCATTTCTTGGATTTCTCTCCAGCCTTCTTCGGAAAACTCAAGCTTCAGGGCGTTCTTTTTAGCGGCTAGGGTGATCAAGTTGATGTCGATTGAGTCCGCGGCCCGCTCCAAGTCACTTAAAAACATAATCATGCTCATAATGTTTTGGTGAACTGCAGTAGAGCTTTTGTTGGCGTGATCTAATAAAAACATTTTAGTTTCGCGATATAGATAATCCACTTTGTTGTCGCGATCGCGAATGGATTCGATCATTGCGACATCCACCGTCTCAAACAATTTAACCGAATCTATAATCATTGTAAGAACAATGTCAGCCGTTCGCATAATTTCCCGGTGGGCGTAGCTAACTGCTAATGCGGTCGATTGATAATTGTTCATATTGAGGTATTCAGCCGTAAAATCATCTTTAGGATTTTTTGGGAATAACTTTTCGATGTATTTTGCTGCTGGCTTAATGAATGGAAAAAATATTGCGGCAGAGATAATATTGAAGAAGAAGTGCGTCAGTTCAGGCCTGACTTCATAGGTGTCTATG